>CBIHLH010000029.1:0-31276 GCA_966210405.1 uncultured Marinobacter sp.
GGCCACGAATGGTGACACCTTCCTGGGTGGTGTAGATTTCGACCTGAAAATCATCGAGTATCTGGCAGATCAGTTCAAGAAAGACAGCGGCATTGACCTGCGGGGTGACTCCCTGGCGATGCAGCGTCTGAAGGAAGCGGGCGAGAAGGCCAAGATCGAGCTCTCCAGCAGCCAGCAGACCGATGTGAACCTGCCGTACATTACGGCGGACGCGTCTGGTCCCAAGCACATGAATGTGAAACTGACTCGCGCCAAGCTGGAATCGCTGGTGGAAGACCTGGTTCAGCGCAGCCTCGAGCCCTGTAAAGTGGCGATGCAGGATGCCGGCATGAAGGCCTCCGAAATCGACGAAGTTATTCTGGTCGGCGGTCAGACCCGCATGCCGCTGGTGCAGGCGAAGGTGAAAGAGTTCTTCGGCAAAGAAGCCCGCAAGGACGTTAACCCGGACGAAGCCGTGGCCATGGGTGCTGCCATCCAGGCGGCCGTATTGTCCGGTGATGTAAAAGATGTTCTGTTGCTGGACGTTACCCCGCTGACCCTGGGCATCGAAACCATGGGTGGTGTGGCCACGCCGTTGATTGACAAGAACACCACGATTCCGACCAAGAAGTCGCAGACCTTCTCCACAGCGGACGACAATCAAACCGCGGTCACCATTCACGTGGTGCAGGGCGAGCGCAAACAGGCGCAGCAGAACAAGTCCCTGGGTCGTTTTGACCTGGCGGACATTCCGCCGGCTCCGCGCGGCGTGCCGCAGGTTGAAGTCACCTTTGACATCGATGCCAACGGTATCCTGAACGTGTCCGCGAAAGACAAGGCCACCGGCAAGGAGCAGTCTATCGTGATCAAGGCGTCTTCCGGCCTGAATGACGATGAAATCGAGAAGATGGTTCGCGATGCCGAGGCCAACGCCGAGGAAGACCGCAAGTTCGAAGAGCTTGTTCAGGTTCGTAACCAGGGGGATGCCATGGTGCATGCCGTTCGCAAAACCCTGAAAGACGCCGGTGACGAGGTCAGCGACAGCGAAAAGGAATCTATCGAAGCCTCGATCAAGGAGCTGGAAGAAGCTCTGGAAGGTTCCAGCAAGGAAGACATTGAGGCCAAGACCCAGAAGCTGACGGAAGTGTCCTCTGAGCTGGCCCAGAAGATGTACGCAGACCAGGCCGATCAGGCCGGCGGGCAGGGCGAAGAAGCCCAGGCCAAGCAGGCTGATGATGCCGTGGACGCCGAGTTCGAAGAAGTGAAAGACGACGACAAGCGATAAATCTGACGTACATCAGGCAGTTGGAAAACGCGGGGGGATTCCCCGCGTTTTCCGCGTTTAAAAAACAGGGTTTTAAAGCATGGCCAAGCGCGACTATTACGACATTCTCGGGATTTCCCGGGATGCGGACGAGAAGGAAATCAAGCGAGCCTACCGCAAGCTCGCGATGAAGTATCACCCCGACCGTAACCCGGACGACACCGACGCCGAGAACAAGTTCAAGGAGGCCAGCGAAGCCTACGAAATACTGGCGGACCAGTCCAAGCGCGCTGCCTATGACCAGTTTGGTCACGCCGGCGTGGATGGCCAGGCCGGCGGTGGATTCGGAGGCGGTGGTGCCAGCTTCTCCGACATTTTTGGCGATGTGTTCGGTGACATATTCGGTGGTGGCGGCCGGGGTCGAAGCACCCGGGGTGCTGACCTGCGTTACACCCTGGAGCTGGATCTTGAAGAGGCCGTAAAAGGCAAAACCGTCAAGATCACGATTCCGGGGCACCGGGAGTGTGACGTGTGTGACGGCAGTGGCGCCGAAAAAGGCTCCCGTCCTGAAGCCTGTGGAACCTGTAAGGGCATGGGGCAGGTGCGCATGCAGCAAGGCTTCTTTACCGTGCAGCAGGCATGCCCCACCTGCCGTGGTTCCGGCCAGATTATCAAGAATCCGTGCGGTGCCTGTCATGGCCAGGGCCGTGTTCAGGAAGAGAAGACCCTCTCCGTGAAAGTGCCGCCCGGGGTTGATACCGGCGACCGCATCCGCCTCTCTGGTGAGGGCGAAATGGGCGTTGACGGGGGGCCGCCCGGCGATCTGTACGTGCAGATCGCCGTGCGTGAGCATTCCATCTTTACCCGGGATGGCCGCAACCTCTATTGCGAAGTGCCCATCAGCATCGTGGACGCCACCCTGGGTGGTGAGCTTGAGGTGCCGACGCTGGATGGCCGCGTGAAGCTCAAGATACCGCCCGAGACCCAGACCGGAAAACTGTTCCGGTTGCGCAACAAGGGCGTCAACCCGGTGCGAGGTGGCGCTGCGGGTGATCTGTTGTGCCGGGTGATTGTGGAAACGCCGATCAACCTGACCAAACGGCAGAAAGAATTGCTGGAAGAATTCCAGCAAACCCTGGACGGGGGCGCCGGAACACACCATGCTCCGAGGAAAACCTCCTGGTTTGAAGGGGTGAAAAGCTTCTTCGATGAAATGAAGTTCTGACGGGCGGCGTAACCGAATGAGTGGACTGAACGGCATGAAGGAAACGCGGGACATGAGGGTAGCGATCATCGGCGCCGCCGGGCGCATGGGAAAAGTACTGATCGAAGCCGTCGACGGCACCGAGGGCCTCGAGCTCGGTGCCGCTATTGTCGAACCCGGCAGTAGCCTGATCGGGGCTGATGCCGGAGAGCTGAGCGGCATCGGCAAAACCGGCATAGCGCTGGCGGGCGGGCTGGCTGCCGTGAAAGACGATTTTGACGTTCTTGTCGACTTCACCTTCCCGGACCTGACCCTGGAAAATGCCGAGTTCTGCAAAGCCAACGGCAAAATGCTGATCGTTGGTACCACCGGCCTGTCCGACGCCGAAAAGCAGCAACTGGCCCTGGCTGCAGAATCCACACCCGTGGTCTTTGCGCCCAACATGAGCGTGGGCGTCAACGTCGTTCTCAACCTGCTGCGCACCGCCGCCGCAACCCTGGGCGACGACTACGACGTGGAAATCATCGAGGCCCACCATCGCCACAAGAAAGACGCACCGTCTGGCACGGCCTTACGCATGGGCGAAGTCGTTGCCGATGCCCTGGGTCGCGACCTGAAAGAATGCGCCGTCTACGGCCGGGAAGGTTTTACCGGTGAGCGCACTCGCAAGGAGATCGGTTTCGAGACTATCCGTGCCGGCGATGTGGTGGGCGACCACACCGTACTGTTCGCCACTGAAGGCGAGCGCATCGAAGTGACCCATAAAGCCAGCAGCCGGATGACCTTTGCCAAGGGGGCGATGCGGGCAGCGCTCTGGCTGAGAGGCAAACCGGCCGGGCTTTATGATATGCAGGATGTTCTTGATCTGAAGTGAGGGCTGGTTTGTCGGATTACGAGGCGGGCGCCTCCAATCCCAGGCGCCCGCCGGTGCTTCGGGCTAATCCACAGCGTGGACATTTCCCGTGGACAAAAACCGCCATATTTCTTACAATAAGGCGGTTTGACTGCACCAAGCGTACCTTTTGAAAAAGTTCATAAGAAAGCGGGACCGAGCCAAGACTCCGTCTCGCTTTTTTGCAACCTGAATTTGCGCTTGCGTTCCTGTTCGTGACGAACCGATACGCCACTCGATGAGGATACAAGCCTTGAGTACACCCGCAATCCTTGCACTCGCAGACGGAAGCCTCTTTTACGGCATCGCCATTGGCGCTGACGGAGAAACCAGTGGCGAAGTGGTGTTCAACACCGCCATGACCGGCTACCAGGAAATCCTGACCGATCCGTCCTACGCTCGCCAGATCGTCACCCTGACTTATCCCCACATCGGCAACACCGGTGTGAACGAAGAGGATGTGGAATCAGACCGCATTCAGGCCGCCGGCCTGATTATCCGCGATCTGCCCCTCATGGCCAGTAGCTGGCGTAGCAAGGGAAGCCTGGACGATTACCTGAGAAGCAACAACGTGGTCGGGATAGCGGATATTGACACTCGCCGACTGACCCGCCTGCTGCGTAACAAAGGCTCCCAGAACGGCGCCATCGTGGCCGGCGAAAACGCCACTGCAGAGCGAGCGCTGGAACTGGCCAGAGCGTTTCCGGGCCTTAAAGGCATGGATCTGGCGAAAGAAGTTACCACCGACAAAATCTGGTCCTGGAGCCAGACCGAATGGGTCCTGGGCGAGGGTTACGGTGAGCGCGAGAAAGCCCGCTTCAAGGTTGTGGCCTGGGATTACGGGGTCAAGCTCAACATTCTGCGCATGCTGGCCTCACGCGGTTGCGACATTACCGTGGTCCCGGCGCAGACCCCGGCCTCCGACGTGCTGGCGATGAATCCGGATGGCGTATTTCTGTCCAACGGGCCGGGGGATCCCGAGCCCTGTGATTACGCCATCACTGCCATCAAGGACGTGTTGGAAACCGATATCCCGGTGTTTGGCATCTGCCTGGGTCACCAGTTGCTGGCCCTGGCCAGTGGCGCCAAAACCATGAAGATGGGCCACGGCCACCACGGTGCCAACCACCCGGTGCAGGATCTTGCCAAAGGCACGGTGATGATCACCAGCCAGAACCACGGCTTTGCCGTAGACGAGGCAACCCTGCCGGCCAATGTCGAGGCGACTCACAAGTCTCTGTTCGATGGCACCCTGCAAGGCATTCGCCGGACTGACAAACCGGCCTACAGTTTCCAGGGCCACCCGGAAGCCAGCCCCGGTCCTCATGACGTGGCCCCGCTGTTTGACGAGTTTATCCGCCTGATGGAAATGCGATCCGCCTGAGCGGGGTCGCCAGGAAAACTCACCGGCGCCGCGCGTTGCGCTGCCAGAATTCAAAAGTTGCTGACAGGTTTACCAAGACATGCCAAAACGTACCGACATCCAAAGCATCCTGATCCTGGGCGCCGGCCCCATCGTGATCGGGCAGGCGTGCGAGTTTGACTACTCCGGGGCCCAGGCCTGTAAAGCCCTGCGCGAAGAGGGCTACCGGGTGATCCTGGTGAACTCCAACCCGGCGACCATCATGACCGACCCGGTGATGGCCGATGCCACCTACATCGAGCCGATCACCTGGAAGACCGTTGAAAAGATCATCGAAAAGGAGCAGCCGGACGCGCTGTTGCCGACCATGGGCGGCCAGACCGCGCTGAACTGCGCCCTGGACCTGGAACGCCACGGCATCCTGAAAAAGCACGGCGTGGAAATGATCGGTGCCAACGCCGACACCATTGATAAAGCCGAGGACCGCGACCGCTTCGACAAGGCCATGAAGAAGATCGGCCTGGAGTGCCCTCGGGCCACCATCGCCCACTCCATGGACGACGCCTGGAAAGTGGCCGACGACATCGGCTTCCCGTGCATTATCCGGCCGTCCTTCACCATGGGTGGCTCCGGCGGCGGTATTGCCTACAACCGGGACGAATTCGAAGAGATCTGCACCCGTGGTCTGGACCTGTCCCCGACCAACGAACTGCTCATCGACGAGTCCCTGATCGGCTGGAAAGAGTATGAGATGGAGGTCGTCCGCGACAGGAACGACAACTGCATCATCGTCTGCGCCATCGAGAACTTCGACGCCATGGGCGTGCACACCGGCGATTCCATCACCGTGGCCCCGGCCCAGACCCTCACCGACAAGGAATACCAGATCATGCGCAACGCCTCCCTGGCGGTGTTGCGTGAGATTGGGGTGGAGACCGGTGGCTCCAACGTCCAGTTCGGCATCAACCCGGACACCGGGCGCATGGTGGTCATTGAGATGAACCCGCGGGTGTCCCGCTCCTCGGCCCTGGCGTCCAAGGCCACCGGCTTCCCGATCGCCAAAGTCGCCGCCAAGCTGGCGGTGGGCTACACCCTGGACGAGTTGCGCAACGAGATTACCGGCGGCGTCACCCCGGCTTCGTTCGAGCCGTCCATCGATTACGTGGTCACCAAGATTCCCCGGTTCACCTTCGAGAAGTTCCCCCAGGCCGATGCCCGCCTGACCACCCAGATGAAATCCGTGGGGGAGGTCATGGCCATCGGCCGTACCTTCCAGGAATCCCTGCAGAAAGCCCTGCGGGGCCTGGAAGTGGGTTCCGAAGGTTTTGATGAAAAGCTCGAGGACCTGGATTCCGAGGACGCCCGGGAAACCCTGACCCGGGAGCTGAACGTGCCCGGCGCTGACCGCATCTGGTACATCGGTGACGCCTTCCGGGCCGGCCTGAGTGTGGCGGATGTGTTCGCGCACACCCATGTTGACCCCTGGTACCTGGTGCAGATCGAAGACCTGGTCAAAGAAGAGCAGGCGCTCAAAAGCGCCGGCAAGGCCGACATCGACCAGGCCACTCTGCTCCGTCTCAAGCGCAAGGGCTTCTCCGACGCCCGCCTGGCGAAACTGCTGAGCCTCTCGGAAGTCAGCCTGCGCAAACTGCGCCACGACCTGGGCATTCGCCCGGTGTACAAGCGGGTGGACACCTGCGCCGCGGAATTTGCCTCCGACACCGCCTACATGTACTCCACCTACGAGGAAGAGTGCGAAGCCGATGCCAGCGACCGCGACAAGATCGTGGTCATCGGGGGTGGCCCCAACCGCATCGGCCAGGGCATCGAATTCGATTACTGCTGTGTGCACGCGGCCCTGGCCATGCGTGAAGACGGCTACGAAACCATCATGATCAACTGCAACCCGGAGACCGTGTCCACCGACTACGACACCTCCGACCGGTTGTACTTCGAGCCGATCACCCTGGAAGACGTGCTGGAAATCATTCACGTCGAGAAGCCCAAGGGTGTGATCGTCCAGTATGGTGGCCAGACCCCGCTGAAACTGGCCCGGGGCCTGGAAGCGGCCGGCGTACCGATCATCGGCACCAGCCCGGACGCCATCGACCGGGCCGAGGACCGGGAGCGGTTCCAGCAGATGATCCAGCGCCTGGGCCTGAAACAGCCGGAAAACGCCACGGTGCGCAGCCACGAGGAAGGCATCCTGGCGGCCCGGGCCATCGGCTACCCGCTGGTGGTGCGCCCGTCTTACGTACTGGGTGGCCGGGCCATGGAAATTGTCTACGACGAAACCGAGCTGGTGCGCTATATGCGCAACGCGGTCCTGGTCTCCAACGACAGTCCGGTGCTGCTGGACCACTTCCTGAACGCCGCCATTGAGGTGGACATCGACGCCATCTCCGACGGCACCGATGTGGTCATCGGCGGCATCATGCAGCACATCGAACAGGCCGGCGTACACTCCGGCGATTCCGCCTGTTCGCTGCCGCCATACACCCTGTCCCAGCAGGTGCAGGATGACATGCGCGATGCGGTCAGGAAGATGGCCATCGAGCTGGACGTGATCGGCCTGATGAACGTGCAGCTGGCCTGGCAGGACGGCGAGATCTACGTGATCGAGGTCAATCCGCGCGCGTCCCGGACCGTGCCGTTCGTATCCAAGGCCATTGGTGTGTCTCTGGCCAAGGTGGCGGCCCGGGTCATGGCCGGCAAGACCCTCAAGGAGCTGGAGTTCACCCAGGAAATCATCCCGAGCTACTACGCGGTGAAAGAGTCCGTGTTCCCGTTCAACAAGTTCCCGGCGGTGGATCCGATCCTCGGGCCGGAAATGAAGTCGACGGGCGAAGTCATGGGCCTGGGTGACAGTTTTGATGAGGCCTTTGCCAAGGCGGCACTGGCGATTGGTGAGCGCCTGCCGGCCAAAGGTACGGCATTCATGTCGGTGCGCGATGTCGACAAGCCGGGCGCGGCGAAAGTGGCCCGTGATCTGGTGGAGGCCGGTTTCAAGCTTGTCGCCACCACCGGTACCGCCAAGGCCCTGAAAGAGGCCGGCATCGACGTTGATCGGGTGAACAAGGTCCGTGAAGGCCGTCCGCACATCGTGGACGCCATCAAGAACGGCCAGGTTCAGCTGATTATCAATACCACGGAAGGTCGCAAGGCGATTTCCGACTCGGCCCAGATCCGACAGTCGGCGCTGCAGACCAAAGTAACCTATACCACGACACTGGCGGGCGGCGAAGCCTTCTGCCGGGCCATCAAGTTCGGCCCGGAGCGCACTGTACGCCGCCTCCAGGATCTTCACGCAGGAAAGTAAGACTATGGCTGACAGAGTACCGATGACAAAGGCGGGGGAGAGCCGCCTCCGTGAGGAGCTTCAGAAGCTGAAGTCAGAAGACCGTCCCCGGGTAATCGCCGCCATCGCGGATGCCCGTGAACATGGCGACCTCAAGGAAAACGCGGAATACCATGCCGCCCGCGAGCAGCAGAGCTTTATCGAAGGCCGCATCCAGGAAATCGAAGGCAAACTGTCGGCGTCCCAGGTGATTGATGTCACCACCATGGAGAACACTGGCAAGGTGATTTTCGGTACCACCGTCCACTTGCTCAACATGGACACCGATCAACAGGTCCGGTACCAGATCGTTGGCGAGGATGAGGCCGATATCAAGGCGGGCAAACTGTCGATTTCCTCGCCCATCGCCCGTGCCCTGGTGGGCAAGAGCGAGGGTGATGTGGTCGCGATTCGGGTGCCCTCGGGCACCGTGGAATACGAAATCGAGGAAGTCGAGTACGTCTGATCAGTGTTTGTTGCGCAGCAGGTTGGAGAGCTTGGGGTTTGGCTTTTTCGCCCGGCGCAAGATCACCGCGACCTTGCCAATGGATTGAACCAGCTCCGCGCCGGCGGTCTCGCACAGGGCGGAGATGGTTTCCTGGCGAACCTCGCGATCCTGGCTGGCTACCTTGACCTTGATCAGTTCGTGATCATTCAGGGCACGCTCCAGCTCTTCCTGAAGGCCCTCAGAAAGGCCCTTGTCACCGACGATGATGACCGGCTTCAGGTTGTGGGCGATCGCCCGGTATTCCCGGCGTTGTTCCGGTGAAAGGCTCATGATGCAATCTCTTTATCGGTGCAATTAACAAAAGGTCAGCAGTGTTGCCGCTGGCCTGATCGTATAATCAACGGATTGTAACAGATCGTCCTGCCCGGGAAATGGCCGTAAACACGTATCGGCGCCGGGTCGGGGGCTGAACCGTTTTCAGGAGGTTATATTGGCCCGCTCAAAGTCCAGTGACCGCTGGCTCAAGGAACATTTCGACGACGTCTGGGTCAAAAAGTCTCAGGAAGACGGCTACCGTTCCCGGGCCAGTTATAAGCTGATTGAGCTGGACCATAAGGACAAGCTGTTCCGCCCTGGCCAGTTGGTGGTGGACCTGGGGGCTGCGCCGGGCGGCTGGTCGCAGGTGGCGGCTGACAAAGTGGGAGACAACGGTAGGGTGATTGCCAGCGACATTCTGCCGATGGATCCCATTGCCGGTGTGGACTTTGTGCAGGGCGACTTTACGGAAGACGCGGTGTTCGAGGAGTTGCTTGCGTTGCTCGGTGATCGACGGGCAGACGTTGTAATTTCGGATATGGCGCCCAATATGAGTGGTATGGCCGCAGTTGATATCCCGAAAGCCATGGGGCTGGTTGAGCTGGCCCTGGATATGGCGCAACGGGTTTTGCGGCCGGGGGGCGTGTTTGTCGCCAAGGTGTTTCAGGGCGAAGGCTTTGATGGACTGTTGGCGGACATGCGTGGCAGCTTCAGCACGGTTGTGAGTCGCAAGCCGGATTCTTCAAGGGCGCGTTCCCGCGAGATTTACCAGGTTTGCAAGGGCTTCAAAGGCTGACCAAATGGTCATGCTGCCTGTGGCCGATACGGATAGGCCGTTTCTGGTGGACGGGCGTACAATTGGTGTAAGGTGTCAGGAAAGGGTGGCCTCCCGACAAGGCGACCCTCAATTCACAGGTGATGATCCTTGAACGATATGGCAAAAAATCTGGTTCTCTGGCTGATTATAGCCGCCGTGCTGCTGATGGTGTTTCAGAATTTCACTCCGACCACCACCGGCCAGCAAGTCAATTATTCCCAATTCGTTGAAATGGTCCAGCAGGGCCAGGTTAACAAAGTCACGATTGATGGTCTGGAAATCCAGGGCACCCGCGACGACGGTTCCCAGTTCCAGACAATCCGTCCGCAGGTGGCTGACAACAAGCTGATGGATGACCTGCTGGCAAACAACGTCGAAGTCATCGGCAAGGAGCCCGAGCGCCAGAGCCTGTGGACGCAGTTGCTGGTGGCCGCTTTCCCGATACTGATCATTATCGCGTTGTTCGTCTTCTTCATGCGCCAGATGCAGGGAGGTGGCGGCGGCAAAGGCCCCATGTCCTTTGGTAAGAGCAAGGCGCGCCTGATGAGCGAAGACCAGATCAAAACGACCTTTGCGGACGTCGCCGGTGTCGACGAGGCCAAGGAAGACGTCAAGGAGTTGGTGGATTTCCTCCGGGATCCCAGCAAGTTCCAGCGCCTTGGTGGCAGCATTCCGAAGGGCGTCCTGATGGTCGGGCAGCCCGGTACTGGTAAGACCCTGCTGGCCAAAGCCATTGCCGGAGAGGCCAAGGTGCCGTTCTTCTCCATCTCCGGCTCCGACTTCGTGGAAATGTTCGTGGGTGTGGGTGCCTCCCGGGTCCGCGACATGTTCGAGCAGGCCAAGAAGCAAAGCCCGTGCATCATCTTTATCGACGAGATTGACGCGGTCGGTCGCCATCGCGGTGCCGGCATGGGCGGTGGCCACGACGAACGCGAGCAGACCCTGAACCAGTTGCTGGTTGAAATGGACGGCTTTGAAGGTAACGAAGGCGTTATCGTGATTGCCGCCACCAACCGTCCGGATGTTCTGGACCCTGCGCTGCTGCGCCCGGGCCGTTTCGACCGCCAGGTCGTGGTTGGGCTGCCGGACATCATTGGTCGCGAGCAGATCCTGAAGGTGCACATGAAGAAGGTGCCCCTGGCGGATGGTGTTGAACCGGTCCTGATAGCTCGCGGTACGCCCGGCTTCTCGGGTGCGGATCTGGCCAACCTGGTAAACGAGGCGGCCCTGTTTGCGGCGCGTCGCAATCAGCGCCTGGTCTCCATGGAAGAATTTGAGCTCGCCAAGGACAAGATCATGATGGGCGCCGAGCGCAAGTCCATGGTGATGAGCGAGAAGGAAAAGCGGAACACGGCTTACCATGAGTCTGGCCATGCCATTGTCGGGCGTCTCATGCCTGAGCACGATCCGGTGTACAAGGTCAGCATCATTCCCCGGGGCCGTGCGCTGGGTGTGACCATGTTCCTGCCGGAAGAAGACAAGTACAGCCACAGTAAGCGCTTCCTGATCAGCTCTATTTGCAGCCTGTTCGGTGGGCGGGTTGCTGAAGAGCTGACCCTCGGCTTTGATGGCGTGACCACGGGTGCCTCCAACGATATCGAGCGGGCGACCAGTCTGGCCCGGAATATGGTAACCCGCTGGGGTCTGTCCGAAAAACTGGGGCCGCTGCAGTATGATACCGACAGCGAAGAGCCGTTCCTGGGCAGGTCTGCTGGCCAGGCGCAGACGGTGTACTCGCCTGAGACCGCCCAGCGTATTGACGAGGAAGTCCGCAACATCATCGATTCCTGTTACGAGAAGGCCAAGCAGCTGCTGATCGATAACCGGGACAAGCTCGACCTGATGGCGGATGCCTTGATGAAATACGAGACCATTGACCGTCATCAGATCGACGACATCATGGAAGGTCGTGCGCCGCGCCCGCCGAAGGGTTGGGGTGACAGCGGTCCAGCCGGTGGGGTAACGGCCGATGAGCCTGAACGTGCTCCGGAACCGAAAAATACCGACGACGGTCATCGTCCAGGTGTTGGCCGGCCTGCTGGCGAGCACTGACGCCACGACGGTAGCGAGGTCATTACCCAAAACGCCGCCCGGGACTCCGGGCGGCGTTTGTTTTGTGGTCTGGGAAGTGGGGGGGCCGGGTGCGCAGTCGGCTTTGCGGATGGAGATCAGTCCAGAAAAGGTTTGCTATGGAAATGAATTTTGCCGGTCGGGTACTGGATATGTCCCGTTGCCACGTCATGGGTATTCTCAATATCACTCCGGACTCCTTTTCCGATGGAGGGCAGTTCAACAGGCCTGAGGCGGCTCTTGCCCGGGCCCGACAGATGGTGTCGGATGGCGCCGCATTTATCGACGTTGGCGGTGAGTCGACCCGGCCGGGAGCGTCCCCCGTATCCCTGCAGGAGGAGCTTGATCGGGTCTGCCCGGTGGTGGAGGCGATCACAGCGGAGCTTGATGTTGTGGTGTCAGTGGATACAAGTGCGCCCGAGGTGATGGCGCAAACCGCGAAGCTCGGCGCTGGCCTTATCAACGACGTGCGCGCGCTGCAGCGAAAGGGAGCGGCGGAGGTGGTGGCGAAGGCGGCCGTTCCGGTGTGTATCATGCACATCCAGGGTGAGCCGGACACCATGCAGGATCGGCCGGATTACCGGAACGTACGACGTGACGTGAGCAGCTTCCTGACCGAGCGTATGCGGGTGGCCGGGATGGCCGGAGTCAGGCCCGAGAATATCCTGCTGGACCCCGGCTTCGGCTTTGGCAAGAGCCTGGAACACAATCTTCAGTTACTGGCGACGATGGAGCAGTTTCAACTCCTTGGGCATCCCTTGCTGGTGGGTATCTCCCGCAAGTCCATGCTTGGCCAGATTACCGGCCGTGACGTCAGCGAACGGTTGCCGGCCAGCCTCGCAGCCGCGACAATATCTGCCATGAAGGGCGCCAGTATCATCCGGGTGCACGATGTCAGGGAAACCGTAGATGCCGTCAAGGTCGTGACGGCCATGAGGGAGGCAGGGTAATGTCCGAGAGAACCTATTTTGGCACCGATGGTATTCGTGGCCGTGTTGGTGAGTTTCCGATAACACCGGAATTCATGCTCAAGCTGGGCTGGGCAGCCGGGCAGGCATTCAAGCGTGATGGGCAGCGCAACAGTGTGCTGATTGGCAAGGATACCCGCCTTTCCGGGTATATGTTCGAGTCAGCCCTGGAGGCCGGTCTTTCCGCAGCGGGTGTTGACGTCAAGCTGCTTGGCCCCATGCCGACGCCGGCCATCGCCTATCTGACCCGAACGTTCCGGGCCTCCGCGGGTATTGTGATCAGTGCCTCCCACAATCCGCATCACGATAACGGCATCAAGTTTTTTTCCGCTGCCGGGACCAAACTCGACGATGCCCTGGAAGCAGAAATTGAGCGCTGGCTGGATATGCCCATTGAGGTGTGCACGCCGGGTGAGCTTGGTAAAGCCTCGCGGGTCGATGATGCTCCGGGCCGATACGTGGAGTTCTGCAAAAGCACGGTGCCCAACGAATTCACCCTGGATGATATGACGATTGTTCTGGACTGCGCTCACGGTGCGACCTACCACGTCGCCCCCAAGGTGTTCCGGGAGTTGGGGGCGAATGTCTCGGTGATCGGTGCGAATCCGGATGGCCTGAACATCAACCTGAATGTCGGGTCCACTCACCTGGAAGAGTTGAAAAAGGCGGTGGTCGCCCGGGGCGCTGATCTGGGTATTGCCTTTGACGGCGACGGTGACCGGGTGCTGATGGTCGATCGCGATGGTTCCGAGGTGGATGGCGACGAGCTGCTGTATGTTATTGCCTCGCAGCGGTTCGCCGAAGGCCGCCTGAAGGGTGGTGTGGTCGGAACGTTAATGACCAACCTTGGTGTCGAGCTGGCGTTGCGCGAGATCGGCATCGAATTCGAGCGTGCCAAGGTGGGCGACCGCTACGTGATGGAGCGGTTGCTCGCCAACAACTGGGTGCTGGGCGGAGAAGGTTCCGGGCATCTGGTGATTCGCGATTGCACCAGCACCGGCGACGGCATTGTCTCTGCGCTTCAGGTTTTGCTGGCCGTAGGCAAGTCGGGCAAAACCCTGACGGATCTGCGCCAGGGCATGAGCAAACTGCCCCAGGAAATGATTAATGTCCGCGTTGGCCAACGTTTTGATCCGTTCAGCCGGGACGAGATTGTGGCGGCGGTGGAAAAGGCCGAGGCAGAGCTGGGCAGTGCCGGCCGGGTGCTGTTGCGGGCCTCCGGAACCGAGCCGCTGATTCGGGTGATGGCCGAAGGCCAGGACGCCGACAGTATTCAGCGGGTGGTCCGGGAACTGGCCCGGATTGTGGAGCAATCCGGGCCATGACTTTTGTGTTTTCAGGCGGTTGTCTGCTGCGAGGGACTGCTGTATAGTTCGCCCTCCCTCACGTTCGGGATCTGTTATGCGCCGCAAGATTGTAGCCGGTAACTGGAAAATGAACGGGTCGAGAGATCTGGCGAAAAGCCTGGTGGGCTCGGTCCGGTCCGGAATCAGCGACCTTGATAACGGTGCGGAAGTTGTTATTATTCCGCCCGCTTTGTACGTCAGGGATGTGGTCGAGTTAGCCGGCGCTTCAGTATCCGTTGGTGTTCAGAACGTCGGGCAGTGGCTGTCGGGTGCCTACACCGGAGAAATCTCCGCAGGCATGGCTTGGGACATGGGGTGTGAATTTGCCCTGGTGGGTCACTCGGAGCGCCGCCAGTTGTTTGGCGAGACCGACGAGAGTGTAGCCGCCAAGGTTGAGCACCTGCTCTCAAGTGGGCTGACCGCCGTGGTCTGCGTTGGCGAAACGCTCGCCGAGCGAGAGTCCGGTAAGGCTGAGTCGGTGGTAGCGGCTCAGGTTCGGAGCGGGTTGGCGAAAGTTGGCCATGATCGCTGGCAGCAAGTGGTAGTCGCGTACGAGCCGGTCTGGGCAATCGGGACAGGGAAAACCGCCACGGCGGGAGATGCCCAGGCGATGCATGGCTGGATACGTAAGCAGCTTGCTGAGCTCGGTGCCCCGGCGGAAGACGTATCTCTGCTTTACGGGGGTAGTGTAAAAGCGGATAATGCAGCGGCACTTTTCGCCGAGCCGGACATTGACGGTGGTTTGATCGGTGGTGCGTCGTTAAAAGCTGAGGATTTTGTGAGTATTTGCCGGGCTGTACCGGCGAGTATCTAACGTATAAGGTTCGCGAGAGTCGTTATGGATTGGTTGGAAACACTGGTAGTCGTTGTGCACGTGGTTATCGCCGTGGCACTGGTGGGTCTGGTGCTGATTCAGCAGGGCAAAGGTGCCGATGCTGGCGCAGCCTTTGGTGGTGGTGCCTCCCAGACCGTTTTCGGTAGCCAGGGCAGTGGCAGCTTCCTGACCCGGATGACAACCCTGCTCGCCATTGTGTTTTTTGTAACAAGTTTCTCGCTGGCGGTGTTTGCCAAGCAGCGGGCTGAAGTGGCCGGGCAAGCCGGTATTCCTGTAGTTCAGGAGTCCAGCAAGACCCCAGCCGATACATCAGCCGCTGAAGACGGTGCAGCAGCCCCGAGCGAAACCGGGAACGGGGAGCCAGAACTCCCCGAGCTCGAGTAAAAGTGTTGCCCGGGTGGTGAAACTGGTAGACACGCTATCTTGAGGGGGTAGTGGCGAAAGCCGTGCCGGTTCGAGTCCGGCCCCGGGCACCATCTGTAAAGAAAACGGCTTGGACATTCCAGGCCGTTTTTCTTTGGTCAGTCCTTGACCACTCTGTCTGGCGTCTCTATACTCCGGCGGATATTGGGACCTGCAGCTTTGTGCTGACGGGTTTCTGGCAGGCCAGGTGTCTGTCAGCAGGAAGCGGTACATCGGTTTGCTTCCTGTGAGTTCTTGCAACAAAAGGCCCCATTCGTTCGGGGCTTTTTGATTAAGGGGCCTGGCGCAGAGGGCCCTGGTGCATAAAAAGGGCTGATAAAACAGCCCTTTTTTTGTTTTTGGGGTCGGTAAATCTGATAACGGAGAAGGCGTAACTTGTCAGCCAAGCTTAAGCAACTGGAAGACATTCTTCAGCCTGTGGTCGAGGGCCTGGGGTATGAGTTCTGGGGCATGGAATTCCGCTCCCAGGGCCATCATTCCCTGCTGCGGGTGTTTATTGACGATGCCGAGAACGGCATCGGCATTGAGGACTGTGAAAAAGTCAGTCGCCAGATCAGCGGTGTGATGGATGTGGAAGATCCCATCCAGACGGAATACACACTTGAGGTTTCATCCCCGGGGATGGATCGCCCGCTGTTTCGTCTGGAGCAATACGAAGCGTTTGCCGGTCACCAGGTTCAGATTCGTCTCCGGATGGCCTTTGAGGGGCGCCGGAAGTTTCAGGGTCTGATCCGGGGTGTGGAAGGCGATGATGTGGTGGTGGTCGTTGATGACCACGAATACCTGTTGCCGTTTGACAGCATCGAAAAGGCCCACATCATACCGGTATTCGAATGAGTGATATTAAAACGTCAGTGGACGCACAGTTTATGTTGAGGGCAGGGCAATCCAATGAGTAAAGAGATCTTGCTGGTGGTTGAATCCGTCTCGAACGAGAAAGGGGTCGAGAAGGATGTGATTTTTGAGGCGATCGAACTGGCACTGGCCACCGCTGCCAAAAAACGCTTTGATGACGAAGAGGCGGATATCCGGGTTTCGATTGACCGGAAAACCGGAGAGTACGAAACCTTCCGTCGTTGGCTGGTTGTGGACAACGATGCCGTGCCTGCGCTGGGTACCGAGCTCACTCTGCAGGAAGCCGAGGAGATCGACCCGGCCCTGAAGCCTGGCGATACCCACGAAGAGAAAGTCGAATCCGAGGCATTTGGCCGGATTGGTGCCCAGGCTGCGAAACAGATCATCTTCCAGAAAGTTCGCGAAGCCGAACGCATGAAAATTGTCGACAGCTACCGTGATCGTGTCGGTGAGCTGGTGTCTGGCACGGTCAAGAAAGTGACCCGCGACAATGTGATTGTCGATCTCGGCAGTAACGCCGAGGCCCTGTTACCGCGGGAGCACCTGATTCCCCGGGAAACCTTCCGCATGGGTGACCGGGTGCGCTCCCTGTTGCTGGAGATCCGGACCGATCATCGCGGCCCCCAGCTTATCCTGAGCCGCACGGCATCACAGATGCTGATCGAACTGTTCCGCATTGAAGTACCGGAGATTGCCGAGGAGCTGATTGAGATCCGCGGCGCCGCCCGAGATCCCGGTTCCCGTGCCAAGATCGCCGTGAAAACCAATGATCGCCGGATTGATCCGGTGGGTGCCTGTGTTGGTATGCGCGGGTCCAGGGTGCAGGCGGTATCCAACGAGCTTGGCGGAGAGCGCGTCGATATCGTGCTCTGGGACGACAATCCGGCGCAGTTGGTGATCAACGCCATGGCACCGGCGGAAGTTGCCTCCATTGTGATGGATGAGGATCGCCATACCATGGAAGTGGCGGTCGCCGAAGACAACCTGGCCCAGGCCATCGGCCGTAACGGCCAGAACGTGCGTCTGGCCACGGACCTGACCGGCTGGATACTGAACGTAATGACCGAAGAGGAAGCCGGCGAGCGCCAGGAGCAGGAGTACACGCGCCTGGTGGAGCACTTCACCGGCAACCTGGATGTCGATGAGGAATTTGCTGGCATCCTGATTGAGGAGGGGTTTACCTCAATCGAGGAAGTGGCTTATGTACCGATGGAAGAGATGCTGGCCATTGACGGTTTTGACGAAGAAACCGTTACCGAACTTCGTCGTCGTGCCAAGGACGTTTTGCTGAACCAGGCGCTGGCCAGTGAGGAAGCTCTTGAGGGCGCGGAGCCAGCGGAAGATCTTCTGGCGATGGACGGCATGGATCGTGGTCTGGCATTCAAACTCGCCGGCATGGGCGTACGCACGATGGAAGACCTGGCGGAGCAGTCGGTGGATGACCTGCTCGAGATCGACGGTATGGATGAAGAGCGTGCCGGTCAGTTGATTATGACCGCACGTGCCCCCTGGTTTGAAGACCAGGCTTAATTCGGGAGGAGGACCAGTATGGCTGAAGTAACGGTAAAACAACTGGCCGAAGATGTAGGCGCTCCCGTGGATCGTTTGCTGAAGCAGATCGTGGAAGCCGGCCTTAAGGCGCGCTCGGAAAATGACGCAGTCTCCAGTGATGAGAAGCAGCAGTTGCTGGCCTATTTGCGAAAGACCCACGGTGAGGCGGACTCCGAGCCGCGCAAGATCACACTGAAGCGTAAAACCACCACGACACTGAAGGCTGGCAAGGCCAAGACAGTGAATGTGGAAGTCCGCAAACGGCGCACCTACATCAAGCGCGCGGAGGC
Source organism: uncultured Marinobacter sp. (assembly GCA_966210405.1). GTDB lineage: Bacteria > Pseudomonadota > Gammaproteobacteria > Pseudomonadales > Oleiphilaceae > Marinobacter. Next base: position 17,958 of record CBIHLH010000029.1, read on the forward strand.
TCAGCCGGAGGCGGAGTCAGCGGCACAGGAGGCCGCCGCTGAAGAGCAGGCGCAATCCCAGCCCCAGGCGCCGGTAGAGGAGGCGCCCAAGGTTGCTGCGGAACAGGCGCCTCAGGCAGAGACGAAAGCCACGGCGGATACCGCCGCGGGCACTCAGGAAGAAGCGCCTGCCGAAACGCCGGTAGCGGAAGAAAAGGCAGAGCCGAAGCCGGCCGCCAAACCTGAGCCCGAGCCTGTTCCCGCGCCGGAGGATATGCCCATTCCGCCGCCGGCCGAGGGTGAAGGTAAAGACCGCAAGCCGAAGAAAAAGAAAGAAAAAGTTCGCGAACGTGGCGACGAAGTGGAAGAAGGCAAGCCGAAAAAGAAACAGGCTGGCCATCGTGGTCCGCGCAGTCGTCCGGTGGACGAGCCGCTGGTGATTTCCGAAGAAGAGGAAGACACCACCCTGCGTAAGCCGCTGCGCGCGAAAAAGAAACCCAAAGAGAAGCGTCATGGCTTCGAGAGGCCGACCAAACCAATGGTCAGAGAAGTAGAGATTCCGGAAACCATCAGCGTTGGCGATCTTGCCCAGCGCATGGCGGTCAAATCGGCGGATGTCATCAAAACCCTGATGGGTATGGGTGTCATGGCCACCATTAACCAGGCGCTGGACCAGGAAACCGCGGTTCTTGTGACCGAGGAACTGGGGCACAAAGCCAGGACCGTCAGTGAAGATGCCTTCGAGGAAGAAGTTCTGAGTGAGTTCTCATTCGAGGGTGGTGAAAAGACCAAGCGTGCTCCGGTGGTGAGCGTGATGGGTCACGTTGACCACGGCAAAACCTCGCTGCTGGATTATATTCGCCGTACCAAGGTGGCCTCCGGCGAGTCCGGTGGCATTACCCAGCACATCGGTGCCTATCACGTGGAAACGGATCACGGCATGGTGTCCTTCCTGGATACGCCGGGCCACGCAGCCTTTACGGCGATGCGTGCCCGTGGTGCCCAGTGTACCGATATCGTTATCCTGGTTGTCGCGGCGGATGACGGCGTTATGCCGCAGACCAAGGAAGCGGTGCAGCACGCCCGCTCCGCCGGTGTGCCGCTGGTGGTAGCCATCAACAAGATGGACAAGGAAGGGGCTGACCCGGACCGCATCAAGAGTGAACTGGCTGCCCTGGAAGTCGTTCCGGAAGACTGGGGCGGGGATGTTCAGTTTGTGCCTGTTTCCGCCCACACCGGTGAAGGTATCGATGCGCTGCTCGAGGCTGTCTTGCTGCAGTCTGAAATCCTTGAACTGGAAGCCGTTACGGATGCGCCGGCCAAGGGTGTTGTCGTTGAGTCGAGCCTTGAGCGGGGCCGTGGCTCCGTGGCGACCGTCCTGGTTCAGAACGGTACCCTGCGCCAGGGTGATATGGTGGTTGCCGGTGCCTATTTCGGCAAAGTTCGGGCGATGACCGACGAAGCCGGCAAGCAGACCAGGGAAGCTGGCCCGTCGATTCCGGTTGAGATTCTCGGCCTGAATGGCACACCGGACGCCGGTGATGAGTTCTTTGCAGTTGCAGACGAGCGCAAAGCGAAGGAACTGGCCGAATTTCGGCAGATCCGCGAGCGGGAGCAGCGCCTCCAGCGTCAGCAGGCGGCGAAGCTTGAGAACCTGTTCGAGAACATGGGCAAGGACGAGGTCAAAACCCTCAACGTCGTGCTCAAGACCGATGTGCGTGGCTCTCTGGAAGCCATTACCAAGGCCCTGCAGGACCTTGGCAATGACGAGGTCCAGGTGAAGATTGTGTCTTCCGGTGTCGGTGGTATCGCCGAGACTGACGTCAGCCTTGCCATGGCGACCAACGCGGTTATCTTCGGTTTCAACGTGCGAGCCGACACCGCCTCCAAGCGCCTGGTCGAACAGGAAGGTCTGGATCTGCGCTACTACAGCATCATCTACAATCTGATTGATGACGTGAAAGCCGCCCTGACGGGCATGCTGGCGCCGGAATTCCGTGAAGACATTGTCGGCATTGCCGATGTTCGCGATGTGTTCCGCTCACCGAAGTTCGGTCAGGTGGCCGGCTGTATGGTGGTTGAGGGCAACGTCTACCGTAACAAGCCGATTCGGGTTCTGCGGGACAACGTGGTGATCTTTGAAGGCGAGCTGGAATCCCTGCGTCGCTTCAAGGACGACGTTCCCGAAGTCCGCAATGGCATGGAGTGCGGTATTGGCGTGAAAGGCTACGACGTGAAAGTCGGAGACCAGATCGAGGTCTTTGATCGCGTCCGGGTTGAACGCAAGCTCGAATCCACGGGGGCCTGATGCCAAGAGAGTTCAGTCGTATTGATCGCATCGGCGATCAGATGCAACGGGAACTGGCTCAGCTGATTCAGCGGGAGGTCAAGGATCCCAGGGTGGGCATGGTGACGGTCAACGCAGTCAAGGTCAGTCGTGATCTTGGCTACGCCGACATCTATGTCTCCCTGCTCTCGACCGAGGAACTGACCGCCGAATCGCCGGAAGTGAAAACGTCACTGTCGGCGCTGAACAAGGCAGCGGGGTTCCTGCGTGGCCAGGTGGGGCGCGCCATGAAGTTGCGGGTTGTGCCGCAACTGCGCTTTCACTTTGACAGCCTCCAGGGCTACAGCCGCCACATGGACAGCCTGATTCGCGAGGCCGTGGGTGAAAAGCCGGCGGTGCCCAGGGACGACAACGACGATCCGGTATCGGGTAACCCGGAGCGGGACGCTTGAGTCGTCGTCGCAAAGGCCGTGATGTTAACGGCATCCTGGTCATTGATAAGCCTCAGGGCATCACCTCCAATGGCATTCTGCAAGAGGTCAAGCGGTTGTTCGGGGCGGCCAAGGCCGGACACACCGGTGCCCTGGATCCGCTGGCGACCGGTGTACTGCCGTTGTGTTTCGGGGAGGCGACCAAGTTTTCCCAGATGATGCTGGACAGTGACAAGGCTTATATCGCCACTGCGAGGCTCGGCGTTCGTACCGAGACTGGCGACAGTGAGGGTGCGGTCGTGGCGGAAAAACCGGTGCCGACCGACCTCTCCACCGAACGTCTCGAGCCCCTGCTGGATCAGTTCCGTGGTGACATACAGCAGGTTCCCTCCATGTATTCCGCGCTCAAGCACAAGGGGCGACCACTATACGAGTACGCCCGCGAGGGCATCGAGGTGGCGCGCCCGGCGCGCCCGGTCACCATTTACCAGCTAACGCTACTGGATGTGCGGGACAACGAGCTGGACATCGCAGTGAGTTGCACCAAGGGTACGTACATTCGCTCACTGGTTGAGGATCTGGGCGAAGCGCTCGGCTGCGGAGCACACGTCATCGCCTTGCGGCGAACCATGGCCTCGGGGTTTACCCTGGCCGATGCCCGTGATGTAAAAGACCTGGAGGCCATGCGGGAGCGGGAGGAAAGCCTGGATGGCCTGCTGGTCGCGCCGGACGCCGCCCTTTCCATGTTCCCGGAGCACCGGTTGGCGGGACCGGCGCTGGTATCGATATTGAACGGACAACCGGTTAGAATACCGGGTCAGTCACTCCATGGCTTTGTGCGCATTTATGGCAACAGGGGCTTTGTGGGGCTGGCAGAAGCTTTATCGGAAGACGAGGACACCAGGCTGGTGCCCCGTCGTCTGGTGAAAAGCAGCGGAACGCCTCAGGCGTAATGCTGTGTAGCCGGGCTGTAGAGATGCGCGGTTCGGCCGTATTCGATAGCATCGCAAACAATGAGGTGAGTTATGGCACTGTCTGCCAATGAGAAAGCACAGATTGTTCAGGATTATCAGCAAGGTGATGGCGATACCGGTTCCCCTGAAGTTCAGGTGGCACTGCTGAGCGCCAACATCAACAAGCTGCAGGATCACTTCAAGATCAACAAGCAGGATCATCATTCCCGCCGTGGTCTGATCCGTATGGTAAACCAGCGTCGTAAGCTGCTGGATTACCTGAAGCGCAAAAACGCCGACCGTTACCTGGAGCTTATCCAGCGTCTGGGCCTGCGTCGCTGATCCGGTCCTTGTGGCCTTCAACCGGTAGCACCTTCGGGTGCTGCCGGCTGTGCTTCTCTCCTGCGTTTTGCCAGGCCCCGGATCCGGGGACGGCAAAGGGCATGTACGCCGCAGTTGTGTTGTCAGTGATAATGAAGGGTTCCCTGTCGTAACGGAAAGCCGAAATTGATAGCAGGTTGTTGAAAAACCCGGGCCTGGCCGATTCCCGAATCGCCAGACGGAGCGGGGTTTTGCAACAGCCTGTTAGCTTTCAGACGGGTTGGCTTCGGGTCACAGGAACACGCCTGCGAACAACGATCCGCACGCAGGGGCGCGCGGATTGAATCAATTCGGAAAAGATAGATCAGGAGTTATTGTGAATCTGAATCCCATCAAGAAAACATTTGAACTCGGTGGCAAAACCGTCACCCTGGAAACCGGCCGTATTGCCCGCCAGGCAACCGGCTCCGTGCTGGTAACCATCGACGATATTTCCGTTCTCGGTACGGTCGTCGGCGCCAAGGAAGCCAAGCCGGGTCAGCCGTTCTTCCCGCTGACGGTCAACTACTTCGAGAAGACCTACGCCGTGGGTAAAATTCCCGGTGGCTTCTTCAAGCGCGAAGGTCGTCCTTCCGAGAAGGAAACCCTGACCTCCCGCCTGATCGACCGTCCGATTCGTCCGCTGTTCCCGAACGGCTTCATGAACGAAGTTCAGGTCATTACCACGGTGATGTCCTCGAGCAAGAACCAGGATCCGGATATTGCCGCAATGCTGGCCGCTTCTGCGGCGCTGTCCATTTCCGGCATTCCGTTTGATGGCCCCATCGGTGCTTCCCGCGTGGGTTACACCAACGAGCGGGGCTACTTTCTGAACCCGACCTTCGAAGAGCTGCAAACCTCCCTGCTGGACATGGTGGTTGCCGGTACCGGAGATGCGGTTCTAATGGTGGAGTCTGAAGCCAAGGGCCTGACGGAAGACCAGATGCTGGGTGGCGTTCTGTACGCCCATCAGGAAATGCAGGTGGCTGTTAACGCCATCCGGGAATTTGCGGCCGAGAACGGCAAACCGCGTTGGGACTGGCAACCAGAACCGGAGAACACCGAGCTGCTGAATATCGTCAAGTCCGAAGCTGCTGCTGCCATTGAGGAAGCCTACGGCATCCGTGACAAGATGGAGCGCTATGCTCGCCTGGGCGAGATCAAGTCGGCCCTGGTTGAGAAACTGGCCGGCGAAGAGGAAGGCCAGCCGTCCGCGGATGACGTCAAAAAGTATTTTGGCAAGGTGGAAAAAGCCATCGTCCGGAACCAGGTGATCGAGGGCAAGCCCCGTATTGATGGCCGCGACAACAAGACCGTGCGTCCGATCGAGATTGAAGTGGGCATTCTGCCCAGTGTTCACGGTTCAGCGCTGTTCACCCGGGGTGAAACCCAGGCCATCGTGACCACCACGCTGGGTACCTCCCGCGATGTGCAGATCATCGATGCCCTGGAAGGCGAGCGTAAGGATCCGTTCCTGTTCCACTACAACTTCCCTCCGTATTCCGTGGGTGAAGCGGGTCGTGTCGGCACCCCGGGCCGCCGCGAGGTTGGCCACGGTCGTCTGGCCAAACGTGGTGTTCTGGCGGTCATGCCGACTCTGGAAGAGTTCCCGTACGCCATCCGGGCAGTATCCGAGATCACTGAATCCAACGGTTCCAGCTCCATGGCCTCGGTCTGTGGTTCCAGCCTGGCACTGATGGACGCGGGTGTGCCCATCAAGGCGCCGGTGGCCGGTATCGCCATGGGCCTGGTCAAGGAAGGCGACAAGTTCGCGGTTCTGACCGATATCCTGGGTGACGAAGACCACCTGGGCGACATGGACTTCAAAGTTGCCGGTACCCAGGAGGGCGTCACCGCCCTGCAGATGGATATCAAGATCAACGGCATTACCGACGAGATCATGGAACTGGCCCTGGAACAGGCCCACGCGGCGCGCCTGCACATTCTGGGCGAGATGAACAAGGTGATCTCTACGCCCCGTGCCGAGCTGTCTGCGCGCGCGCCGAGCATTACCACCATCAAGATCAATCCGGAGAAGATCCGTGACGTGATCGGCAAGGGCGGTTCTGTGATCCGTTCCATCTGTGACGAGACCGGTGCGTCCATTGATCTGGATGACGACGGCAACGTGAAGATCTACGCCGATAACCAGGAAGCGGCCCAGGCGGCGGTGAACCGGGTTAAGGAAATTACCGCGGAGATCGAAGTGGGTGCTATCTACAAGGGCCGCGTTGAGCGCATTGTGGACTTTGGTGCCTTCGTGAACATCCTGCCCGGCAAGGATGGTCTGGTGCACATTTCCCAGATCTCCGAGCGCCGCATCGAGAATGTCACTGATGAGCTGAGCGAAGGTCAGGAAGTTCTGGTGAAGGTGCTGGATGTGGATAACCGTGGTCGCGTCAAGCTGTCCATGAAGGAAGTTGCGGAAGGCGAGCAGCCGACCGACTTCTCTGCCTAAGCTGGTTGACGCAACAGGTAGGTCGGATTAGCCGAAGGCGTAATCCGACAAAAAACCCGCCACTCTCACGAGTTCGGCGGGTTTTTTATGGCCCTTCCATAAACTCAAGAACCGCCTCGCGATACCCCGGAATCACAAACGTCGCCGCGTGAGGCGTATCCGTCTGCAGAAATTCCTTTGGCTCTTCCGCGGCCTCATAAAGCGCCTCCCCATGATGAAACGGAATAATCCCATCCCGGACACTGTGAATAATCATCACCGGAATCGGACTGATATCGTCGATGTAGTCAACGCCTTCGTAGTCCGCCGGAATGGTCCAGCTCAGGGGAATCTGGAACGGCCAGGTGAGCCAGAAGGCGCCGAGTTTCTCCCGAGCGATTTTGCGAAAACCGGAGAAGGTGCCGTCCAGTATCAGGCCGTCGAGGTGGGGTTGTTCCCGGCGCCGGGTCCATTCGCTGGCCAGGGGGATGGCGAGGGCGCCGCCCAGGCTCTGGCCGAGGATGTAGACGGGCCGGCCTTTCACATCGGTGTTCCCGGCCAGCCAGCGCAGGCCGGTTTCGACATCGTGCAGGGCGCCGTCGATATCCGGGGCGCCGGTGGACTTTCCGTAGCCCCGGTAGTCGAGGATGAAGACGTTGTAGCCTTCCCCGGGTAACCAGGCGACGTTGAGGAGGTGGCTGCTGATATTCTGGGCGTTGCCATGGAGAAAATAGACCGTGCCCTTGGCATCGCTCTCAGGTGTTTCCGCAGGCAGCCACCAACCGTGGAGGGTTTCGCCGTCGGCGGTGTCCAGGTAGACGTCGTCGTAGCTGAGGTTGAGACGATCCGGGGTGAGGTAGGTGACGCGGTCCGGGTAGAAGAACAGGCTGCTGCACCCGGGCAGGAGCAGCAGGCTCAGGACGAGTGCAGTCAGGCGGCGTGCTTTGAGGCTCAGAAGTAGGCGTGCAGTCCGGCTTGCCATGTGCTTTGGTACCTGTCGAAGTGGTCTTCCCGGGTGAATTCGGCAAACAGGCTGAAGTCTCGCCCGATGTGCCAGTTGGCCTTTGCGTAGAGCTGATCCTGGCGGCGCTGGCTGCTGACGATCCAGGCTTTGGTTTTCGCCCCGGCCAGCAGGCTGAAGCGGGGGTTCTGGTGTAGCAGGCCGATATCGGCGCCGGGGGCTGCGTCGTAGCCCCGCCGGAGGTCGTTGTCGATCTCCAGGTCGGCGGTGGCCAGCGCGAATGCCTGGGTGTGATCGCCCAGGCGCCAGCTGCCTCCGGTACCGCCTTCCAGGTACGGTGTCAGAACGCGCTTGTGGCCTGTTTCGGTTCGACGGCCGCCGAACCCGACTTGCCAGGATAGCGGGGAGAAGAAGGCGTTTCTCGGGCTCAGGGAACGTATCTCAACACCGGTGAGCTGTTCCAGCTGCAGTTCGTCATTATCCGTATAGTAGCGGGCATCCAGGCGCAGGAACTGCAGCTGGGCGCCGCTGCGATAACCTTCCGGCGGATCGAGGACGTCGTGGTAGGCTGGCCGCAAGGTCAACCGGGTGAACTCCCGGTGTGCCTGTTGGCCGGCCCCCAGGCTGATCCGGAAGGTATCGTGGCCCTGATCGTCGCGCACATCGGGCCTGGGCGGCGTTGCCGGTGGCGGCGTGTTGTCGATCTGGCTGCGGGCACTCAGCAGGTCGTGGGACAGCGGCGCGGCGAGCTCCCGGGGCCAGCCCTCGGCTTCGCTCTGGTAGCGCACGTAATCGTAGGTGGCATCCAGTACGTGGGCTTGCTCGGTGGGTGTCAGCGCTGTGATCTCGGGGCCACTGGCGCTGATATAGCCGTTGGCCAGGGCGGCGGCCAGGGTTTGCTGGTCGTCGGGCAGCCTGTCGAGGCTGTAGGCAACGGAGGTGGCTGCCGAGGGCCGGTAGTGGATGTCGCGCACCAGCCCCTTGTCCACCACCCAGCGAACCGTGTCCGAGGGGATGGCGTGGGTACCAACCTCCGCCAGCAGGTTGGTGCCGGGCCGGGCTACGTCGATCAGTGCCAGCAGACGATAGGCACAGTTCTCGTCAAAGAAGTAGTAGTCGAAGTTATGGTCCCGGATCTCCCAGGCGTGCGCCACCATCATGTCCACTTCACTCTGGCTCAGGTTCAGGGTGTATTCCCAGAGATCCCGGTTCTCAATGTCGGAATACAGGCGGATTTTCTCGTAGTAGGGCTGAACCGTGGTGATGCCCGGATAGCCTCCGAAGATACCCCGGTAGGCGAACAGGAGTTCGCTGTCATGGGCGGCGGCATCCGCGGCATAGGAGATGGTATTGGCCAGCAGCAGATTGGTTTCGTCGTCTTCTTTGGGTGGGTCAAGCCGGAGGAAGGTGTGGCCGAACATGGATGACGGGCTGTTCAGGTAGGAAGCGGCAAACACCAGGGTTACCGTCTCGGTATTCAGGGTATCGGACCACTGTTGGTAGGCCGGGCAGACCACCGGCGTGTCGGGCAGATCCCGTTGTGCCCTGAGCCAGCGATCCCGGGCCGGAAACCGGCATCGTGCATGGTCGTTGCCGCCCCCGGGCGCCTGGATGGCCTGGAGTGTGGCTTCAAACTCGGCTCTGGGGGAGGTCTTGCCCTGATCGCTCAGAAAAAAGTCGGGGTCGTCCGCCTGGCTGGTATAACCGTCCCCGACGATGTTTTTCTGGTAATGGACCAGGGTTAGCCAGGTCGGGTCGAGATAAGGGTTATCCGGGCCGGCAGCAGTGTCTGCCAAAGCCGGGAGGCCTACTGCGAGCCAGCCGATGGCTGACCCAAGACGAAGCAAATTGCCCATGAATGACAAAGGTTTCCGGGAGTTAGCTGAGTGTAAGGCCGGGAAGATGCGCCGTCCCTGGCGCAGTGGGTCCCTTCTCTTGATTGATGCCGGGTATGGATCCGGTATCAGGCTGCTACGTACTTGCTTAGTGACTCATTTTTCTCCAGCAGGGCCACAATGGCATCGACGGCTTCGCCGGAGGTGGTGTCGGAGTTCGGGAAGATAGTGGCGAAGTTGTGCTGCAAGACCTGACGGAAGGTATCGCGGTCCGCTTCGTCCACGCCCAGCAGCACTGCCAGGGTATCGAGGTTTTCACCAGAGCCCCGGGACATGTCGCGGGCGACCTTGTCGATGTTGCTGTCCATGTACATGGCCATGGACTGGACGGCTTCGTTGGTCTGACAGCCGAGGGTACCGGTGGTCATACCGAAGGTCTGGTTGCCGAAGGTTCCGTTGGTGGTTGCCGCCAACACGTGGGGAGCAATCCCGGACTGTCCCTTCCAGATCATGGCACCAACGCCACAGCCCGGTTGGGCAAAGGCCATGGAGGAAGCGCCCAGAAGAATTGCACCTGCGATCAGTTTTTTCATTATCCACTCCTTTCTGTGGTTTTTAGCTCTCGTCGCATAACACGACAGATTCGCAACATAGCGGAATCGTTCGTGAAAACGGCCCTGACTGATTTTTCTGTGGAGACAGGTTGACCGTTCCGTTGAGTATAGTCCAAATCACTGAAAGGCAAGGTTACTGAACAGTGAATCATCGATTTGGCCCGATAATCCGGCAAAAATGACCGTATGTACATATTGCCAAACAGGCTAAAAAACAAATTTTTTTCATAAACTTGTTATAAATATGGTCATTGAGTATAGTGCGCGCGGCCATGAAGGCTTACACACAACACATGGAGAGTATTCTGTGAAAAACGTACTGATCGCATCCAGCCTCTTGCTGGCCGGCGCAATGACCGGTTGTTCCTCCCTTAACGTCAGCTCCAGCCCCGTTCCCCTGAACGGCTCTGTTGATACGGATATCAAGGCTGATATCGAAGTTGGCGAAAAAATCACGGGCCAGTCCTCTGCCACCAAGATTCTGTTCTTCACCCTGAGTGATGACAATGAATATGCTGATGGCATGGAATACGGCAACGGTGGCAGCAGCGCCTTTGGTCTTGGAGGCCTGGACCCGGTGTCTGCGGTTAAGTCCGCGGCAGCCTACAACGCCATCTCGGCCTCCGGTGCCGATGTGATTGTAGCCCCGCGTTACACCGTCAAGAAGAACGATTATGTCGTATACGGCACCATTGATGTAACCGTGGAAGGTTATAAGGGCACCATTAAAAGCGTTCAGTAATACGCGGTTGCCTGATTAAAAAAGCCGGGGGCATGGTGACATGCCCCCGGCTTTTTCGTGCGCAGGATACGGACGCTAACCGCCCAGGTAGGCATTCTGTACGTCTGGATTGTCAAGCAGGTTCTTGCCGGTATCATGGAGCCGTATCCGGCCGGTTTCCAGGACATAGCCCCGGTCTGCCAGGTTCAGCGCCTGATGCGCGTTCTGCTCCACCAGGAACACGGTAATGCCTTCTTCCCGCAAGTGGCCAATGATCTCGAAGATCTGCTTGATCACCAAGGGAGCCAGCCCGAGGGATGGCTCATCCAGAATGATCATGTTGGGCTTGCTCATCAGGGCACGACCAATGGCCAGCATTTGCTGTTCACCGCCGGACATGGTGCCCGCCCGCTGATGTTCACGCTCCTTCAGGCGGGGGAACAGCTCGTACACATGGTCGATGCTTTTCCGGATTTCGGGTTTGGTGTTGAAAAACCCCCCCATGTGCAGGTTTTCCTCAACAGTCAGGCCCGAAAACACCCGCCGGCCCTCCGGCACGATGGAAATGCCGGATCGCATGATGTTGGCGGTGGGGTCCCGGGTAATATCCCGGCCCTGCAGGATCACCCGCCCGGCGCTGGCCTGGGGATTGCCGCACACCGTCATCAGCAGGGTGGTTTTACCGGCGCCATTGGCGCCGATCAGGGAGACAATCTCTCCCTTTTTTACTTCCACAGACACTCCGTGCAGTGCTTCGATTTTGCCGTAATGGGTATGGACGTCTTCTAATACAAGCATGGTTTTTCCTCAGGCCTCGCCCAGATAGGCTTTGATCACGTCGTCGTTCTGGCGGATGTCCTGTGGCGTGCCATTGGCCAGGGGGCGCCCCTGGTTAATGACATAGATCCGGTCGGAGATATCCATCACCAGGCTCATGTCGTGCTCAATCAGCACCACCGAAACGTTGTAATCCTCTTTCAGGCTGACGATCAGCTGGTTGAGGTTTTTGGTTTCAGCGGGGTTGAGGCCGGCGGCTGGCTCGTCGAGCATCAGCAGCCTGGGCTCGGTCACCATGCAGCGAGCGATTTCCAGGCGCCGCTGCCGGCCATAGGCCAGGTTGCCGGCTTCCCGGTTGGCCAGCTCCAGCAGACCCACGCGATCGAGCCAGTAGGCGGCCCGGTCCAGGGATTTTTGCTCGCGCTTGCGGTAATCCGGTGTGCTCAGCAGGCCCGCGATCAGGTTGGTGTTCAGGTGCCGGTGCTGGGCCACCAGAAGGTTTTCCACCACTGTCATTTGGCTGAACAGCCTGACGTGCTGGAAGGTTCTCACCAGGCCCCTTCTGGAAATCCGGTAGTCGGGCTTGCCCTGGATCTCCTGCCCTTCGAACAGGATTTTGCCACCGGTGGGTTTGTAGAAACCGCTCATACAGTTGAACACGGTGGTTTTGCCGGCACCGTTGGGCCCGATGATGGAAACAATTTCATGCTCCTGAACATCGAGAGATACCTGGTCCACCGCAAGCAGGCCGCCAAAGCGCATGGACAGATTTTGTACGTCAAGCATCGTCCGTCACTCCTGCTTTGTCAGTTCAATGTGTATACGGCGCATGGGCATCATACCCTGTGGCCGCCAGATCATCATCAGCACCATGGCGGCGCCGAAAATCAGCATGCGGTACTCGGAGAACTCCCGGGCCAGTTCCGGCAGGATGGTGACGGCGATGGCCGCCAGAATCACACCGAGCTGGGAGCCCATACCCCCGAGTACAACAATCGCCAGGATGATGGCGGACTCCAGGAAGACAAACGATTCCGGGCTGATGAAGCCCTGCTTGGACGCAAAGACCGTGCCCGCGAAGCCGGCAAAGAAGGCGCCAATGGTGAAGGCCGAGAGTTTGACGGCGGTGCGGTTGAGCCCCAGGGAGCGGGCCGCGATTTCATCCTCACGCAAGGCTTCCCAGGCCCGGCCCACCGGCATCCGCATGAAGCGCCGAATGACCAGGGCGGTGAACACCGCCAGCACCAGGGAGATCAGATAGAGGAAAATGACCTTGTCCTCACCGCTGTAGGCGATGCCGAAGGTTTCATGGAAGGAGGTGTTGCCTTCTTCCTTGACCCGGCGACCGAATTCCATGCCGAACAGGGTGGGTTCGGGAATGCCACCAATGCCGTTGGGCCCGCCGGTCAGGCTGGTCCAGTTGTTCAGCAGGATGCGGATGATCTCGCCAAAGCCGAGAGTGACAATGGCCAGGTAGTCGCCCCGCAATCGCAGCACCGGGAAGCCCAGTACCAGCCCGAACAGGGCGGCCAGCAAGGCACCTACCGGCAAGGCCATCCAGAACGAGAAGCCAGCGTAGTCCGAGAGCAGGGCAAAGGTGTAGGCACCCACCGCGTAGAACGCGACGTAGCCAAGGTCCAGCAGGCCGGCAAGCCCTACCACCACGTTCAGGCCGAGGGCCAGCATGATGTAGATCAGCACCAGGGTTGCCAGATCCACCGAGCCCCGGGAGACAAAGAACGGCCAGAACAGCGCCAGCACCAGAATGCCAGTAAGCACCCAGGATTCGATCCGGGCCCGTTTGTTCTCTTCCATGGGCTCTTTTGGGGTGTCGGAGGCCGGCTTGAGGATGACCGTGCAACCGGCGGCGAGCGCGGGGCCGATCTTGCGGGTCGCCATCGCGGCCGGGAAGTTCCACGGCGTCACGAGGACGGCGATGCCGACCGGCTGCTGGAGCACGACGA
>CBIHLH010000030.1:0-31192 GCA_966210405.1 uncultured Marinobacter sp.
GGATGAAGACACCATCACCATGGCCGTCGAGGCTGGTCAGGACTGCCTGTCAGTATTGGATGCCGGATCCGTTAATACACTGTACCTGGCGTCTACCACGTTGCCGTTCCTGGATCGCCAGAATTCGGTTGTGGTCAGTCAGGCCCTGAACCTGGGCGACCATCTGCGCACAATGGATGTTGCTGCCTCCCAGAGAGCGGGCACCTCGGCGTTGATCTCCATGCTGGAGTCCGGCGCTGGCGGTAACGGCAACGCGCTGTTGCTGGCTTCCGAGCATCGGCGCAGCAAGTGCGGTTCGCGCGCGGAAATGCTCTGGGGAGATGGTGCTGCCGCACTGGGGGTCGGAGCGGAAGGCGTGATCGCCGAATACCTGGGCAGTGAAACCTACGTGACCGACTTCGTCGACCATTACCGAGGTGAGGACTCGACCCTCGATTATGAATGGGAGGAGCGCTGGATCCGTGACGAAGGCTACATGAAGAGCGTGCCCCAGGCCGTTTCCCGCCTGCTTGAAAAGGCGGACGTGAAAGCCACCGATATCGCTCACTTTGTGTTGGCATCGGATCAGGCCAGGACGCCGGCAGCGGTTGCCAAGAAGATCGGTATCCCTGCCGAGGCGCTGGTAGACAACCACATCGGTAGCGTGGGGGTGTCCGGTGTGGCCCATCCGATCCTGTTGCTGACCGCAGCGCTGGAGAAAGCGGCAGCCGGTGATCTGATTCTGGTCACCGGCTTTGGTCAGGGCACCGACGCGGTGCTGTTCCGTGCCACCGACAAGATCAAAGACAGACAGCCAGGATCCGGCTTCGCCGGCGCCCTGGCGCGACGTCGCGAGGATGCCAACTACAACCGTTTCCTGAGCTTCAACAATCTGGTCGAGCGCGAGGTTGGCAAGCGGGGTGAGACGGATAAACAGAGCTACCTCGCTGCCATGTACCGCCGCAAGGATTTGCTGACCGGCTTCGTGGGTGGCAAATGTCGTAGCTGCGGCACTATTCAGATCCCCAAGGAAAACTACTGCGTTAATCCCGAATGCGGCGAACTGGACAGCCAGGACGACTATCCGATGTCTGCCGTGCAGGGCCGCGTCAAGACCTGGACCGCTGACCGACTGACCTTTGACTGGAACCCGCCGGCGTACTTCGGAATGGTTGAGTTCGAGGGCGGTGGCCGTCTGATGATGGACTTTACCGAAGTGGAGCCGGGTTCTATCGATACCGGCGTGCCGGTGTCGATGCATTTCCGTATCCGTCAGTTCGATAACCAGCGGGGCTTCCGGAAGTATTTCTGGAAAGCCACTCCGGTCCAGCAATAACTTACGCAGCTAAGACAGGTGAATGACAATGGCTAGTGGAATCAAAGACAAAGTAGCGATCCTCGGAATGGGCTGCAGCAAGTTCGGTGAACGCTGGGATGCAAGCCCCGCGGATCTGATGGTGGAGGCGTTTGAAGAAGGTCTGGCCGATGCCGGCATCGATAAGAGCCAGATTCAGATGGCCTGGTTTGGCGCCGGCATTGACGCATTCAATGTTGGCTCCAGCGCCATGCCGCTGTCGATTGCTCTGCGGTTGCCGAATATCCCGGCCACCAAAGTGGAGAACATGTGTGCCACCGGTACCGAAGCCTTTCGTGGCGCTGTCTATGCAGTGGCTTCCGGGGCCTGTGACATCGCCCTGGCGCTGGGTGTCGAAAAGCTCAAGGATGTAGGCTACGGCGGCTTGCCGCAGCGTACCCGCGGCGTCGAGAACGATATGTACTGGCCGAACCTGTCCGCGCCCGGGGCCTTTGCCCAACTGGCCAGCGGTTACCGCGCCAAACACGGTGTCGACAAGGCCGACCTGAAACGTGCCATGGCGCATGTGTCCGTGAAAAGTCATGCCAATGGCGCCAAGAACCCCAAAGCCCACCTGCAGCGCGAGATCACTGAGGAGCAGGCCATCAATGCGCCGTATATTGCGGAGCCCATTGGCCTGTTTGACTGTTGTGGTGTGAGTGACGGCGCAGCCTGCGCCATCGTGACCACGCCGGAAATTGCCCGCAGCCTGGGCAAGGCGGACCTGGTGTCGGTCAAAGCCCTGCAACTGGCGGTTTCCAATGGTGAGGAAGCCGGATTCAAAACCTGGGATGGTTCGCACATCAAGACCACGCGGATTGCTGCCCAGCGTGCCTATGACGAGGCGGGCATCAAGAAGCCCCGGGAAGAGATCAGCATGACCGAGGTGCATGACTGCTTCTCCATCACCGAACTGGTCACCATGGAAGACCTGCAACTGTCGGACGAAGGACAGGCGGTGCGGGATGTGCTCAATGGCGATTTCGACGCCGATGGTCGGATTCCCTGTCAGATCGACGGCGGCCTGAAATGCTTCGGTCACCCCATTGGCGCCTCGGGTATGCGGATGATCTACGAGAATTACCTGCAGTTCCAGGGGCGTGCGGGAGATCGTCAGCTCAAGGATCCGCGGATCGCCCTGAACCACAACCTGGGTGGTTTTCCGCACCAGAACATTTGCAGCATCTCCATTATAGGTCGCTACTAATACGGCAGTTATTGGAGCGTGGCCGGGTGTCCGGCCACGCCGATTGCCCCTTCAAAAACAGATTCGGAAAGGTGTCGTGATGAGTGTCAGTGAACAGGTTGCAGCACTGGAACTGGCGGACCGCTGTGTCAGTCAGATCCGGGCGTATGTCCAGCAGGGCCTGAAGAATCTCAAGTCGTTCTCAACGGTTAACGGCAAGCTGGATTCTGGTCTGCTGGATAAGCATCAGCTGAGCTGTTACGAACTGGCTTTCTGTACCGCGGAACTCGCTGCGTCCGACGCTGTGTGCCGTTACGCAACGGACGCCGTGAACGAAGATGAGTTGGCAGCCAGCGCAGCGCTGGCGTTTTCCGCGGAAGCGGTCAGTTCGGTGATCCAGCGATTGATCGCCCGAGCCGGTGATATGGGGTTGGAAATAGCAGACCTGTCGGGACTCTATGCCGATAACGACATTCGCGAATTGCGTGCGGTGTATGGCAGTGGCGAGTTCCTGGCATCGGTTGGCGCTACGGTCAGCGAACGTGGCAGCACCCGCTTGCCGACCCTGCTCAACGAAGACAAGGAAATGGTGCGCGATATGTTTGCCCGTTTCGGTGCGGATGTTGTCGCCCCGCTGGCCGAAAAAATCCACCGGGAAGACCTGGATATCCCGGATGAAATCCTGCAGCAAGCGGCCGAGCTGGGCTGCTTCGGGATCAGCATCCCGGAACGGTTCGGTGGCCTGCAGCCGGATGACCGCGATGACAGCCTCGGCATGATCGTGGTGACAGAAGAGCTTTCAAAGGCCTCCCTGGGCGGTGCCGGTTCCCTCATTACTCGCCCGGAAATCGCCGCCAAGGCCTTGCTGCAGGGAGGCACCCAGGCGCAGCAGGAAACCTGGCTGCCCCGTATTGCCTCCGGCGAGACGCTTTGCGCCATTGCCATTACCGAGCCCAACTACGGGTCCGATGTGGCCTCGCTTGGCCTGAAAGCGACACCGGTCGATGGCGGTTGGGTTCTCAATGGCAGCAAGACCTGGTGTACGTTCGCGGGTAAAGCCAGTCTGCTGGTGACCATGGCCCGCACCGAGTCGGACCCGGCGCTGGGGCACAAGGGGTTGAGCCTGTTTCTGGTGGAAAAACCCGCGACACCGGGGCACCGGTTCGATCACCGCCAACCCGAAGGCGGCACCATCTCCGGCAAAGCCATTGCCACCCTTGGCTACCGTGGCATGCATTCCTACGACGTGTTCTTCGAGGACTATTTCGTGCCGGCCGATCATCTGATCGGTGAGGAAGCCGGCCGGGGCAAGGGGTTCTATTTCACCATGGCGGGTTTTGCCGGTGGCCGCATCCAGACCGCAGCCCGGGCCACGGGGGTCATGCAGGCTGCGTTCGAGAAGGCACTGGGATATTCCCGGGAGCGCAAGGTGTTTGGCAATGCGGTGGGTGACTACCAACTGACCCAGGTGAAGCTGGGCCGAATGATGGCCACGCTCACTGCATCACGCCAGTTCAGTTATGCAGTGGCCCGCATGATGGATGAAGGGGCGGGGCAGATGGAAGCGAGTCTGGTGAAGCTGTTTACCTGTCGTGCTGCGGAATGGGTAACCCGGGAAGCCATGCAGATTCATGGCGGCATGGGGTACGCGGAAGAGTCGGATGTCAGCCGTTATTTTGTGGATGCCCGCGTACTGTCGATCTTCGAAGGTGCGGAGGAAACCCTGGCCCTGAAAGTTATTGCGAGAAATCTGGTGGGTAACGCTTGAACGCCCGACATCGCACAAAACAACATTGATGAATCAAACAAGAGACCTGTAGGAGGGTGTCATGAGCAACAGTAAACTTCTGGAAGGTAAAGTCATCGTCGTTACTGGCGCGGGCCGTGGCATTGGTCGTGCGACATCGCTGATGCTGGCGGAGAGCGGTGCGAAGGTTGTGGTGAACGACATTGGTGGCAGTTCCGATGGTTCCGGTAACGATGTCACCCCGGCGCAGGAAGTGGTCGACGAAATCAAGGCGGCTGGCGGCGATGCCGTCGCCAACTTTGACAGCGTGACCGAATGGGAGGGTGGCCAGAAGATCATCCAGTCCGCCCTCGACACGTTTGGCCGCATTGACGGCGTCATCAACAACGCCGGCAACCTGCGTGATGTGATCTTCCACAAGATGACCGAGGAAGATTTCGATGCGGTGCTGGCCGTACACCTGAAAGGTACCTTCAACGTCAGTCGCGCCGCGGCGCCGATCTTCCGCGAGCAGGGCAGCGGTACCTTCGTCAACATGACGTCCACCTCCGGTCTGATCGGCAACTTTGGCCAGGCCAACTACGCTGCCGCCAAAATGGGCATCGTTGGTCTGTCCAAGTCCATGGCCCTGGACATGCAGCGTTTCGGGGTGACCTCCAACTGCATTGCGCCGTTCGCCTGGAGCCGTCTGATCGGCAGTATCCCGACCGACAGCGAAGAGCAGAAAGCGCGGGTAGCCAAGATCCAGCAGATGACGCCTGACAAGATCGCCACCCTGGCGGTGTCCCTGTGCAGCGATCAGGCGAAGAACGTGACCGGTCAGATCTTTGGTGTTCGTAACAACGAGATTTTCCTGTTCAGTCAGCCGCGTCCGTTCCGTTCCGCGCATACTTCTGAGGGCTGGACGCCGGAAACGGTGCTGGACCGTGTGCTTCCGGCCTTTGAAGCGGACTTCTATCCATTGAGCCGTTCCGCGGATGTGTTCAGTTGGGATCCGTTCTGATCCGGTAGGACCCGACTGCGATTCTGCTCCGCTCTCCGTGGCAGGGCAGAGTCGGAATCATAACAACAGGAAAGGAGAGCAACGGTGGCCATCGATTACGACAAACTGATGAATCGCAGGTTTGATTGCCTCAAGCATCAGTACACCGAAAAAGACACGATTCTCTACGCGCTGGGTGTGGGTCTGGGTATTGACCCCCTGGACGAGAACTGTCTGAAATTTGTGTATGAAGATGGCCTGAAGGCACTGCCCAGCCTGGCCAATGTGTTGGCTTATCCTGGGTTCTGGGCGAAGGAACCGGATACCGGGATTGACTGGGTCAAGATCCTTCACGCTGGCCAGGAAATGATTATGCACAAGCCGCTGCCCGCTTCCGGGCAAGTGGAGGCAACTACGAAAATTACCGACATTGTCGACAAGGGCGAAGGCAAGGGCGCGTTGATCATTTCCGAACGCACGGTGCGTGACAGTGCCACCGGAGACGACCTTTGCACGCTGGTCAGTACGAC
Source organism: uncultured Marinobacter sp. (assembly GCA_966210405.1). GTDB lineage: Bacteria > Pseudomonadota > Gammaproteobacteria > Pseudomonadales > Oleiphilaceae > Marinobacter. Next base: position 5,779 of record CBIHLH010000030.1, read on the forward strand.
CCTCGCTCGTGGCAATGGCGGTTTTGGCGGCCCGGCGGTGGCTTCACCCAAGCCGGACCCTATTCCCGAACGGGAGCCGGACCAGGTCTGTGACTTGCCCACGTTGGCGCAGGCGGCCCTGATCTATCGTTTGTCCGGCGATTTTAATCCCCTGCATGCGTCACCGGAGGTGGCCAAAGCAGCCGGCTTCAAGGCGCCCATCCTCCACGGCCTGTGTACGTTCGGTGTGGCAACCCACGCCATTCTCAAAACCCTGTGTGATTACGATCCCGCCAGGTTCCACCGTATCCGCCTGCGTTTCTCATCACCGGTCTATCCCGGTGAAACCATTCGCACCGAGATCTGGCGAAACGGCCAGGAGGTGGCCTTCCGCTGCCGCGTCGTTGAGCGTGATGTGGTGGTGATCAACAACGGTTACGCGGAGGTCAACTGATGCAAAGCGTACTGTCAGGATTCCGCGTTGTTGAAGGCAGCGCGTTTGTTGCGGCCCCCTCGGGCGGGATGACACTGGCCCAGCTGGGGGCCGATGTGATCCGCTTTGATCCCATTGGCGGCGGCATCGACTATAACCGCTGGCCGGTGACCGCGGATCAGAAAAGTCTGTACTGGCATAGCCTGAACAAGGGCAAACGTTCCATTGCCGTGGATTTCCGGCAACCGGAAGGCCAGGAGCTGCTGACCCGTCTGATTACCTCCCCCGGTGAGGACGCAGGCATGTTCCTGACCAACTTTCCGGCCAAGGGCTGGCTGTCCTACGAGCGGTTGAAGTCCTATCGCGATGACCTGATCTACCTGAACCTGAGCGGTGATCGCCACGGTACAAGCGCGCTGGATTATACCGTCAACTGCAAGGTGGGCTTCCCTTCCATTACCGGCGTCGGTAAGAGTAAATCGATCCCACCGTTGAACAACCCCATGCCGGCCTGGGACGTGATCACCGGCCAGCAAATCGCCCTGGGGCTGTTGGCCGCAGAGCGTCATCGGCTGAAAACCGGTGAGGGGCAACTGGTGAAAATTGCCCTGGCGGATGTGGCCCTGGCCACGCTGGGTAATCTTGGCTACATCGCCGAGGCGATGATTAATGGCACTGAGCGCGATGCCATGGGTAATGACATTTACGGTACTTATGGTCATGACTTTGCCTGTCAGGATGGTGAGCGGGTGATGGTTGTCGGAGTGAGCCCGAACCAGTGGCGGGCGCTTGTTGAAGTGACTGGCACGGCCTCCCGGATCGACGAACTGCAAACCCGTATGGGGCTCGATTTCCGCAAGGAAGGCGACCGCTATCAGGGGCGCGAGCAGATCACCGAAGTGTTCCGGCCCTGGTTCGCGGAACGCCCATTCAGCCAGGTGGCCAGCGAGCTGGACAAGGCCGGAGCCTGCTGGGGTAAATATCAGACCATCAAGGAAGCCGTGGAATCGGACGTTGACTGTTCAACGGACAACCCGCTGTTCCAGATGGTGGAGCAGCCAGGCATCGGCGAGTATCTGATGCCGGACCACCCGCTGAATTTCACCTCCCTGGAGCGGGAACCGGTACGCCGGGCTCCGAAACTGGGTGAACACACCGAGGAAATTCTTGCCGATACCCTGGGACTGTCCGGGCCGGAGATCGCCAGGTTGTTTGACCAGAAGATCGTGGCCAGTTCTGGCTGAACATAATAATAACGATCAGCCGGCAGAACGGCCGCTGATAGCGTGGGAGGCATTGCATGGGACCGTTACACGGCGTCCGTATTATTGAATTGGCCGGCATCGGCCCAGGGCCATTCTGCGGCATGGTATTGGCGGATCTGGGGGCCGAAGTCATCAGCGTCGAGCGTATTGGCACACAAGCCGAAAAGCCTGCCCTGGATTGCAGTCGTCGGGGCAAACGATCCATTTCCCTCAACCTCAAGAGCGAGGCTGGCGTCGAAGCGTTGCTGAAACTGGTGGAAAGTGCCGATGCGTTGTTTGAGGGGTTCCGGCCCGGAGTGGCCGAGAAACTGGGTATCGAGCCAGAGCAGTGCCTGGAGCGTAACCCGAAGCTGATTTACGGCCGAATGACCGGATGGGGACAGTATGGTCCGATGGCGCACGCCGCCGGGCATGATATCAACTACATCTCACTCACCGGAGCCCTGCATGCCATGGGGCGTCCGGGAGAGAAACCGGTACCGCCCCTCAACCTGGTGGGTGACTTTGGCGGGGGTGGCATGTTCCTGGCACTGGGGATTGTATCGGGTTTGCTGGAGGTCAGAACCTCCGGTAAGGGGCAGGTGATTGACGCGGCCATGACCGATGGCTCCGCCGTACTGATGTCAATGTTCAATAGCGCCTATGAGATGGGGCGCCACTCCCTGGAACGGGGCACCAATCGGCTCGATGGCGGCGCCCATTTCTACGACACCTACGAAACCCGGGATGGCAAGTACATTTCCATAGGCTCGATCGAACCCCAGTTCTACAGTCAGCTGCTTGAGGTGGCAGAGCTGCCACGTGAGGAGTTTGCAGATCAGATGGACCGCTCGCGCTGGCCTGAACTCAAGCAGGCCATGGCGGAGGTGTTCCTGAAGAGAACCAGGGATGAGTGGTGTGAGTTGATGGAAGGCACCGATATCTGCTTCGCACCGGTTCTGGACCTGAAGGAAGCCCAGAATCATCCCCACAACCTGGCGCGACAGACCTACGTGGAGGTAGGCGGCATCAAACAGCCGGCGCCGGCACCCAGGTTCAGCCGCACGGAGCCGTCTGTCCGCCACGAGGCGCGGCCTTACGGTGCCGATACCGATGCCGTGCTCGCCGAAGCGGGATTCAGCGCCGGGCAGATCGACGAGATGCGGGCGCAATCCGTATGTGGGTAAGGGGCTGCAGGATGGCACGGTCTGTTCCGGAGGATACAACAAAATGACTGAATTGCTTTATGAAGTGGAAAACAACGTTGCCTATCTGACGATGAATCGTCCGGAAGCCCGGAATGCGCTTTCGATTCAGATGCGGCAACAGCTGCTGGAAACCCTTCAGGCTCTGGAAGTGGATGACAGTGTGCGCTGCGTCGTTCTCCGGGGAGCGGGGGAGCACTTTCTGGCCGGCGGTGATGTGAAATCGTTCAAGGATTTCACCGAACTCACGCCGCAGCAGCGGCGACTGACCTTTGTGAATCGCATTCACGGGCTGAATGCGATCATGTACACCATGCGGCGCTTACGCAAACCCATCATTGCCAGCGTTCGCGGGGCGGCAGCGGGCGCCGGTGTCAGCATCGCGTTGTGCTGTGACCTGGTGGTGGCCGCCGAGGATGCGTTCTTTACCCTCGCCTACGCCCACATCGCCAGCAGTCCGGATGGCGGCGCTTCCTATCACCTGCCGCGCTTGGTCGGCACCAAAAAAGCCATGGAAATTGCCCTGCTGGGGGACCGGTTTACCGCCGGTCAGGCTCTGGACATGGGGCTGATCAACCGGGTGGTTGCCAGCGACGAGCTGCAGGCCGAAACCCGTACCCTGGCCGAGCGCCTGGCAAAGGGACCGACCCGGGCGTACGGCAACATCAAAAAACTCATCCTTGAGTCTTCGGACAACTCCCTGGAAGAACAACTGCAGTCGGAGGCAGAAACCTTTGGTGACAGTGTCATGGCAGAAGACTGGATTGAAGGGGTCAGGGCGTTCAACGAAAAGAGACCCCCGAAGTTTACCGGGCGTTGAGCCCGTTTAGGGGCGTGAGGAAGTTCACAGGAGACACGCAGTGACAAATACAACAATCGATAAGGCGTCGTTCAAAGGTATTGTCTGTGGCAGCAGGCACCTGACTCATGAACAGTTTCAGCGCAATATCCGTCAGGCAGCCAATGGTTTCAGGCGTATGGGCGTGCAGCCAGGCGATTGTGTGGGCATATTCATGCGCAATGATATTCCCTTCCTGACGGCCAACCATGCGGCCAACTACGTCGGCGCCTACGGGGTTCCCATCAACTGGCACCTGGCCGGGGAAGAGCTGGAATATATCCTCAGGGATTGCGGTGCCAAAGTGATCGTCATCCACGCCGACCTGTGGCGCCGGATTCATCATGCCATCCCTGATGGTGTCCGGTGTCTGGTGGTGGAAACCCCGCAAGACATCCGGGCGGTGTTTGGTCTGGAACAGGAGATGTGCACTGTACCGGAAGGAGAGACCGACTGGCAGAGCTGGCTGGATGCCGAGGAATCCATCGCGGAGCCGGCGGAAGCTGGGCCTTCATCCATGTTGTATACCTCCGGCACAACCGGACATCCCAAAGGCGTGCGCCGTGTTACCCTGGATCAGGAAGGCGCGGCACAGATGCGCGACTTCCGATCACGGGTTTATGGATGCGCGCCAGGAGCCCGATGCATGGTTCCCGGCCCGCTCTATCACAGCGCCCCGAACGGTTACAGCATGCAGGCATCGAAGATCAGTGACCTGTTAGTGATTGTGCCCCGCTTTGATGCCGAGGACGTGTTGCGTTTGATCGAGGAGTACAAGCTGACGGCGGGCATTATGGTGCCCATCATGTTTATTCGCATGCTGAAACTGTCTGAGGCGGCGCGCAGCCGGTATGACCTGTCCTCCCTGGAATTCATCATCCACGCAGCCGCGCCCTGTCCGGCGGATGTGAAGCGCAAGATGATCGAGTGGTTCGGGCCGGTGATCAATGAGTTCTATGGCTCTACCGAATCCAGTGCGGTCGTTGCCTGTAATTCCGAGCAGGCCCTCGCAAAACCCGGCAGTGTGGGTAAAACGGTCCCGGAGGCGGAAGTGCGCATACTGGATGAAAACGACCATTGCCTGCCACCCAATACCGTGGGAGAAATCTACTCCCGTTTCCCGTTGCTGGACTTCAGCTACCACGGCAAACCCGAAGCCCGCGCCGAAATTGACCGGGATGGTTTCATCACCTCCGGTGACATGGGGTATATGGACGAGGATGGCTTCCTGTTTATTGCCGACCGGGTCAAGGATATGGTGATCTCCGGCGGTGTGAATATCTATCCGGCCGAGATTGAATCGGTACTGCACAACTACCCCGGCATCAAGGACTGCGCCGTCTTCGGGGTTCCCGATGAAGAATTCGGGGAGTCGGTCATGGCCGTGGTTGAGGTGGAGAACGCGGAGGGTGTTTGCGTGGACGATGTCCAGGTCTATCTCCGCCAGCATCTGGCCGGCTTCAAGGTGCCCAAGACCATCGAAATCGGGTCCGACCTGCCACGGGAGGACTCCGGCAAGATCTTCAAGCGCCGCCTGCGCGACAAATACTGGCAGCAGGCCGGTCGGAAAATCTAGGCCGACGATCAATAACCCTGGAATGCCGGCTTTCGTTTCCGGTGGTGCGCACTGATGCCTTCGGCAAAGTCCCCGGTGTTGAACGCGGTCTGCTGACACCGGGCCTCAAAGCTGAGTGCGCCGCCCAGATCCTGTGTCTGCGCCTGCGTTATTTCGCGTTTGATCAGGCCAAGTGCCGTGGTCGGGCCGGAGGCCAGTTCTTCAGCAAGGGTCATGGCGGTGTTCCACAAGTCATCATTGTCCACCACCTCGCGGGCCAGCCCCCAGGCCAGGGCCTGTTCAGCGTTGAAGTGGCCCCCGGTGAGCGCAAGGGAAGCGGTGCGCCGGGCGCCAATGGTGCGAGTCAGAAACCAGGAGCTGCCACCGTCCATGACGGCTCCGATCCGGGCGAATGACAGGTGGAAACGTGCATCCCGGTTAGTCACCATCAGGTCGGATGCCAGGGCGAGGCTGACGCCGGCGCCCGCCGCCGGCCCGTTTACTGCGGCAATCACCGGTACCGGGAGGTGGGTGATCAAACGAACAATCCGGTTAATCCCGGCCTCTACCTCTTCACCGATACGCTCACGACGCAGGAGAATTTGCTCCGGCTGTACATCGGCCCCCGTGCAGAAGCCCCGGCCGTTGCCACGTATCAGAATGGCCCGGCAGGACAGATTGTCTGCCTGCTCCTGAAGCAATTCGATCAGCCCTTCACGCATGGCAGGGCTAAGCGCGTTCAGTTTGTCAGGGCGATTCAGGGTGATGATCAGAACATCGTTTGCTGTTTCATTGAGTAAGTCCGCCATTGGTATTCCTGTTTCCGACATCGGTTGCTGGAAGGGCTCAGCCATACCCCTGACTGACCCCGTGGTCCCCTCAGGATATGCATGGATTGCACTAGGGCCTCATATCAAATTGGCATGTGGCATATAGATAAAATGTAGAGGTTAGAAAGGGTGTTTGATGACGAAAGGCAGGTTTTTGAATTGCATCGGTTTTACGGGGACCGTGCGCTTTGGCCGGTGCCAGCACTCTACTTTCCGCCGATACGGTTTCGGTCTGAAGCGGGGTAGGCTGATGGTTAGTTTGCTATTCTAAACCACGATCAAAATTCACAAATGTATATAAAAGAATGAACTACTTAGCCTTCAAAACGACGTTGACTGATCAGGTGTACTGCGACTATGAACAAAAACCAGAATCTGGAGTTTGAAACGGGCAACATGAGCGGATTCCGTGAAGCACTTGGTTTTACGGTAACAGAATGGGCGCCCAATAAGGCCGTACTCCACGTGGATATGAATGAAAAACATCTCAATCGGAATGGTTTTGTCCACGGTGGGGTTTTCATGTCTCTGCTGGACAGTGCTGCGGGACTGAGCGGGACGTACTGTTCAGTGCCCGGGAATGTTCGGCGCTGTATCACGGTGTCCATGAATACGCATTTTATCAGTCCCGTGAAAGAGGGGCGTTTGAGGGTGGAGGCCGATCTGGTCAGTCGTGGTCGAAAGATGTTTTTTGTAGAGGCCAGGATCAGCTCGGATGACGGGCTTGTGGCAACAGGCCAGGGCGTTCTTCGTTATGTGCTGGGTGGTGAAAAGGAAGAAGGGGTGCCGGCTGAATGATGGCTATAGGTATGCCTTTGGGATATAGATTCTATATAATATAGGTCGTTGTTGATATTGCTTTCCGGTGCTAGTTTGGGGCTGTGGTCGGCAGCTTGCTGTCGTCACACTCAAAAAAAACAATACCCCAACAGGGAAGCAACGTAATGAGATCTACAGTCAAGTCGCTTATCGTGGCGTCGGTTCTCGCGATCACCTGCGCCTCTCAAGTCTCCGCAGACGTAACGTTACGCTATGCCGAGGGCGGTCCCAATCGCGGAACTCGTGCGGCCGCGGTCCAGTTTTTTGCCGATGAAGTGAAAAGACTCTCCGCCGGTAATATCAACATTGATATTCACTGGGGCGGGGCACTGTTGAAATGGAGCGGTGTCATGGAGGGCGTTTCGGCCGGCAGTGCTGACCTCGGAACCGTGTTGTCATCGTACGAGCCTCAGGAGCTAAAGGCTCTGGGAATAGGCGATATTCCTCTTGAATACTCCGACCCCTGGGTTGGCATGCGAGCCATGTACGACCTGATGACCTCCGAAGCGGAACTGAAGCAATCCCTTGCCGACAAGTCGCTGGTCTATCTGAGCAATTTCAGTACCTCTGGCGTTCAGTTTGAGTGTACGGAAGGCAACCAGATCCTCACGGTTGACGACATCCAGGGCAAGCGCATCCGCGCTACTGGCACCTACAATAATGTATTGGCGGACCTGGGAGCCAATACTGTCAACATGACGTTTGGCGAAGTATATCAAGGACTTGATAGTGGTTTGCTGGATTGTCTGGGCAGTTACTTCTACACCATGCGCGCCTACAAAACCTACGAGGTGGTCGAAACCGTTACCCGTGTTGACTGGGGACAATTACTTGGCTTTGCCATTGTGATGAACCAATACACCTGGTCCGATCTGGACGGGGAGCAGCGGGCAATCCTGCTGAAAGCGGGTTCCAACATGATTGACCAGTTTGCCCATCAGATCATAGAAGAGGCTGACGATGTTGAGGCAATGCTCAATAGCGGTGGGTTTGGAAAAGCCGTACCGGTAACCCGTATGGCTGAAAGCGAGCGGCAGAAAATCCTGGATGCAACGCTGAAATATCGGGATAGCTGGATTGCCGATGCGAATGCAATGGGGCTTTCCGGAGAGCGGATCTGGTCCCGTTATATTGAGTTGCTGAAGCACTATCAGGGCGAGCTCCAGGAAAATGGATATCCCTGGAAGGACTGATCGATTTTGAATGGAGTGCTGCTTCCGTCCGGGTACGAGATGCGGGCGGGTGCATGGGGATAACGATTGGGTTTTGATGCCCATGAAGGCAAGAGGGTACATAGAATGGTTACGAACAAGATGCTGAAATCTCTCGCACTGGGTTCTTTTCTTACCGTGGCGACGATTGGCCAGGCTGCAGCGGAAATGGCGTTTCGTTACGCCGAGGCGTCGCCCAACCGCGGTGCCCGGGCCGAAGCATTGCAATTTTTCGCGGATCAACTGAAAGCGCAGTCCAACGGCGAGATGGTGCTGGACATTCACTGGGGCGGCGCCTTGCTGAAATACAGTGCCATTCTGGACGGGGTGTCCTCTGGCACGGCTGATATGGGCACCGTGCTAGCCGCGTATGCTCCGCAAAAATTGCGGGCATTAAGCGTTGGTGATATTCCGGTGCCTGAGTCGGACCCCTGGGTGGGCATGCGGGCGATGTATGAGCTGATGACCACCAACGAGCAACTGAGCCGGGCATTTGCAGAAAACAACGTCGTCTATATCACAAACTACACAACCACGCCGATGCAGTTCGAATGCACAGGCGATGTACGCCTGGAAACTCTGGAGGATTTCGTCGGTAAGCGGGTCCGGGCATCAGCGATCTACGCGAAAATTCTGGATGAAGTCGGCGCCAATCTGGTGAATTTCACATACTCCGAAGTTTATCAGGCTCTGGACACGGGGCTGGTGAGTTGTTCGGGGGGGTATCTGTATGCCATGCGGGCGTTCAAGACCCCGGAGGTTACCAGCAGTGTCGCGCTAATGAACTGGGGACAGATTGCCGGTTTTGCGATGGTCATGAATAAGTGGACATGGGATGAACTGTCCGGGGAAGAGCAGAAAATGATCCGGCAGGTAGGGTCGGACATGATTGATTTCTATGCCCGGACAGTGATTGCCGAGAATCAGGAAGTCATCGAAAAGCTGCCGACTGGGGAGCTGGGAAACAAGGTTGAGGTGATCGAGTGGTCCGATGAGGAACGGGCCAGACTTTTTGAGCAATCAGATAAGTATATTCAGGCCTGGATTCAGGACATGAATAAAGCCGGATTCAATGGCAAGGCCATCTGGGATGAATATAAGGCGTTGCTGGAGAAGTACCAGAACAGGCTCGATGAGCAGGGCTACCCCTGGCAAAAGGGCTGACCCCGGCGTTTGTTGAGTTCCTGCCGTCCGGTCTCCCTGCCGGCGGGAATTCAGCCGCTTAACTTCAGCGGATAACAACAATAGCCCACTCATTAGCCGGTTTTGTCCCGGGTGTGGGCAGATTCCCATCGGAGGTGTACATGGTCGTCACTGAGCGTACTGCACGAATGCCAACTCACGACCAATCTTCTGTTCCCCGGAAAGCGCTGGGCTGTGCAAGAGGTTCTCTTGCCTGGCTGGAAAACGCATTTCTGCTGGTAGGTGTCGTTTGTATTCTTGGTCTTTGTGCCGTCATTACCACAGGTGTCCTGCTTCGTACTTTCTCTTCCTCAGGCATCCCGGATGAGGTGGTGATCGTTGGCGAGATGATGATTGGCTCCCTGATCCTGCCTCTGGCGTTTGTCGCTGCTGATCGTGGATTTATTTCCGTTGAAATCTTTACTCACAGGCTTGGCCCCAGGGTTCAGCAGATCCTGAATGTGTTAACCGCACTGGTTGGTCTGGTTGCCGTTGCGCCCATTACTTATGCCGCATACCTGTCCATGACGGATGCGTTCGAGTCCGGGGCATATTTCTTCGGATTGCTGGAACTGCCCAAGTGGCCGGGGCACACCATGTTTTTCCTGGGGTACTTTCTCTTTTTTATCCGGCTGATTGACCTGGCGATCTGCGACTCCCTTGAGGCCCTTGGCGTGATCAAAAGCCGCCGTGTTGGCACGACTGATGAGGTAAGTGACTGATGGAAGTATCCGTAATTGGTGGTTGGGGGTTTGCAGCCGCGCTATGCCTCATGGTCATGCGGGTTCCTATTGCGTACGTGCTGGTTGGGGTGGCGTCGGTGTGTTCGCTGATTGCCTATGCATGGCGACCCGGCGGAGAGTTCATGTTCGAGCGCGGCTTGCGTCCGGCTATCGCATTAATTGAGTCCAATGCCTTCAGCTTTATCCATTCCTATTCCCTGAGCATGATTCCGCTTTTTATTGCTGCGGGTCATATTGCCTATCACTCCCGAATTACCACGGACATCTATGAAGCCGTTCGGGTCTGGCTGGCAAAGATGCCGGGCGGTCTGGCGATTGCGTCGTTGTTTGGCTGTGGGGGCTTTTCCGCGATTACCGGATCGAGCCTTGCCTGCGCATCGTCCATGGGCCGGATCTGTGTGCCTGAGATGCTGCGCTTCGGTTACAACAAGCAACTGGCGACATCCACGGTTGCCATGGGAGGGACGCTGGGCTCGCTGATTCCTCCCAGCGTTCTGTTTATTCTGTATGGCATGTTCACCGAGCAGTCGGTAAACCAGTTGTTCCTGGCCGGCATTCTTCCGGGTGTTCTTACCATGACCGGTTTCATTGTCGTCGTGGTTATATGGGCCATGCTCAAGCCGGGTGACGCCCCTGCTCCGAGAGACCTGAATTTCACCAGTCGTGACCGTTTGAACGCAGCGATCAAGGCGTGGCCTGCGGTGATGCTGATGACCATCATTATTGGGGGCATCTATGGCGGTTTTTTCACTGCCACTGAGGCGGCGGCTGTGTGCCTGGTGTTCGCTTTGTCATTCGGGGTTCTTTCGCGCCGGCTGACGTGGGCAGACTTCCTCAGCTCGATGAAGGAAACAGCGTTTCAATCCGCATCGCTGTTCTTCATTGCCATCGGTGCAAAGATTTTTGTCTCCTTTGTATCGCTCACCGGTGTGACAGGCACCTTCGTCGCGTTCGTCGCGGGCCTGGGTATCGAGAACTGGATGGTGCTGTTTTTCATTGTCATGCTGTATCTGGTGCTGGGCATGTTTCTGGACTCCATCGGCACCATGCTCCTCACGCTGCCTTTTGTTATTCCCCTGGTGGAAGGTATGGGCATGAACCTGATCTGGTTTGGCGTGGTAGTGGTCAAGCTTCTGGAAATAGGTCTGGTGACGCCGCCTTTAGGTATGAATGTGTTCGTCATCAACAGTGTCGTGACGAGGGAGATCAAAGTACACACCATTTTCTTCGGCGTTATGAAATTTCTGGTGGCGGATCTGATTGTTTTGGGGCTGATTGTGGCGTTCCCGGTTATCTCGCTGCTCATCCCTGGCAGCCTGGGGTAAGCAGCGATGCATGTATGGATCGAATGGGGTTGAATTCATGAATTCTGAGAATGTCCATGCGATATCCGTGGCTAACCTGCTGGAGAAGGCTGCGGACCGGTGGCCCGACAGCCCCTCAGTAACCTACGGGGAACACACCTACACCTGGGTACAAACCCGTGAGCGTTGTCAGCGTCTGGCGTTTGCTTTGACGAACCTGGGGGTACGTGCCGGGGAGAGAGTGGCCTATCTTGGCTACAACTCCCACTGGTGCTTTGAGCTGTTTTTTGCTTCACCCATGGCAGGGGCCGTGACGGTGCCGGTGAACTTTCGCCTGTCCCAGGGTGAGATGATCGAGTGTGTTCAGGATGCCGAACCAAAGGTTCTGTTGGTGGACCGCCATCATATTGAGCACGCCAGGGCTATCAGACGGGAATGCCCCTGGCTGGAAACGTTGATTTATGCGGGGGAGGGGGCAGCGCCGGACGGGTTTCTGTCCTGTGAGGAACTGCTGTCGAGTGCTGAACAGAGGGAGCTGCAGCCCAGCGGCAACGACGATACCCTGGTCATTTTCTACACCGGAGGCACCACCGGGCGCTCCAAGGGCGTCATGCTGACGCATATCAACCTGTTCACCAATGCGCTTGGTGGCATTCCTCTCTATAGGCTGGTTGAGAGAGAAACCCATTTACTGGCGGGGCCCATGTTTCATACCGCCGCCGGTTCCCGGGTCTATACCGCCACCATGATGGGAACCCACACGGTTATTCTTGCCAAATTCGATGTGCTGGAAACGATGCAGACGGTGGAAAAGCATTGCATCAACACCATGCAGATTGTGCCAACCATGCTGCAGTTGATGCTGGACCATCCGCGATTTTCCGAGTTCGACCTGTCCAGCCTACGGATGATCACCTATGGTGCATCGCCCATTCCTGTGGCGTTACTGGAGCGGGCACTGACACTGCTGCCGACTGTCTCCTTCGCACAATCCTACGGTATGACGGAAGCATCTCCCGTGGTGACGGTGCTGGATGGCGACGATCACTCTCTTGAGGCCGCCCGTTTATCACGGCTGGAGTCGGTTGGCCGGGCGGTCTTTCATAACCAGGTCCGGATCGTTATTGCGGAGCGCCAGGCACTGGGTGTCGGAGAGGTGGGTGAATTTGCCGTCAAGGGCGCCAGCATCATGAAGGGGTACTGGCGCGCGCCTGAATTAACGTCCGCGGTACTGGAGGACGGCTGGTATTACACGGGGGACAGCGGCTATCTGGATGAGGATGGCTACCTGTTCCTGGTGGGACGTATCAAGGACATGATCGTCAGCGGCGGGGAGAATGTCTATCCGATAGAGATTGAGAATATCCTGTCGCGCCATCCTGATATCAAGGAGTGTGCGGTTGTTGGCGTCCCCCATGAAACGTGGGGCGAGTCTGTCCACGCGGTTGTAAGACTGGCTGATCAGGCAGTTGTGAGTGAGAGTGACATTATTGACTACTGCCGGGAGCGTATTGCCCATTACAAATGCCCGACGGGTGTGACGTTTATGGAGCAGCCTCTTCCGGTATCGGAGGTTAACAAGATCCTCAAGTCGGAACTCAGGAAGATGATTTCAACTGGCGCAGAATGATGCTTTTTGTGTATGGAAAACATATGTAATTGATATTTGTGTTATGGGTTTGTAATCGGGAATATAGGTGTTGCGTTGTTGTTCAGTGTCCTCCTTTTTGAGGGGTAAGCTTGGGTTTTCTTTTGAGAAAACCCTTTTTTTTCTCAAGACTTTTTCCTGTGAGTCGCGTGGTGATTATGGACAATATCCGTTTCAACTTTCCCGCCCCCGTGCTTGATGACAGTGTCGATCACCTGCGTAAAGACGTCCGTTCTTTCCTGCAGGAGGAAATTGACAACGGTAGCTTCCGCCCCACCACGGACTGCTGGTGTGCGGGTATTGACCCCGAGTTCAGTCGCAAGCTTGGACAGCGTGGCTGGATTGGTGTGACCTGGCCAAAACAGTATGGCGGCCGGGAGCTTAGTGCGTTGCATCGCTACGTCATTACCGAGGAGCTACTGGTTGCAGGTGCGCCTGTCCATGCTCACTGGATTGCCGATCGTCAGAGCGGTCCGCTGATCCTGGCAACGGGCACCGAAGCAATGAAACAGGCCATATTGCCTCGCATTGCAGCCGGTGAATGTTTCATTGCGCTGGGGCTCAGTGAACCGGAATCCGGTTCGGATCTCGCCTCGGTGAGAACCCGGGCGCACCGGGTGGAAGGTGGCTGGGAAATTACCGGAACCAAGCTCTGGTCGTCCGGTGCCCACAGTTGCCAGTACATGACTGTGCTGGCCCGCACCGGGGAGCGGGACGACAAGAAACGCCACGAGGGCCTGACGCAGTTCCTGGTGCCGCTGGACTCCCCAGGCGTCACTGTTCGAGGTATCCGCGACATGAGTGGCGTGGAGCACTTCAATGAAAGTCATTTCGAGAAAGTGTTTGTTGCCGACGATGCCGTGCTCGGCGCGGTGGGCGAAGGCTGGAAACAGATCACCAGCGAACTGGCCCTGGAACGCTCCGGGCCTGAACGTTTCCTGAGCACCTTTGTTGCCCTTGAAAAGGCCATTCAGCAGAGTGCCGCCTCAATGGAGAGGCACCAGGCCGCGGTCATCGGCAGTATTCTGGCCCGTATCCGGGGGTTGCGTGCCATGTCACTGGGCGTGGCGGCGCTGCTTGGCCAGGGACAATCCCCTGATGTAGAGGCCGCCCTGGTTAAGGATCTGGGTACGCGCCTGGAGCAGGACATCATTGAGCGTTTACGTGAGTTCTGGCCCATCCACTTGAAACCAAATGCCGGCGACGAGCTGCAGTACCTGCTATCCGACAGCCTGCTGAGACAGCCCTCCTTCACACTTCGCGGGGGAACCAATGAGGTTCTCAAGGGCATCGTCGCCAGAGGCATGGGCTTGAGGTAAGTCGCTCTGGGCGCCCGCCGATTGACCTATGAATCACGAGAGGATGTGATATGGACCAGACAGATCAGCTAATTCTCGATATGGCCACCCGACTGCTCTCTGATCATTGTGGTGCCGAGGTGGTTAACCAGACGGAAACCGGTGCATTCCCGGAAGCATTGGGCGACGCCGTGATCTCTGCGGGGCTTCCTCTGGCCTGGGTGCCTGAGGAAGCGGGCGGTGTGGGTGGCTCCCTTGCCCTGGGCTTTAACCTGATTCGTCTGGCTGCCAGCTATGCCGTTCCGGTGCCACTGGCGGATACTCTTGTTGCCAACCTGGTGCTTGCCGAAAGTGGGCTTGACCTGGCGGATACCTGGGCCGCGCTGGTGTTTGATGGCGGTCAATTGCCGGTTGTCGATAACGGAAGGGTCCAGGGGGTGATCAGCCATGCCCCAGGCGTGATCAGCGAGTCACTCCTGGTGGTTCCCGTTGCTGACGGAGGGCTGGTCAGGATTGCGACGTTTGCTGCTGATCACCTGAACGTTGAACCGGAAGAAAGCCTGGCGGGTGAACCCCGGGCCAGAGTCACGCTGGAGAATGCGGCGCCGGTACAGCTATCTCCGGTTATGGACAGCATGAGCGACGATGGCCTCCGGCAATTCTGTGCTCTGGTGAGAGCCTGCCAGATGGCCGGTGCGTTTGAAAAAATAACTGACTTGACAGTAGGTTATGTCAAGGAGCGGCAGCAATTTGGTCGGCCCCTGGGGAAATTTCAGGCGATTCAGCATAAGGTGGCGGACATCGCCGGCGAGAGTGCTTTGTCCAACGCCACCGTTGAACAGGCGATCCGGGTGCTGTCGGAGCATCAGGAGCCATTCAACGGCGATGACCTCATTTTTCTGCCGGTGGCCACCGCCAAGGTGGTGACATCTGAAGGCGCTGCAACGGTGTCCCGGCTGGCGCATCAGGCCCATGGCGCCATGGGTTTCAGTTTTGAATATCCGCTGCAGCAATACAGCCGGCGTGTATGGAGTTGGCGGGAGGAGTACGGATCGGAATTTTACTGGTCCGAACGCCTGGGTATGAGTGTGGCCGGTGAATTGGGCCATGCCGATGCCGGGGCGCCACAGGTCTGGGATATCGTATCCCGTTAGGAGCAAGGGAGAACCAATGAAATCGTTTGATGATGTTGCGATTGAATGGCACGGGCACGTAGTTGTGGTCGAAATCCGCCGGCCACCTCTTAATTTCTTTGACGTTCGCCTCATAGAGCAGATTGCGGAGTGTTTTGAGTCTCTGGAACAGGACAGCCACTGCCGTGCAATCGTGCTGGCGGCCCAGGGCAAAGCGTTCTGCGCGGGGGCCGACTTTTCGTCAAACGGGAGTGATCTGTTCAAAACGGAGTCAGACAACAGTGCGATTACTCTGTATAAAGCTGCGGCGCGCCTGTATGCCTGCGCAAAGCCGGTGGTTGGTGCCATTCATGGTGCCGCAATTGGTGGCGGCCTGGGGCTCTCTCTGGTTCCTGATTTCCGAGTGGTTTGCCCGGAGGCACGATTTGCGGCCAATTTCGTTAAACTCGGAATTCATCCGGGCTTTGGAATCAGCCTGATGTTGCCCCGGCTGATCGGTCAGCAGCGGGCCAACCTGATGCTGTTGACGGGGCGTCGGATCAAGGGTGAAGAGGCGCTGGAGTATGGCCTGGCCGACATGCTGGTCCCCGCTGATCAGGTGCGGGCGCAGGCCATCGCGTTGGCGGCTGAAATCGCACAGTGTGCCCCCCTTGCGGTGGAGTCCACCCGGGCGACGCTTCGACATGGCCTGGTGGAGGAACTCAGGCACCGGCTGGAACATGAGTTTGCCGAGCAGGTCTGGTTAGCCAAAACCACCGATCATAAAGAAGGAATGGCGGCTGTCACAGAGCGCCGCGACGGCAACTTCACGCGATCCTGAGCTTGCACCACTACAAAAACAGGGGGCGTGGATCGCCCCGATCTTTATTTTCGGTGTCGGATTAGCCACAGGCGTAATCTGACAAACCAGCTGCTTATTGTTTTTCGGCTACTTGTGCTTTGGCCGATTCGTATTCATCACGCAATCTGGCCACCGTGTCAGCGACCGATGTTAGTTGAGTAATCCCGCCAACCCCCTGGCCCGCACCCCATATATCCTTCCAGGCTTTACTCTTGCTACTGCCTCCACCAAAGCTCATCTTGCTTTTGTCGGATGTGGGCAGATTGTCCGGGTCCAGCCCCGCCTTCTCTATACTGCCGCGAAGGTAGTTGCCATGCACCCCGGTAAAGAGGTTGGTATAGACAATATCGGATGCAGATGATTGCAGGATCATGTCCTTGTAGGACTGGTCGGCATTGGCCTCTTCGGTCGCAATGAAACGCGTGCCCAAGTAGGCCATGTCCGCACCCATGACCTCGGCGCTGAGTACATGGTTGCCCTTGGTGATGGCGCCGCCGAGTATCACCGGACCATCGAAGAACGAGCGGATTTCCGAAAGCAATGCAAACGGGCTGAGTGTGCCGGCATGCCCGCCCGCCCCGGCTGTCACCAGGATCAGGCCGTCCACCCCCATGCTCAGGGCCTTCCTGGCGTGGCGGATATTGGTGACATCGTGGAAAACCAGACCGCCATAACTGTGAACGGCCTCAATGACCATCGGGTTGGCCTGGAGACTGGTGATAATAATGGGCACTTTGTGCTTCACGCATACTTGTGTGTCGTGCTCCAGTCGGTCATTGGTGGGGTGGGCAATCTGGTTGACCGCGTAAGGGGCCACTCTGACGTCGGGGTTGGCGGCTTTGTACGCGGCCAGTTCCTCATCGATTTCCGTTAACCACTCATCCAGCTTTTCCGCCGGACGCGCATTCAGCGCCGGGAAGGATCCTATAACGCCGCTTTTACACTGCTCGATCACCATTTTTGGATTGGAGATGATGAACATGGGAGAGCAAAGGACTGGCAGTGTCAGATGATCCCTGATGTTGTCAGGAAGGCCCATGGGAGATTACTCCTGTGTTGTGTCCATGCCGGATTAAAGCCATGCATAGAGGGTGATGTACATGATGGCCAGCGCGCTGACGCTGAACCATCCATTCCATTCGATGCCAAACCGTAATGGTGAGACACCAGAGAAGTTGGAAATAAAACGCAGTGATGCGGTAAAAGGCGACGCGCCCGCAAAAACGGCCCAGGTAATGGCGATGACGGATGCCTGCACCAGTGGGGGGATATCCAGGTCGGGTATCTGCTGGAGTGCTCCGAGCATCAGGGTTACGGTGATGATGGCGTTTATGCCGATAAAGGAAAAAGTCAGCATGATCAGTGAAATGCAGACCATCAGGGTGGCATTACCAATATCCGCCTGGATCAGGAAGGCGCTGGCTGCTTCTGGGTCGATCAGCGGGATCAGAATCACCCCGATAAAACCGGACGAGGTGAACAGCACGACCTCATTGCGTTGGTTGGTAAAGGTTTCAGGGAACGACTGCCGCATCCGACGCAGAAGTAATCCGCCTTTCACCCTGGTCCTGAGCCCCCGGTACTGAACCCAGATCCAGATAAGGCCGATAACCGGCGCGCACATGAGCAGAGCCGAAAAAAGCTGCAGGCCGGTGATTTGTGCCAGCACATAGGCCAGTCCGGGAATCAGTGCCACCAGGAACACCAGGGGGACCAATTGGCCCAGCCCCCCGCCACTGACTCGATGTGTTTTTGGCCTGGGGTAAGAGAAACGGTCGAGAATGGCACCCCAAAGGATGAACAATAGAGTCCAGAGTAACCCCAGCGGAGCGTATTGTTCCCAGGTCAGATCGGGGATGCCGGACAGGACCAGCAACATGGTGACCGACGTCGGCGCCCACAAGGGAACGCCGCAGAACCCCCGGAGGGTGGCCGTCAGCATACGCCGTTGGCGAATGCCCCCGATTCGCTGGGTTTCCGGGTCAGACGACGGCCGTATCGCACGACGAATCATCGTGCCCAGCACATTGAGGGCGCCAATGTTCAGCATCACGCTGAACAGATGTGACCCGAAGGACATCAGCAGGTAACGGCGTCCCGGAGGCTGGTTGACCAGTACCTTGCCACAACGACGAACCAGGGGCGAAGATCTGGCGGATTCACGCAATACCGCCAGGGACGTCAGGAAGAAGGTAAAAAAGGCTGCACGGTCAAGGCCCGCCGCCACCGCGACTCCATCAATCATACCTGCAAACCAGAGACCGGTGGCAAGTGTCGGGGCGAGAATGGCAAATATCCGATAGGTCAGGCTGATTCGGGGCCATTGCAGAACCACGAACAATAGTAGGGCGGCGCCCGCCACCGGGCTGGGCCACGGAGTCCGGGACAGCTCCCTGATAACTGCGCACACTGAAATGGTGAGCAGGCTCACAGTGGCCAGGTTTCGGCTCACCAGGGTCATGTCAGCGTTACGGGATCTGCTCAGAGCGATAGTGCTCACCGTTGTTTTTCCGGGTTACCCGCGAAAAGTGACGGTATTTTGCATCAGTTCCCGCGTCGTTCGTGTCCTGTTTGCGTCAACCTCAGGGTCTTCATAACCAAAGCTGATGCCAAGCAGAATGCCCGTCTGATCATCGAGATCAAAAGCTTCGCGCACAAGGTCCGGATAGGCGCGCATGCTTCCCATGGCACAGGAGCTGATCCCGAACGACTGCATGGTCAGCATCAGTGTCTGGGCATACATGCCAACATCGAGAGCAATGGTCGAGCCGAACTGCCGATCCATACCCAGAAAGACGATATGGGGTGCGTCAAAGAACTCGAAGTTCCGTCTGACGGCGCGTAGCCGTCCTTCCTTGTCGTCCCTGGCGATGCCCATTTCATTATAGAGGGCAACGGCGCATTCAACCTGGCGTGCACGGTACTCTCCCTCAAAGCGGGCAACGTAGCTGAAATCGGGGTTGCCCGGCACGCCATCTCTTTGGCGGTCGAGAAATTTCCGGCAAAGGGTCTCTTTCGTTGCGCCGGAGGCGACAAATGCCTTCCAGGGTTGTGTGTTGCAATTCGAAGGCGTCTGCTGGGCTATCTCGAATACATGCTCAAGAATTTCCCTGGGCACAGGCTCAGGAAGGAAGCCCCTGATAGAGCGCCGGGAGGTAACGGCGTCGATCAGCGGCATGGAAGGCTTTGCAGGGACCATAGTGTTCTCCGGAAAACGCTTGAGCTGTCAAACGTTCACGTTAGCAAGTTCGTGCTTCTTATGGAAAAGCATATTTTTTATTGAACCTATGCTGGTTCGGTATATCTTGAATGTGACGTAACCCTCAGGGCTGCCGGATCAGGTCATTGTGAATCCGGTTTGCGGTTACCTGAAGCTGATCACGCATGTATTCCAGTACACCTGGTTCCTTCGCTTTGCTGGGTGGAAGGGTAATGTTGATGGCGGCAATACTTTTTCCTGAACGGTTGTGAATAGGGACCGAGATTCCACACATCCCCTCTTCCAGTTCGCGATCGACGACGGACCAGCCCTTGGCGCCGTCTTCACGAATAATCCTTCGCAACTCCGCCCTGTCCGTGACGGTAAACCGGGTGTATTGCTCAATACTGGCGGTGCCCAGGAAATGGTCCAGCTCTTCGTCCGGCAGCTCGGCGAGCTGTATTCGCCCCAGGGAAACCACGTGGGCCGGCAGCGATGACCCGACATTCAGTGTGCTCTTCAGCAGTTTTCGCGTCGGGACCCGCATGACGTAGTAAATGTCGTATCCGTCAAGAACGGCAATGGAGCAGGATTCGTGGACCAGCTGCACCAGGTCCTCCATGTGAGCCTGGGCGAACGACCAGATTTCCATCGACGACAGGTATGAAAATCCCAGATCGAGAATGCGGGGGGTAAGCCAGAACTGTTTGCCGTTAGTGCGGGCGTAGCCCTGGTCGCAGAGTGTGTGCAGTAATCGTCGAGCGCTGGCGCGTGAGATGGAGGCTCTGCTGGCAACCTCTGACAGTGTCAGTGTCGACGCTTTCTCCCCAAATGTTTTTATGACATTCAGCCCACGGCTAAAAGAATGAACCATAAGGCTTTTTTCGCTATCTCGTGTGGATGTCATTGTGCGACTCCTAAAAAATATTTTGACACTGTGTAAATTTTAACCTTACCTTCTTCGTGTTCTCATTGTGAACATTGTGTGCGCAAAGCGAACAAAAAGCAAATGATTGCGTCATACTTCCCAGAATTCGGAGACAATTACAATGCTAATAAAACGCTCAAACCGTCTTACATCCCTGATTGCTGCCTGTGTGCTGCTGACCAGCATTACTGCAGCTACCAGCGCGTCAGCGCGCGACCTGACCTATGGCAGTTACCTTCCGCCCCAACATCCCACCAGTACCGGTATTGCCACTTTTCTCGACGAAATTGGGGAGCGTTCCGGAGGCAGTCTTGCGTTTAAGTTCTTTCCTTCCGGTGCCGCAGCTTCCGGCAAGGAAATGCTGGCTGCAGTCCGTAACGGCATGATTGATGGAGGGTTCCTGGTGACGGTCTATTACCCGACAGCCATTCCGGCAAACACCACAATCAGTGACATGTCGTTCTGGAACCAGAACTCACTTGTCGCCACTGCCGCCAGTATCGATACGGTTCTGACAGGGTGCCCCCAGTGTCTTGAGGAGTTTGAAGAGCATGATGTGCGTTTCCTCGCAAGCTATGCCACACCGCCATACCAGGCGATGTGCAAGAGTGAATTCACATCGGGTTTCGATCCAGCCGGACTGCGGATGCGGGTGGCCGGTGAGGAAATCGGTCGCTGGGTTACCCAGATCGGTGGCATCCCCGTCAACATCCCGAACAGCGAGTCATATGAGGCGATGGAGCGGAGCCAGCTTGATTGCGTAATTGGCGCCACCAGCTGGATGAAATCGCTGTCACTGAGTGAGGTCGCGAGCAGTGTTGTGGAGCTGCCTATGGGAGCCTTCCTGGGTGGTTCGTTGCTGAACGTACGCCTTTCTGTTTGGGAGGAACTGACGGCTGAGGAACAGAAGGCGATTGTAGAGGCAGCGCCATTGGGCGTCGCAAAAACGATCTTCGAGTACCAGCAGGAAGAGGCCGAGGTTCGTAAGTCCGCCAGTAGTCAGGGTATTCGGTATATCGAGGTGTCCGATGACATGAAACGGAGGCGCCAGGCGTTCATGAAAGCGCAGATAGAGCGGGCTGCGGCAACGGCCTCTGGACGTGGTGTCCGCGATGCGGAGCAGATTGTCGCGAACTTCATTTCTAACCTGGAGAAGTGGGAAAAGCTGTTGGCTGATCGCGATATCACAGAGCAGCAATACGCAGCTCTGTTGAAAAGTGAAATATACGACAAAGCATTCTGATCCCAACTCCCACGGCCATTGGTCCAGACGTTTCAAGGCCAATGGCCCGTTTCTCAAGGTGTACCAGTTGATGAATAAGAAAACTCCTGAATTGCTGCCGTTCCGGGGAGTCCGCGTTCTGGATATCAGCCAGGGGCTGGCAGGTCCGTACGCAACTCAGATGCTCGCAATGATGGGTGCCAGCGTGCTGAAAGTAGAACCACCACAAGGCGACTGGGGGCGCTTGATGGGGCTCCGGAAAGATGGCCACAGCACGTTGAGTCTCTCGGCAAACTGGAATAAGCGCTCAATTTGTGTGGATGCCCGGACTGATGAGGGAGGTGAGGTTCTCCGGCGGCTTGCCAGTCAGTCCGATGTGGTCATGGAGAGTTTCCGACCGGGCGTAATCGACAAGATCGGGCTGGGTTATGGGGTGCTCAAGGATCTTCGCCCGGGGGTGATATTGGGTTCGATCAGTGGTTTTGGAAGAGCTGGGCCTTACGCGGCACGCCCCGGCTCTGACAGCATTTTGCAGGCCGTCACCGGAATGTCGGTAATGAACTCGAATGCAGAAGGTGATCCGCAGCGTGTGGGAATGCTTGCCGTCGATATGATCACGGGACTTTATGCCGGGTTTGCGCTGGCGTCCGCCTTGTATCAGCAGAAACTTACCGGTGAGGGGCGGCATCTTGATCTTTCCCTGCTGGCGGGGGCTGCAGCGTTTCAGGCCATGCCCATAATGGAGTCGTTTCTGCAGGGCGGGCAACGCAATGCTCATGTCACGGTGCCTTCCGGCACATTCGAAGCCGAAGATGGCGCCATTTCTGTGGTTTGTCTACGCAACGAGATGTTTTATGCCCTGGCCAAAGTGTTGGGGCATCCGGAATGGCAACGGGATCCGCGGTTTGTTGACAATGAATCCCGGCAGCGTCACGCGGCAGATCTCCATCGCCTTCTGGAGGATGTTTTTGCTACCCGTTCCAGAGCCTACTGGATTGACCGTCTTAATGAGGCCGGCGTCCTTTGTGGGCCTTTGAATAGCTACGTCGAGTTTCTCGGTGACCCCCAGGTTAATTTTCTGGACCTCGTGCCTCACATCAGCCACGGGGCTTTTGGTCGGATTCCGTTCCCCAGGTTTCCGGGAGCAGAGCTTGGTGCAGAGGACCTTGAGCCGGCTCCCGCGTTGGGGGAGCACACGTCTGCTGTCCTGCGTGAGGCCGGGTATGACGAGTCAGACATCGCTTCCCTGTTCCACTCAAAGGCCTGCTTTCAGGCGGTAACGACCAATGCGAATGGACGGGGAGAGCCCAAATGAAAGCAGTTGTGTGTGAGGCGTTGACGGGTTTTGAAGATCTGGTACTGACAGATGTCGAGCGGCCGGGTATCACGCCTGAGGGCGTACGAATCAAAGTTCATTACGCTAGCGTGAGCTATGCCATCTCACTGATGCTGGCCGGGCGTTATCAGCGAAAAATGTCGCTTCCGTTTATTCCCGGCACGGAGGTATCAGGGGAAATCACTGAGTGTGGCGCGGATGTGGAAACCTTCAGGCCAGGTGATCGGGTAGCGGCTATTGTCGATTCCGGCGGCTACAGCGAGGAGGTGGTTACCAGCGCTACAACGGTCTACCACGTGCCCGACAACGTTTCGCTGTCCCGGGCGGTCGGAGTCCCTTTGTCTTTCGGTACGGCTGCAACGGCATTGGATCGGGGTGGTTTGTGTGAGGGCCAGACCATACTCATTTGTGGTGCGGGCGGTGCCTTGGGACTTGCCGCAGTTCAGGTGGCGAAACTGAGAGGCGCCGTGGTTTTTGCGGCTGCCAGCTCCAACGCCAAATTAGACGCTGCGCGGCAGGCGGGTGCTGATGTGCTTATTCATTACGGTGAGCGGGATCTGCTTGATGTCGTCAGATCTGAAACAAAAGGGCGTGGTGTCGATCTGGTATTTGATCCAGTGGGTGGTGAGGCGTTCGAACGCCTGATTCGTTGCACTGCGGTTGGGGGCGGCATCTTATCGCTGGGGTTTGCCAGTGGAACAATCCCCCAAGCACCGGTGAACCTGCTCCTGGTGAAAAACATCAGCTTGCATGGTGTGAATTTTTCCGAATATATCGGTTGGGGCACCAAGGATCGTCGTCATGAGTTTTCTGCCCGCATCCGTGCCCTGATGGGCTGGCTTTTCAATGGTGCCGCGGAGGACAAACTCAATATGGTGGAACCCCAGCTATTTGAGCTTGAAGACGTCAAGCACGCTATTGGCTGTGTGGTTAGCCGACATGCGGTGGGCAAAGTGATTCTCAAAGTCCGGTGATGGAGGCGTGTATGGGTGCCTGGTTGAAGAAGATCAGTAAGAGTGCGGCGGTTGCGGTTGGCGTTCTGACGGTTTTGATGATGTTGCACGTGACTGCGGAGGTGCTGCTCAGGGTGTGTTTTGGGCTGCACATTCCAGGAACCATGGAGGTAGTGACGTACTACTACATGGTGGCCGGCGTTTTTGTCGGAATTTTTTCCTGCACCGTCGACGATGTCCATATTCGTGTTGATGTGATCGCACAGTTCCTTACGGGCAGGGTCCGGCAATTTGTTGATGGCATTGGTTTGCTAGCCATCACCGTCTATTTCGCTATTTTTTCCTACGGATTGTATTTGCAGGCCGTTCGCAGCTGGAACCGGAGCGAAACGGTTGACGCTATCGTTGTGGAGTTGTCCATCTGGCCGTCGCGCTGGCTCGCATTGACTGGAATATTCTTTGCCATGCTGGCTTCGCTGTATTGGTTGTATCGGTTTGTGGCGACTGTGCTCAGGAAGCGGGAGGGGACGTTGTGAGTCCAGTTGACATTGGTTTGTTCTGTATTGGTTTGTTGTTGCTCCTGCTGGCCCTGCGGCTGCCTATTGGAGTGGCGCTGGGCCTGGCTGCTTTTACCGGAATTTGGTGGCTTCGAGGGCAAGGTGCAGCGTTCTCGCTGATGGGAGCGACGACCTATCAGTTTGTTGCTCACTGGTCGCTCACCGCGATCCCGATGTTTATACTTATGGGAGCCATAGCGTTTCACACGGGGCTGACCCGTACACTCTACGATGCCGGTCGCGCCTGGCTGAGTTTCCTGCCCGGCGGTCTTGCGATTGCCACCAATGTGTCCAGTGCTGGCTTTGCTGCTGCCAGCGGTTCGAGCGTGGCAATGGCGGGGGCAATGTCTCGCCTGGCGGTTCCCGAAATGTTGCGTGCGAAGTACGATCCCGGGCTGGCGACCGGTGTGGTTGCGGCTTCCGGAACTTTGGGGGCGTTTATACCGCCGAGCATTCCGTTCGTTCTTTACGCTGTTTTCATGGAGGCGTCTGTTGGCCAGTTACTGATGGCAGGCATCCTCCCGGGCCTGTTGACCATGGTCGCGTACGCCACGCTGGTTATTGTGCGGGTCCGTCTTAACCCCGGCCTTGCTCCTCGCACTGATGATGTATTCGACACCCGTGAGAAATTTCGGTTACTGGCGAAATCCTGGCCGTTACCCGTCATTGTGGCTGGCGTGGTCGGGGGATTGTATACCGGCACGGTAACTGCCACGGAGGCGGGCGCCTTTGGTGCGTTCATTGCCGTGATCGCTTCCTCTGTCCAGGGATCTTTCAGCTGGCCGGCCATGAAGGAAGCCGTGGCTGAAACCGTCCAGAGCACTGCCTCCATTTTCCTGATCGCCATCGGAGCCGTGTTGTTCAGTCGCATGCTGACATTAAGTCAAATACCCATGAGTATCGGTATTTGGGTAGAAAACTATGCGGTTGCGTTATGGATTTTCCTTATTATTGTC
>CBIHLH010000031.1:0-30317 GCA_966210405.1 uncultured Marinobacter sp.
GATTAACGCCCGGCAGAAGTCGGTGCTTGAATCAAGACTGGCGGCAGCGCGCGCCGATGGGGTCCGGGTGCTGGCCAAAGGTTATCTGGCGGAGACTGCATCGGCGGGCGGCCACTTTGTCGTGCCTCAGATACTGACGGATATTCCGGATGGCCATGAGGTGCTGCGGGAAGAACTGTTCGGGCCGGTTCTGGTGGTGCAGCGCTTTACCGGGGAATCCGAGGCGCTGGCCCAGGCCAATGCGACGGCATTCGGCCTGTGTGCGGGCGTGTGGACCGCGGACGGAGGGCGACAATGGCGGCTGGCAAAACAGATTCGAAGTGGCCAGGTATTCGTCAACAACTATGGTGCCGCCGGGGGCATCGAACTGCCGTTTGGTGGCGTAGGGCGCTCCGGACACGGCCGCGAAAAGGGCTTCGAGGGCCTGCGCAGCTTTACCCGCATCAAGACCGTCGCCATTCGGCATGGATAGCGATCAACCAATCTGCCTGGGGGAGTAATGAGATGTCACAGACGTATCGCGTTGGCCTTATCGGCGTCGGCCTGATGGGCCATGGCATAGCCCGGAGCCTGCTGCGTTCCGGTCATCACCTGGGGTTTCTGAATCATCCCGGTAATCAACCCGTTGATGACCTGCTGTCGGACGGCGCCACGCCCTTGGAGAGTGGTCGCGACGTGGCCCGAAACGCCGACGTTGTGATCCTCTGTGTAACCGGATCGCCTCAGGTAAATGCCGTACTTTTCGACGCCGGCGGCGTACTGGAAGGGCTGAGACCCGGCACTGTAGTGATCGACTGTTCCACGGCCCTGCCTGGTTCGACGTCGGACGTTGCCAGACGCGTGACCGAAGCCGGGGGACGATTCATGGATGCCGCCATGACGCGCACGCCGAAAGAAGCGGAGGAAGGGCGACTGAATCTGATCGTGGGCGCTCCCGAGGCGCTGTTTGCCAACATGTTGCCGGTACTGGAGAGTTTCGCGGAGACGATCACTCATGCCGGCGACGTGGGGGCAGGCCATACGCTGAAACTCCTGCACAATTTTGTCTCTCTGGGCTTCACCGCCGTACTGGCGGAAGCCGTGGTCGCGTCGCGCCGGGCGGGAATTGATGACGGCTCGCTGCTGGAGGTTCTGGGCAACGGCGGTGGCGGCGGGGTGATTCTGGAGCGACTGCGCCCCTACATTGAGCGTGATGACCCGTCCGGTTTCCGGTTCAGCGTCGCCAACGCCAACAAGGACATAGGTTATTACCGGACCATGGTTCAGGACCTTGGAAGCGCACAGGGCATCGCCGATGCGGTTGGCGACCTCTACGCGTCAGTTGACGATCAGGGTGTGTCCGTTCCCGAGCTGATCCGCCTGCTGAACTAACGTGGATCCTGCCACTGACAACTTACCGGTCAGCGTTTCAGGTACTGACTGAAGTCCACATCGCTGGCCGAGAGTATGGCCTGCACCCGGTTGTGCACCCCGAGTTTGCGGAGAATCGCGGAGACATGGGCCTTCACCGTGGTCTCGGCGATGTTCAGGTTGTAGGCGATCTGCTTGTTGGACTCCCCCTTGGACATGCGCTCCAGCACCAGCAACTGCCGGCGGGTGAGGGAGTTCAGCAGTTCTGGTGAGATCGGGTTGTCGTCATGGCGGCTGCGTCGGGTATTGCTTTCCTTGCCGGTACGGATGATGTCCGAGGGCAGATACACGTTGCCGTTGAGAATCTGCTGGATAGCGTCGGTCATCTGCGCCCGGGGGGACGATTTGGTGATGAAGCCCACCGCGCCGTAGGTGATGGCCTGGAGTACCACCTGCTTGTCTTCTTCGGCGGAGACAATCACCACGGGAATGGTCGGCGCCTCATTGCGCAGGGTGATCAGGCCATTGAGCCCGTGCATACCGGGCATGTTGAGATCCAGCAGGATCAGGTCCAGATCGTCGTTGTTGCGGGTGATCTCCAGGGCGCTGTCCAGGTCGGCGGTTTCGATGATCTCGCTGCCCCCGAAGCCGGAGGCAATCACGCTGCTGATAGCCTCCCGGAACAGCGGGTGGTCGTCAGCGATCAGGATCTTGTAGGCCGGCTCCATGAAAGTCTCTGCCTGTGTGGCGTCAGTGTCGGGCATGGCTTCCGGTTCATGGTCGTGGTTGTCGGAAGCATGATAGCTGCTTTCGGAAGCAGGATAGCTGTTTTTGGCAGAGAGTGCGTTAGAGAATGCGTTAGAGAGTGCGGCATTGGGCTCGGTCATCATGTCGGCCTCCGATTATTATTGTGATGATTTCATTACACGCGATACCGGACCCGGGTTGAATGCGACCATCGCACCAAAAAACAGGCACCAAAGTACTATTCTTGTGCGCCTCCGGGGTTCGTATGGTGGATCCATGAACCGACAACCACCACCTCAACCCCTGCGCGGGGCGCTGGCCGCTCTGCTACTCCTGTGTCTTGTGCCACTGACGCCAGCCGTTGCCGCTGGCCGGCACGACTCGCTGCCGACCCTGTCGGTCAGTGTGTTGCAGTTTGGTACCGCCCATTGGGAACTGGATCATCTGAGGCACCGGCAACTGGATCGGAAAAACGGCTATCACCTGAAACTGATCCCGGTCGCCAACCTGCCAGCGTCGCACCTGGCGGTCACCAGCGGCTCGGTCAACGGCGCCGTGGCCGACCTGCTCTGGGTCCAGGCCCGGTTCGACGCGGGAAGCCCTTATCTCTACGTGCCGTTTTCCTCGCAGATCGGCGATATTATCGTGGCAGGCTCGTCCCCGGTCGACGACGTGGCGGATCTGAAGGGATTGCGGATCGGCGTTGCCGGCGGGCCGGACAGCAAAGGCTGGGTGCTGTTGCAGCAAGTGGCAGCCGGCCAGGGGATCGAACTCGCCGCGTCCACGCAGGTCCAGTACGCCGCGCCGCCACTGCTCAGCCAGGCGCTGAAACGGGGCCAGCTCGATGCCATTGTCACCTACTGGCACTTTGCGGCCCGGCTCAAGGGCGAGGGCGACTGGCGGTCGGCCTTTGGCATGGCCGATCTGTTGGCGGCGCTGGCGCTGGACAGGAACCTGCCGGTACTTGGTTATGTGTTTCCGATGCCCTGGGCGCAGGAACATAAACCACTGATTGACCGCTTCGCACGATCCCTCTCAGCCGCAAAGGCCGAACTGGCGGCCCGGCCCTCGCACTGGCAGCGCCTGCGACCGCTGATGGGCGATCCGCCCCCCGGTGTATTCGATGCCCTGCGAGCCGGATTCATCGCCGGTACGCCGATGCCCCTGACCGACCGGCGCCTGGCCGACCTGCAACGGTTGCTGGCATTGACCGGTACCGGTCCGAAGCAGGTCATGCCCACGGCCCTGTTCTACCGGAGCCCGCCGTGAATCCGGCCAGCGCCGGGCTGGGCCGCCCGCCGGTCTGGAGTTACTGGGTGGTGTTGCCCGCCATCCTGATGCTCTGGGCCGTCATCGCCTGGGGACTGCAGTCGCCGTTGCTACCGACCCCGGTGGCCGTGCTCCATACCCTGCTGCAGGAGGCCGCCAGCGGCGAACTCTGGCATCATCTGGGGGCCACCCTGAGGCGCGTCCTGATCGCCTTCTTCCTGGCCATGACCCTGGGCACCGCCATCGGCCTGACCATGGGCCGGTCTGCCCTGAGCAATGCCCTGTTTGACCCCCTGCTGGTACTGCTGCTCAATCTGCCGGCCCTGGTCACCATCATCCTGATGTACGTCTGGTTTGGCCTGGTGGAAACGGCGGCGGTGATGGCGGTGGTCATCAACAAGGTGCCCAATGTTGCCGTCACCCTCCGGGAAGGGGCCCGCAGCCTGGACTATCGGCTTGAAGACATGGCCACAGTCTACGACTTCACCCGCTGGCAGAGGTTCAGCGAGGTCTGGGTACCGCAACTGTTTCCCTACCTGATGGCCGCCACCCGGGGTGGCCTGGCGCTGATCTGGAAAATCGTCCTGGTGGTCGAACTGCTGGGCCGCTCCAGCGGCGTCGGTTTCCAGCTGCACATGGCCTTCCAGGTGTTCGACGTGGCCGCCATCCTCGCCTACAGCCTGGCCTTTATCGTTGTGGTTCAACTCATTGAGCTGGCCATTCTCCAGCCCCTCGAACGCCGCGCCAGCCGTTGGCGCCAACCGGAGGCCGCCCATGCTTGAGCTCAGAATCGCCGGCCGTGATTTTGGCCAGCCGGTGCTGGGGGAAATCGTCGCCACCGTGGCGCGCGGCGACCGCATCTGCCTGCTGGGCCCTTCCGGTATCGGCAAGACCACGTTGTTGAATGCCATTGCCGGCCTCGATAAATCGTTACCGGATACTGCCATTATCGGCCGGGAACGCGTGCGGATTGGCTACCTGTTCCAGGAGCACCGTCTGCTGCCCTGGCGAAGCTTGCATGCGAACCTCCGTTTGGTTGGCGCCGGCGACCAGGAGGCGGAAAACCTGTTGGGTCAGGTGGGTCTTACCGGTTACGGTCACTATCTGCCAGATCAGCTGTCTCTTGGTATGGCGAGACGGGCTGCCCTGGCACGGTGCCTGGCGGTGAAGCCTGACTTGCTGTTACTGGATGAGCCGTTTGCCTCCCTTGATCCGGTGATGGTCAGCGGGCTTAAGGCATTGATCGCCGACATCCTCGATGCCAATCCCGGCATGGCGATGATTTGCGTTACTCATGACGGAGCAGACGCAGAGGTCCTGGCGAACCGCCTCTGGTATCTCGACGGTAAACCGGCCCGGTTACAATGGGACGATGCGATTGGCGAGCCCGGCCAGCTACAAGAACGGCTGGGGCAATTGCGAACGCCGGAACTGACTGCCTGAGCCCTGAACGGACAGATCAATCGAATAGAGGCGGCCTTGCGTTTACCTGCCCATCGTCGGGTGGTGACCAGCGCTCGCCAGGGTTGCGCGAAGTCGCTGATCCAGCTCAGTCGGCTCCAGCTTCCGGCTGATAATCTCAAGTCTGGACTCATCGGCCGGTTCCGTATCCAGAAGCGTCAGGGCGCCATCAACCGCATTGAGCATCCACCAGCCCCTCGTTGTTCGTACCACACCCTTGAAGCGTTCAAAGCAGGCATCACTGGCCAGGCTTTGCAGCGCCAGCGGATCAAACAGCAGATCCTGGTGCGCCCGCCAGCCGACACTGGTGAAGCCGTCGCCCTGGTTGCAGTAATACTGCCAGGGCGCATCGGCCAGTGAGGGCTTCTCCGCCAGAGTCTCACCATGGTGATGGTGGTGACTGTCGGGGAAATGTGAGGCCAGGCCATCCGAACGGCCAGTCAGCCACGTCAGCGGGAGCTGGCCTTCGCGGATGTGTTCGACGCGCCGTTTCGCGGGTTGCCAGGTGTTCGCCCAGGTATCGAAATGGGCCAGTTGCTCCGACGTGCAAAGGTCTGCCTTGCTCGCGACCAGCACATCCGCCACCGCGACCTGATCGTGGAACTGGCGGCTGGCGAGCACACGCGGGTCTTCCAGGCGGCGGGGGTCAACCAGGCAGACTGATGCCGACAGGAACAAGACATCCCGATAAAACTCGCCGGTCAGCGTCTCGATCACCTGGGCCGGGTGGCCCAACCCGGTGGGCTCGATAAACAGCCGATCCGGACGAGAGAAGTTGATCAGGCTGTTAAGGCCAATTTGCATTGGCAGCCCGGAAACGCAGCACATGCAGCCGCCGGGGACTTCCTTGACAGCCACCCCCTGATTGGACAGAAAGGCACCATCGATACCAACTTCTCCAAATTCATTCACCAGCACTGCCCAATGTTCGTTTTCCGGTTTCTGTTTCAGCAGGTGTCGAATGGCCGTGGTCTTGCCCGCGCCGAGAAAGCCCAGCACCAGGTGAGTGGGAATAAGTTCTGGATGGTCTTCCATGGGTGGTTTCAACTCATCTGATTGACGTGTAACGGCCGTGCTCGAACCGTTCGGGCTGATGTATGCATCCAGCGGTTATGCGTCGCGCCGTTCCATGCTTATCATGTTATAACATAACATTTGCAGCGTGAAGTGATTCGGGGATGAGGCCAGCCTGGTGGCGGTTGGTTTGAGCGTGTTTACGCGGGTTTGTTGCCAAGTATTTTCGTACGTTGGGGGCGGAAGCCGGCCGTAGCCAGTAACGCCAGAACCACCGTCATGCCCGCGGTAATGCCGTAGGCCAGCGGATTCCACTCCAGGTACAGCGAAAACCGGATGGCTTCCACCGCATGGGTAAACGGATTGAACTGGCAGACCCAGTAAAGCCACGGACTGGCTTCGTCCATTTTCCACAGGGGATACAGCGCCGAGGACATAAAGAACATTGGGAAGATGACAAAGTTCATCACCCCGGCAAAATTCTCCAACTGCTTGATCCAGGTGGCAATCAGCAGCCCCAGGGCACCGAGCATCAGGCTGGTTAATAGCAACGCCGGCAACACCGCCAGATAGCCCCACACCGGCGGCTCCACATCCACCAGCAACGCCAGCAGCAGAAACACATACACCTGTCCCACCGATACCACCCCCATGGCCAGCAGCTTGGTTACCAGCAGGAACGGTCGCGGCAGCGGACTCATCAACAGCACCCGCATGCTGCCCAATTCCCGGTCATACACCATGGACAGGGCGCCCTGCATACTGTTGAACAGGATGATCATCCCGCACAAACCGGGCGCAATGTAGGTCTCGTAGGTGATGTAGGTCTGGTAGGGCGGAATAATGGAAATCCCGAGCACCGCCCGGAACCCGGCGGCGAACACCACCAGCCACAGCAGCGGCCGGACCAGCGCACTGGCAAACCGGGTGCGCTGCTGCCAGAAACGCAACCATTCCCGGGTCTGGATACCCACAAAACAATGCCAGTAGTGCGCTGCATTCATTTCAGTCGGCTCCGGTCAGGGAATGGAAGGTTTCGGCCAGGTCGCGGGTACCTTCCGCCTGGCAGATGTCATGGCCCGCGCCGTCGGCCAGCAGTTTGCCTTCATGCAGGATCAACACCCGGTCGTCCAGACGAACCTCCTCAATCAAGTGCGTGGCCCAGAGGACGGTCAGGCCATCCTCGTCACATAACGTGCGTACGTGTTCGTTGAGTGCCTTGCGACTGGCGACATCCAGGCCCACGGTGGGCTCATCCAGCAACAACAGGGAAGGTTCATGGAGCAGGGCCCGGGCAATCTCCACCCGCCGGCGATGACCACCGTTGAGCTGGCGCACCGCCTCGTTGGCCCGGTCCAGTAACCGGAAGCGTTCCAGCTCGCGGTCACCGCGCTTTTGGGCCTCTTTGCGAGAGAGGCCGTGCAGTGCAGCGTGGTACTGGAGGTTCTGGCGCACCGTCAGGTCCAGATCCAGGGCATTCTGCTGGAACACCACGCCGATCTGGCGCATGGCGTCAGCCGGTTGTTTCCTGAGGGATTGCCCTGCCAGCAGGGTATCGCCCTGCTGCAAGGCCAGCAGCCGGGTGAGCAGACCGAACAGAGTGGACTTGCCCGCGCCGTTGGGACCCAGCAGGGCATGAAAACGGCCAGGGGTCAGCGCGAAGCTGACCTCCCTGAGCACTGGCTTGTCGCCATAGCGGAAGCTGAGATGGCTGGCTTCAAGGGTCATGACGTCGGATCGATCACCACCCCCCAGGGGTAGCGGCCGACTTTGATGGATTTGATCACCTTCATATCCTCCACATCGATCACCGAGATGTCACCGGAGACGCCGTTGGTGGTGAACAGGTGCTTCTCGTCCTTGTCCAGGTCCAGTTGCCACACCCGGCTGCCCACCAGCAGATAATCCAGCACCTCATAGGTCTTCGCATCCACCACCGCCACATGGTTGGACGGCCCGAGAGCCACGAAGGCGTATTTGCCATCGGAGGTCAGCTCGATACCCACCGGTTGCACCCGGTCCTGGTTCACGCCCGGTACCCGGAAGGATAGCTCGTGGATCTGTTGGAGGTTGTCCACGTCAATGATGTGCACGGTGCCACCGATTTCCGCGGAGGCCCAGGCGATCTTGCTGTCTTTGCTGAATTCCACGTGGCGCGGGCGCTGGCCAACCACGATGTTCTTCTCGATCTCGAAGGTCTCGGTGTTGATCCAGTGCAGCATGCTGGTGGTTTCACTGGTGTTGACGGCCCATTTGCCATCGGGGCTCACTGCCATGCCCTCCGGCTCGATACCCACATCGATCTGGGCGAGTACGTTTTTGCTGGTGACATCCACCACGGTCACGATGGCGTCGTCCTCGTTGGAGATGTACAGGTGCCTGTTGTTGGGGTGTAGCGCGAACTGCTCCGGGTCCTCGCCCGAGGGCAGGGTGTCGATGATCTTGCGGGTCGCCAGGTCCAGCACCTGCACGGTGTCGTCGTCGCTGGCACAGATATACAGCCTGGTGTGGTCCTTCGACAGCAGGATGCCCCGGGGGCGGGCGCCCACGTCGATGGTATCGACCACCTCCAGGGATTCGGTGTCAATCACCGACAGGGTGTTGTCCTTCTCGTTGGACACATAGGCCAGGCTGGCCAGGGCTGGTGTCGATAGGCCGATCATCACGGCCAGGGCCGTGTGTCTGAACAGGGTTGTCATGGGGTTGCTCCTTGTTGTTTTGAAAACACGCCGCCACCGCGGTTAGCCATTAATCCGGCACCTGCTCTCGGGCTTGTCGAAGCCAAGCGTGTCCATGGTGGTGTTCGGGTGCAGGAAGCCTTCAAACGGGGCGCGCGCGACCAGCCCCCGGGGGTGCACCAGCGGGATTGGCTGGCGCAACTGGCCGTTCCAGTCGCGGTAGGTGAGCTTGCGGCCCTTGAAGGCGGCCAACTGGAAGTGGTCACTGAACAGGAAGTTGCGGACGTTCTCGGGGGTTGCGCTACCCAGCTCCGTGACTGCAGTGCCGATCGAGCGAATGGCGGCCCAGGCCGCGTAGTCCTCGCTGTTCATTTCACGACGGGCCATCTCGCGAAAGCGGTTTTGCAACTGCGCCGCGCCCCAGTTTTCCACCACGAAATGCCAGGCCACCGGCATCATGCCCTGGGTGCCCACCACCGGCCTTGGCAGCCAGGTATTGAACGGCACGTATTCACCGAAATCCCCGCGCACGTCGGCCACGACCACGGCGTCGTAGTCGTTGGCCTGGGTAAACAATGGCAGTTCCTTCGACGCCGTGCGACGCAGGTCGGCGTCAAAGGTCCAGGGCTTGTCTTCGACAATCTCCAGGCCGAAGCGTTTGGCTGAGCGGCGAAAAGCACTGGCCCAGGATCGGTCGGCCAGGGTTGGCCCGGTGATAAGGAACAGGTCGTTCCAGCGCCTCTGGTTCAGCCACTGGCCGAGGGCGTCGGTGAGCATGGCGTAGCTGGGGATGCTGTGCAGCAGGTTGGGGTGGCATGCCGAGGTGCGCAGGGCATCATCCCTGGCACCGGCGTTAAACACCAGGGTCCGTTCCCCGGAAGCGCCCATCAGCGCCTGAACCGTGCTGGCAGGGGCGTTGACCACAAACAGACCGACGCCGCTCCGTTGCAGGGCCTTGAATGCCTCCACGGCGGCCGCTTCCGAATCGGCGGCCTGGTGTTCCAGCGTATAGCTCTGGCCCAGGAATTTGCCGGTGGTGTTGTTGTCTGCAAGGGCCAGTTCGGCGCCCCGAAGGCCGGCGTCTTCCGGCTCGGGAATCACATTGGACAGGACGGGACCTGGGTCCGGCGTCCACTGGATGTACCCGATACGGACCTCGAGATTCTGTGCCGCGGCGCC
Source organism: uncultured Marinobacter sp. (assembly GCA_966210405.1). Lineage (GTDB taxonomy): Bacteria > Pseudomonadota > Gammaproteobacteria > Pseudomonadales > Oleiphilaceae > Marinobacter. The sequence goes on from CBIHLH010000031.1 coordinate 9,699, forward strand.
AGAGGAAAGAGCGCAGGCGACCAGCACGATGGACAGAGCCCTCAGGCAGTACTGAAACTGCTGACAGTACCGAACCATAAACCCGCTCCTTTTTAACAGCCTTTGGTCCTGAGCTTAGAGAAGCGGTTGGCGGGCGGAAATATTCAGAAAGTAGGAATCCATCGGTACTAAAGGATGAGATTTGTCCGTTCACTCCCTCTGGTTACTACCAAGGAACTAGATCAAAACCTCCAAAGTGGCATTCGGATCGCAGGCCGGGATTCCTAGACTTGGAGGTGAGCAAGTTGGCACCGGATACCACGCAACAAGAGTCAAAGACACCAACCGCCAGCGCACGGGATCAAACCAGAGGTAACAACAATGGCAACTTCCTTTTCACTGAGAGCACTGATTTCAATGGCCTGGCTGGGCATGGCGGGCCTGGTAATGGCCCACGGCAACGTAACGCCCCAGCCCGTGGATACGGGCAATCTGCCGGAGCTGGGCGATGAGGTCCGGTCGGTCAATCCCTTCCGGGAAGGAAACGAGTACGGCAAGTTCAATGCCCAGGCCATCAAGGTGGGTGAGAGCGCCTACGCCGGGAACTGTGCCGGCTGCCACGGCATCCGGGCGATGTCAGGCGGCCTCACCCCCGACCTTCGGGAGCTGACCGAATGGGACGATGAGTACTACATGGGTCGGGTTCTGAACGGCACCGACCGTGGTATGCCGTCGTGGAAGAAAACCCTGGACCAGAACGCCATCTGGGCCATCCGGACCTATGTGGAATCGCTGCCCAAGCCGGAATGAATGGCTGCGGCGTGACTGTTAACCACACCTGAATCCGGGCCGGCCCAAGGGCTGGCCCACTGTCGTTGGGGGCACGCATGATGAAACTGTTGACTCGGGTTTGCGCACTCTGGCTGCTGTGCCAGGTGGCCCTGGCGCAGGGGCTGGACGACGGAGACGCCCTGCTCAACCGACCGGCCGACCGGACCTACGACATTATCCTGGACTCCGGTTACCTGAAGGTGGGGGTGTACGAAAATTTCCCGCCCTATTCCTATCAGGTGAATGGTGAGCCGAGGGGGATTGATGTGGAGATTGGCAAACGGATGGCCAGGGCCCTGGGCGTGGAGTTTCGGGTGCACTGGATTGTGCCCGATGAAACCCTGGGCGACGACCTGCGCAATAACGTCTGGAAAGGGCATTACCTGGCCAAGCGACGGCTTGCCGATGTGATGATGCGGGTGCCCTACGACAAGCAATACGCCTACATGCAGGATTCCACCGGCGAGTACATCAATGAGCAGGTGGTGTTGTTCGGTCCCTACCAGCAGGAAACCTGGCAGATTGCCTTCAACCCCGACAAGCTCGACAGCGTCGACACCGTGGCGGTCTTTCAGTACCACCCCATCGGCGTGGAAGTCGACACCCTGCCGGATTTTTACCTGAGTTCCGGCCTGCGCGGCCGGCTGCGTGAGCAGGTGCGGCATTATGCCAATGTGCGGGATGCCTTCCGGGCCATGCGCGAGGGTGAGGTCAGTGCCGTGATGGGCATGCGGGCGGAGATTGATCATGAGCTCGCCAAGCCGAAAAACGCCCGGTTCCGAGCCGCCGGCAATGGCTTCCCGGGCATCGGCAAGCAGGTCTGGGACATCGGCATGGCCGTCAAGCATACCCACCGGCAACTGGGTTACGAGCTGGAGGCTATCATCGGCGAGATGGTGACGTCCGGTGAACTCAGTGCAATGTTGGCGGATCGGGCACTCCGTTACAGCGTGCCCCAGTATTACCGGGAATTCCTGGGTGATGAGGCCATCGCCCGTGCCGAGGGCAGGTAGTACGACCAAGTGATGAGAAAACCTGTTCCGGGGGGTAATTGTTGGTTGTTGCCGCAACGCGAAGAATCACTGCAGAGGCGGGAAACCTTCCCGGTTCGCCCTGAAACAGAAAACAAGAGAATTGGAGAGCGCAACCATGAGATCGAACAAGTTCGGGATTCGCATTGCCGCCAGTGTGCTGGCGCTGGCGGTGTCTTACGGGGCCCAGGCGGTCACCGACGAAGACATCATGAATGATCACAAGACGCCGGGTGATATCGTCAGTTACGGCATGGGCACCCAGGGTCAACGCTTCAGTACTCTGGACGACCTGACGACCAAAAACATCCAGTACTTGCAGCCGGTGTGGGCCTTTTCCTTCGGCAGCGAGAAAATGCGCGGCCAGGAATCCCAGCCGATGATCAAGGATGGTGTGATGTACGTCACCGCCTCCTATTCCCGGGTGTATGCCATTGACGCCAGAACCGGCGAGGAAATCTGGCAGTACGACGCGCGCCTGCCCGACGGCATCATGCCCTGTTGCGATGTGGTCAACCGGGGCGTCGCCCTGTACGACGACAAGGTGATTTTCGGCACCCTGGACGCCAAGCTGGTCGCGCTGGACAAGGACACGGGCAAGCCCGTCTGGATCAAGGAAGTGGCGGATTACCAGGCCGGATACGCCATTACCGCGGCCCCGATTGTGGTCAAGGGCAAGCTGATCACCGGTGTTTCCGGCGGTGAGTTCGGGATTGTCGGCAAGGTTGAAGCCTACGACCCGAACACCGGTGAAAAGCTCTGGACCCGCCCGACCGTTGAGGGCCATATGGGTTATGTTTACAAGGATGGCAAGGCCATCGAAAACGGCATTTCCGGCGGCAAGGCCGGTGTCACCTGGCCTGGCGATATGTGGAAAAATGGCGGCGCGGCTCCGTGGCTTGGCGGCACCTACGACCGGACCACCGATTCCCTGTTCTTCGGTACCGGCAACCCGGCGCCCTGGAACTCGCACCTGCGCCCGGGGGATAACCTGTTCTCGTCATCCCGTCTGGCCATTGATCCGGACGACGGCAGCATCAAATGGCATTTTCAGACCACGCCTCATGACGGCTGGGATTATGATGGTGTTAACGAGCTCATTTCCTTTGACTATCAGGAAAATGGCAAAACCATTCACGCTGCTGCCACTGCGGACCGCAATGGCTTCTTCTATGTGTTGAACCGCGAGAACGGCGATTTTATCCGTGGCTTCCCGTTTGTCGACAAGATCACCTGGGCCAAGGGCCTGGATCCCGAGACCGGTCGCCCGATCTTCGCCGAGGGTGGTCGCCCGGGTGATCCCTCCGCTACAGAGGGCACCAAAGGCGAGCCTGTGGTTGCCCAGCCCGCGTTCCTGGGTGGCAAGAACTGGATGCCCATGGCTTACAACCAGGAAACCGGCCTGTTCTATGTGCCGTCTAACGAATGGTCCATGGACATCTGGAACGAGCCGGTGTCCTACAAGAAAGGCGCGGCCTATCTGGGCGCCGGCTTCACCATCAAGCCGACCAACGATGACTATATCGGCGTTCTGCGCGCCATCGATCCGAAAACCGGTAAAGAAGTCTGGCGGTACGAGAACACTGCACCGTTGTGGGGTGGTGTTATGACCACCGCTGGCAACCTGGTCTTCACCGGTACGCCGGAAGGTTATCTGAAGGCCTTTGATGCCAGGACCGGCGAGGAACTGTATAAGTTCAACACAGGTTCCGGTGTGGTGGGGACGCCGGTCACCTGGAGCATGGACGGCGAGCAGTATGTCTCTGTCGCTTCCGGCTGGGGTGGCGCGGTGCCGCTCTGGGGTGGCGAAGTGGCCAAGGTGGTGAAGGACTTCAACCAGGGCGGTATGGTCTGGACCTTCAAGCTGCCGAAGGATCGCGTTGCCAGCAACTGATCCCTGAAAGAGGGCCGGTGCCCTGCCGGCTAAAAAGGGGCTGCCTCCGGGCGGCCCCTTTTGTGTTCAGGCACCGGTGAATGTGCGGCAATAAAAGGCTGGCGACCCGGAACCGGGGCTATCTACTACCAAGGGAGGAGATTTTCGCCTCCATCGCACGATTCACCTCCGGAGGTTTGGGGTCTACATTGAACAGGTAAACGCGAAAGTCCGCGTTGTTCTGCGACAAACACAACAAGAGGTCGAGACCATGATCTACGCACAACCTGGCAAGGAAGGCTCTGTCGTCTCCTTCAAATCCCGTTATGAAAATTACATCGGTGGCGAATGGGTCGCCCCGGTAAAAGGCCAGTATTTCGACAACATCACGCCCGTTACCGGTGACGTGATCTGTGAGATTCCCCGGTCCTCGGCCGAGGATATCGAGCTGGCGCTGGATGCGGCGCACAAGGCGGCGCCGGCCTGGGGCAAAACCTCGGTGCAGGAGCGCTCCAACATCCTGCTGAAAATTGCCGACCGCATTGAGGCCAACCTGGAACTGCTGGCGGTGGCCGAAACCTGGGATAACGGCAAGGCGGTTCGCGAGACCCTGAACGCCGACATTCCCCTGGCCGCGGACCATTTCCGCTATTTCGCCGGCTGCATCCGGGCCCAGGAAGGCCATATGGGCGAAATCGACGCCAACACCGTGGCCTATCATTTCCATGAACCCCTGGGCGTGGTCGGCCAGATCATTCCCTGGAACTTCCCGATTCTGATGGCGGCCTGGAAGCTGGGCCCCTGTCTGGCGGCGGGCAACTGCACCATACTGAAACCGGCCGAACAGACCCCCGCCAGCATTCTGGTGCTGATGGAGTTGATCGGCGACCTGTTACCACCGGGTGTTCTGAACATCGTGAACGGCTATGGCATCGAGGCGGGTCAGGCCCTGGCTTCCAGCAAGCGGATCGCCAAGATTGCCTTCACCGGGTCCACGCCGGTCGGATCGCACATCCTCAAGTGCGCCGCCGAAAACATCATTCCGTCCACGGTGGAACTGGGTGGCAAATCGCCCAACATCTACTTCTCCGATGTGATGAAGGGCGAGCCGGAATTCGTCGACAAGTGTGTGGAAGGCCTGGTACTGGCGTTCTTCAATCAGGGCGAAGTCTGCACCTGTCCGTCCCGCGCGTTGGTGCAGGAGGATATGTACGACGAGTTTATGGCCAAGGTGGTTGAGCGCACCAAGAAGATCAAGCGTGGCAACCCGCTGGATACCGACGTTCAGGTGGGTGCCCAGGCCAGCAAGGAGCAGTTCGACAAGATCATGTCCTACCTGGCAATCGGTAAGGAAGAGGGTGCCGAGGTGCTGACCGGCGGCGACCGCGAAGATCTTGGCGTTGAGTTCAACAATGGCTTCTACATCCAGCCGACCCTGTTCAAGGGCAACAACAAGATGCGCGTATTCCAGGAGGAAATCTTTGGCCCGGTGGTGGGCGTGACCACCTTCAGGGACGAAGCCGAAGCCTTGGCGATTGCCAACGATACCGAGTTCGGTCTGGGGGCCGGTCTCTGGACCCGCGACACCAACCGGGCCTACCGCATGGGCCGCGCCATCCAGGCCGGTCGCGTATGGATGAACTGCTACCATGCCTACCCGGCGCATGCGGCCTTTGGTGGTTACAAGAAGTCCGGTGTTGGGCGTGAGACCCACAAGATGGCGCTGGATCATTACCAGCAGACCAAGAACATGCTGGTGAGCTACGACACCAACCCGCTGGGTTTCTTCTGAGCAACGAGGCGTTACCCGGGCCCCTCCACACGGGCCCGCTACTCACGGAGGCATCAAAACAGTGCCAAAGTACCATATGGGCGCCGGGGCTCCGTCGCTAGGATGGAACGTGGGTTATCGGCCTGGCCGCTAATTCACCCCAATGCGCTAACAACCATGACAACAGAGGTAAGCATTATGTGGACCAAACCAACCTACGAAGACCTGCGCATCGGTTTCGAAGTCACCATGTACTTCGCCAACCGCTGAACGCTGAAACGGCCGGCGCCATGGGGCTGGCCGTTTTGGTTCCGGAGGTGCCGCCATGCACATTCACATTCTGGGCTCTGCGGCCGGCGGTGGCTTCCCTCAGTGGAACTGCAACTGCGCCAACTGCGATGGCTTTCGCAAGGGCACCCTGAACGCCCGGGCCCGTACCCAGTCTTCGATCACTGTCAGTGAGGACGGTGAGCACTGGATTCTTTTCAACGCCTCTCCCGATATTCGCGCCCAACTGGCGTCTTTTGACGCCATGCAGCCGGCCAGGGCACGGCGGGATACCGGCATCGACGCCATTGTGCTGATGGACAGCCAGGTGGACCACACCACCGGCCTGTTATCGCTCCGCGAGGGGTTGCCGGTGGATGTCTGGTGTACCGAGCAGGTGCACGAAGACCTCAGTGGCGGCTTTCCGCTGTTCACCATGCTGAAGCACTGGAACGGCGGCCTGAACTGGCGCCGGGTAGCTGCGTCTGAACAGGCACCCTTTACCGTTCCCTGCGCGCCGTCCATTGAGCTCACCGCCCTTCCGCTGCTGAGCAACGCGCCCCCCTATTCACCCCGCCGGGATAACCCGCACCCGGGTGACAACATCGGCATATTCCTCAAGGACACCCGCACCGGCCAGGGCGTGCTTTATGCCCCGGGCCTCGGTGAGCCCGACCAGCGCATACTGGGCTGGATGCGCAAAGCCGATGTGTTGCTGGTGGACGGCACGGTCTGGCACGACGACGAAATGATCCGGCAGGAAGTGGGCAGCAAGACCGGCCAGGCCATGGGGCATCTGGCCCAGAGCGGTCCCGGGGGCATGATTGAAGTGCTCGATTCGCTGCCAGCGGCGCGCAAGATCCTGATTCACATCAACAACACCAATCCGATCCTGAATGAGGACTCGCCGGAGCGCGCGGAACTGACCCGCCACGGCATTGAGGTGTCGTGGGACGGCATGCACATCGACCTGTCGGGACCGCCATGAACGCCAAAGCCAGCACCGCCATGAACCGCACGGACTTCGAACAGGCCCTCCGGGACAAAGGGCGTTACTACCACATCCACCACCCGTACCATAAAGCCATGTACGGCGGGCAATGTACGCCGGAACAGATCCGCGGCTGGGTGGCCAACCGGTATTACTACCAGATCAAGATTCCCCAGAAAGACTCGGCGATCATGGCCAACTGCCCGGACGCCGGTGTGCGCCGGCTCTGGCTTCAGCGAATTCTGGACCACGACGGCCACGACGGTGACGTGGGTGGGATCGACGCCTGGCTGTCCCTGGCCGAGGCGGTGGGGCTTTCCCGGGAGGAGGTGATTGACCAGCGCCATGTGCTGCCCGGTGTCAGGTTTGCCGTGGACGCCTACCTGAACTTCGCCCGCCGGGCGACCTGGCAGGAAGCCGCCTGCTCTTCCCTGACCGAACTGTTCGCGCCGGAGATCCACCAGTCCCGGCTGGACAGCTGGCCGGCCCACTATCCATGGATCGAAGAGAACGGCTACCGCTACTTCCGCAAGCGGCTGTCGGAGGCAAGACGTGACGTGGAGCATGGCCTGACCATCACCCTGGATCACTTCACCACCGACGTGCAGCAGGCTCGGGCCCTGGAGATCCTGCAATTCAAGCTGGATATTCTCTGGACCCTGCTGGACGCCATGACCATGGCGTACGGTCACCGTACGCCGCCTTACCACACGGTCACCGACCAGCCGGTCTGGCACCGGGGATTGTAATGGAGGTTGCCATGGATCAGATTCCGCGTTTTCGCCGGGGGTTCCGGTTCCAGTGGGAACCGGCTCAGGACAGTTACGTGCTGCTGTACCCGGAAGGCATGGTGAAGTTGAACGGCAGTGCCGGCGCCATTCTCAGTGAGGTAAACGGTCAACACCGCGTGGCCGATATTGTCGCCATTCTGGAACAGCGGTTTCCGGACGCGGGTTCCCTTGAGGACGATGTGAATGGCTTTCTCCGGGATGCCTGTCAGCAACACTGGATTGAACTGTCATGAGCCACTCCGACGCCCACGCACCCGTTAACCCCCACAAGGCGGGGCCACCGCTCTGGCTGTTGGCGGAACTGACCTACCGCTGCCCGCTGCAGTGTCCTTATTGCTCCAATCCGCTGGACTTTGCTCAGACCGAACGGGAGCTGACCACCGGGGAGTGGGTGAGTGTGCTGCGACAGGGTCGGGCCATGGGCGCGGCCCAACTGGGCTTCTCCGGGGGCGAGCCCCTGGTGCGCCCGGATCTGCCGGAGCTGATTGCCGAAGCCCGGCAGTTGGGCTACTACACCAACCTGATTACTTCCGGCCTGGGGCTGACGGACGCCAAGGTGAACGCCTTTGCCGAGGCCGGCCTGGATCATATCCAGGTCAGCTTCCAGGCCTCTGACCCGGAGCTCAACAACGCCGTGGCCGGCTCCCGCAAGGCATTTGACCAGAAGCTGGCCATGGCCCGGGCAGTGAAGGAGGCGGGTTACCCCATGGTGCTCAACTTCGTGATCCACCGTCACAATATCCATCAGATGAACAACATCATGGCCCTGTGTGAGCAGTTGGGGGCGGATTATGTGGAACTGGCCACCTGCCAGTACTATGGCTGGGCGTTTGAAAATCGGGAAGGGCTGATGCCCTCGAAAGCGCAACTGGTGCAGGCTGAGCAGGAAGTGAATCGATATCGAAAGCGTCTGGACGCCTCCGGGTCGCCCATGAAGCTGATCTTCGTTACCCCGGATTATTACGAGGAGCGCCCGAAAGCCTGCATGAACGGCTGGGGCAACCTGTTCCTGACCGTGGCTCCGGATGGCACCGCATTGCCGTGCCACAGCGCCCGGTTACTGCCCATCGACTTCCCCAATGTCCGGGAGCTGGATCTGCAGGGCATCTGGTACGACAGCCCGGGCTTCAACCACTACCGGGGTGACCGCTGGATGCCGGAACCCTGCCGTTCCTGCGATGAGAAAGCGAAGGACTTTGGCGGCTGCCGCTGCCAGGCGTTCCTGCTGACCGGTAATGCCGACAACGCCGACCCGGTCTGCGGCAAATCGCCTTACCATGATCGAATTCTGGCTGCCAGGAAAGCAGCCGACCATGCCACGGCCGGCCTCAGTGGACTGACCTATCGAAATGCCGATAACTCCCGACTGTTCTTCCGGGGCTGACGCGCTGGAGACAGAGCTGATCAGTGCCGCCGATGCCTGCGCCGGCCATACCCAGCGGGGCGAACTGGTGGTGGGTAACCATCGGCTGTTCTGGCTGCAGAGTGATCCGGCCACCGGCACCAACGGGCTCTGGCAGCTCACCGGCAACGGACCCGGACCGGTGACGGTGCCCGGTCTGGCCATCCGCAGCCGGATCAATGGATACGGAGGGGGTGCTGTGACGGCCTCGGCCGACGGCGTGTTCGTGGTCAGCGAGGATCAGCAGATTCATCTGGTGGACCCGGAACGGTGCTGCAGCCGCCCGATAACCCGGAGCCAGGCCGCGGCCTATGGCGGGCTGGTTGCGGACCCCATTCGCCACCGGGTGCTGGCGGTTCGGGACGTAGGAGGCGAGCAGCAACTGGTCGCGATTGATCTCAACGGGCGCCTTGACGTTCTGCACGCCGGCCAGGATTTTTACGGGGCCCCGGCTATATCCGGAGACGGCACACGGCTCGCCTGGGTAACCTGGCAATTACCGGACATGCCCTGGTTGCGCAGTGAACTCTGGCTGGGCGACATCGGAGCGACCGGAACGCTGACCGCTGCCCGGCCCTTGCGCGTGCCGGCGGAAGGCTCGGTTCAGCAGCCGGTGTTCGACGATAACCGCTTGTGGGTGCTGTCTGATCATGATGGCTGGTGGCAGCCCTGGCGCCTTGACTGTCGGGGCGGAACGACGCAATGGTGTAGTGCTGGAGCGCCGGAACGGGACCATGCCAACGCCCCCTGGCAACTCGGCGAGTGCCATCATTGCCCGCTGCCCGGGGGTGGCTGGGCCCGGGTGCATTACCAGAGCGGCACCGCTGAGCTCTGGTTGGTCAGGCCTGATGGCACCCGGACCCGGGCGGCGCCGACATTCACCGATTTTCGGCACCTGCGGGCCGTGGGCCAGAGAGTGGTGTGCCTCGCCCGTTCATCCACCCGGCTGGATGCGGTGCTGGGCATCGACGTGGCCTCCGGTGAGGCACGGCTCCTGGCGGGCGGTGAGCCGGCCATGGCGAGTGGACAGCCGGCGCTGCCGCTGGATTTTGATGTGCCGGCCCTGAGCCCGGGCCAGTTGCCGCTGCACGGGTTTTTCTACCGTCCCGAGACCCGGTCCGGACATCGACCGCCACTGATTCTTGTGGCCCATGGCGGGCCAACCTCGGCGGCGTATCCAGTGTTCAACCCCCAGGTCCAGTACTGGTGCCAGCGCGGGTTTGCGGTGGCCGAGGTCAACTACCGTGGCAGTTCCGGGTACGGTCGCCGGTTCCGGCTGGCGCTGGAAGGCCGCTGGGGGGAGGCCGACGTGGACGATTTGGAGCGAACCGCGGACTACCTGTCGTGCCTGGGGCTGGTGGACCCCCGGCAGGTGTGTGTTCAGGGTCGCAGTTCCGGTGGCTACACTGCCCTTATGGCGTTGATCCGGAGCCGCCGGTTTGCCGCCGGGGCCAGCCTCTATGGCGTAACCGACCCCCGGCGGCTCAGGGCCATGACCCATCGCTTCGAATCGGGATACCTTGACTGGTTGCTGGGGTCTCCCGAGCAGTTTCCGGAGCGCTGGCATGCCCGCACGCCGCGGCATCATGCGGATCGTATCGGAGCTCCGGTGATTTTCTTTCAGGGTGGCCTGGACAACGTGGTGGTGCCTGACCAGACCCGGGCCATGGTCTCCGCCCTCAAGGCCGCGGGCCGGCCGGTGGAACTGCACTGGTTTGACGACGAGGGCCATGGCTTCCGGCGACCGGCCAGCCAGGCCGGAATGCTGGAATGGCTGTACCGCTTTTACCGTCGGCATTGCGCAAAGTTCAATGAACGGGCGCCCGACTTGAGTTAAACTTTTGACGATTCCTACAATAATAAATGTCGAGTACACCCCAATGAGCCACGACATCTCCGCGCTGCGAAAGTTTGTCTCCCCCGAAATTGTCTTCGGGGCCGGGTCCCGTAAATCCGTGGCGAATTTCGCGACGAATTTCGGGGCACGCCATGTGTTTCTGGTGTCGGACCCCGGCGTGGCCGCCGCGGGCTGGGCCAATGAAATTGTCACCCTGCTCAGCGATGCCGGCATCCGGACCACGGTGTTTACCGGAGTGTCACCCAACCCGAAAGTGGACGAGGTGATGGCGGGGGCGGAGCTTTACAAGTCCAGCGAATGTGACGTTATCGTCGGTATCGGTGGTGGCAGTCCCATGGATTGCGCCAAGGGCATTGGCATTGTCGCCACACACGGCCGCAATATCCTGGAGTTCGAGGGGGTTGATACCATCACCCAGCCCTCACCGCCGATCATCCTGATACCGACGACGGCGGGCACCTCCGCCGATGTCTCCCAGTTTGCGATCATTTCCGATCCCGATCGGCGCTTCAAGTTCTCCATCATCAGCAAGGCGGTGGTGCCGGATGTTTCATTGATTGATCCGGAAGTCACCGAAACCATGGGCGCCTATCTCACCGCGTGCACGGGTGTTGATGCCCTGGTTCACGCCATTGAAGCCTTTGTTTCCACCGGCAGCGGACCGTTGACGGACACCCACGCCCTGGAAGCCATCCGGCTGATTAACCGGCACCTGGAACCTCTGGTTGCCAACACCGCCAATCCGGTGTTGCGGGAGCAGATCATGCTGGCGTCCATGCAGGCTGGGCTGGCGTTCTCGAACGCCATTCTGGGGGCGGTTCATGCCATGTCGCACAGCCTTGGCGGTTTTCTGGACCTGCCCCATGGTCTGTGCAATGCCCTGCTGCTGGAACATGTGGTGGCTTTTAATTTTACCTCGGCGGAGGCGCGCTTCCGCCGGGTGGCAGATGCCATGGATATTGATACCCGGGGCATGACCATGACGGAGGTCAAACGGCGCCTGATGGCGCGGATCATTGAGCTCAAGCGCCACGTTGGGCTGGAGGCCCGGTTGGCCCAGTTGGGGGTGACGGTTTCGGACATTCCTTACCTGTCGGGGTTTGCCCTGCAGGACCCGTGCATTCTGACCAATCCCCGCAAATCCAGCCTGCGGGATGTCCAGGTTGTCTATGAAGAAGCCCTCTGACGAGCAGGACGACGGAGGCTACGATGTTGGTGACCTCCTCGGCCTTGGCAGCCAGTCCGTGCGCAAGAACTATTATCCGGCGCTGCAGGAGCGGATTGATGAGCTGGAGCAGGAGCGCAACCGCTATAAGTGGTTGTTTGAAAACGCCCTGCATGGCATTTTCCAGGCCAATCTTCGTGGTGGCTTCGTGGCCTGCAACCCGGCCATGGCCCGAATCTGTGGATACCCGAGCCCTGAGGATCTGAAGCAGCGGGTGATCCGCCTGCGAGAACAACTGTTCTGTAGCGCCAACGAGTTTGACCGCATTCGCCAGGAATTGCTGGATGAAGGCAGCCTCAGCGCCCGGGAAACCCGCCTGCGACGGGCCGACCACACACCGGTGCATGTGGCCATCACCTTGCTGCGCCGGCCGGATCTTGGCCCGGAAGTGGTGGAAGCCTTTGTGGCGGATATCACCGAGCGGGTACAGGCCCGGCAGAAGCTGGAACAGCTGAACGCCGACCTTGAACGCCGGGTGGGGGAACGCACCGAGGCCCTGCAGAATGCCAACGTCGGTCTGCGTTACCAGATTGAAGAGCGGGAAAAAGTGGAAAGGGAACTGGTGGTTGCCATGGAGGCCGCCCGGGAAGCCAACCGCAGCAAGGACAAATACCTGGCGGCGGCAAGCCATGACCTGCTGCAACCCTTGAATGCTGCAAGGCTGATGATTTCAGCCTTGCAGGACAGTTCATTGCCAGAACAGGAAACCCGGATGGTGCATCAGGTTCACCGGGCCCTGGAAGGCGCCGAGGACCTGCTGGCGGATTTGCTGGATATCTCCAAGCTGGACCAGCAGGCCATGAAACCAGACCTGGTCTTCACGGACGTGGCTGCGCTGGTCAGGGGCCTGGGTGATGAATTCGAGGCCGTGGCGGCCAACGCCGGTCTGACGTTCCGGGTTCGTACCTGCCCCGTGCTGGTCAAAACCGACCAGCGTATGCTGATCCGGATTCTGCGCAACCTGCTCAGCAATGCCTTTCGCTACACCCGCGAGGGCGGGGTGTTGATGGCGTTGCGTACCCGCGGAAAAACTCTGCGAGTGGAGGTGTGGGACACCGGTGTGGGCATCGCCGAAGATAAGCTGCGGGACATTTTCACTGAGTTCCATCAGCTTCTTCCCCGGGGAACCGGCGGCCGCCAGGGGGTTGGTCTGGGCCTTGCGATTGTTGAGCGCATGGTCCGGATTCTGGGTTACGACATTGATGTGGCGTCCCGGCCGGAGCGAGGTTCGCGGTTTGTCCTGAGCCTGCCGCTGGAGCCGGCACTGGTCCGGCCCGGGCTGGCGCCAGTGGCCGGGCCAGAGCGCTTGCCCGTAGGATTTGACGGCGTCCGGGTGCTGGTGATCGATAATGAGCCCGCCGTTCTGGAAAGCATGCAGGTTTTGCTCCAGCGCTGGGGCTGCTCGGTGTTGACCGCCCGGGACGAAACCCTTGCCCTGGCCTTGCTGGGTGCCGGCGAAGGAGCTCCGGACGTGATTCTGGCCGACTATCATCTTGACCATGAACGTACCGGCTGCGAGGCGATCACCGCCATTCGCCGGGTGGCCGGCCAGGACATCCCGGCGGCCATTGTGTCCGCTGACCGCAGTGACGACACCCGCCAGGTGCTGCGGGCCCGGCATCTGCCGATTCTCAACAAGCCCGTCAAACCCAACCGTCTGCGGGCCCTGCTCACCAGTTTGCTGGGAACCAGCGGATAGGCACTCGCGAATCGCTGCCAGAGTCTACACTTATCCATGACACCCATTACTGGATGAGGTAACCGCTATGAGCAATTCCGAGACTGGCCTTACCAATCATGAAGTCACGATCTGCCTGGTTGGTGGTGCCGTCCTTGGCCCGTTCAATGCTACCTGGAGCAAGGACGAGGGCGGCGATGTCCGTGAGCTGGTGCGAGAGTATGATGGTTATCTGCAGGGTGAAAAACAGCGCCGGTTCAAGTTTCACCTCCATGACACCTACACCAACACCGTACACACCCTGATCCTGAATTTTGAACAGGTGACCGGACTTTGTGATCATGTCCGTCTGCGATCCCAGACAGGCGGTTGAGGCCTCGCCACCTGGGTAATCGATACGCCAACCCAACCGGTAAATGGACACACAGGAGGGACCATGAGTGACACCAGAACGGAAACCGACAGCTTGGGCGAGGTACAGGTACCAGCCGATGCGCTCTGGGGAGCACAAACCCAGCGTGCCATCGAAAATTTTCCGGTCAGTGGCCAGCCTCTGCCCCCGGCGTTCATTGCGGCGGTCGCCCAGATCAAGCGAGCGGCTGCCGAGGCCAACACCAGCCTGGGCCTGTTGGACAATCACCTGCGGGACGCCATTGTAGATGCGTGTCAGGCCCTGATTGCGGGAGGGCACGCCGACCAGTTCCCGGTGGACCGGTATCAGACCGGCTCGGGCACCAGTACCAATATGAACGTGAACGAGGTGATTGCCGCCCTCGCCCGGGTACAGGGCGTGGAGGTGCATCCGAACGATCACGTCAACATGAGCCAGAGTTCGAACGACGTGATTCCCACCGCCATTCATGTCAGCTCGGTGATGGCGGTGAAAGAGCGCCTGGTGCCCGCGCTGACCCATTTGTGTGGTGTGATCTACGAGCGCGAGTCCCTGTTCTCCGGGCAGGTCAAGACCGGCCGGACCCACCTGATGGACGCCATGCCGGTCACCCTTGGCCAGGAACTCCGCACCTGGCGTGAACAGCTGCTTGCGACCCAGCGCCGGCTGGAAACAGCGGCCGACGAGCTCCTGGCGGTGCCTCAGGGCGGCACCGCCGTGGGAAGCGGGGTGAACGCCCTGCCAGAGTTCGCGAACCAGTTCGTGCGGTTCCTGAAGGCCAATACCGGGCATGATTTCTCATCCCTGGAGCACAAATTTGTCGGCCAGAGTGCCGTGGACGGTCCGGTGGCGCTGTCGTCGCAACTGCGGGGTCTGGCCATTGTGCTGACCAAGATTGCCAATGACCTGCGCTGGATGAACAGTGGTCCGATTCACGGCCTGGCGGAAATCAGCCTGCCGGCCCTGCAGCCGGGCAGCAGTATCATGCCAGGCAAGGTCAACCCGGTGATTCCGGAATCCGTGGCCATGGTCGGAGCGCAGGTCATGGGCCTGGACAGCGCGGTGGCCATTGCCGGTCAATCCGGTAACTTCCAGTTGAACGTGATGCTGCCGCTGGTCGCCGGCAATCTGCTGGATATGGTGTCGTTGCTCGGCAACGCCTCGACCTTGCTGGCCGACAAGGCACTCCGGGATTTCACCGTCAACGCCGACACCCTGGATGCGGGTGTGGGCAGGAATCCGGTACTGGTGACGGCACTGAATCCGGAAATCGGTTACGGGCCGGCCGCCGATATTGCCAAGGAGGCCTATCGGACTGGCCGGCCGGTAATCGACGTGGCCGAAGAGCGCAGTGGTCTCAGCCGCAGCCGTCTGGAAGCCCTGATGGACCCGCTGAAGTTGACGCGGGGTGGAATCGACTGAGAATCCTCGTCGGAAGGGGAGCGGCAGGCGTTTGCTGATATCGCTGGAGCTGTTTGTGATGCTGATGCTGGCCAACGGAACGCCGGTGGTTGCCGCCAGGATCCTGAAACGTCGCTGGGCCGCGCCCCTGGATGGAGGGCGCCTCTGGTCAGACGGTCGGCCTGTGCTTGGCAAAAGCAAGACCTGGCGCGGCCTGGTGTCTGGTGCTCTGGCTTGTGCGATGTTTTCCCTGGTGACCGGGCTGGGCTTTGGCTTTGGCCTGGTGTTTGGGGTGCTGGGCCTGCTGGGCGACCTGTTCAGCAGTTTTGTCAAACGGCGGCTCGGGCTGCCCTCCAGCGCCCGGGCCGTCGGCCTGGACCAGATCCCCGAAGCGGCGTTGCCCATGATATACGCCGTTGTCGGGTTGCCGGTAAGCGGCTGGATCGGGCTAGTGGTGGTGACGGTATTTACCGCCGCCAACATACTGGTGTCGCCGTTTTTGTACCGGTGGGGGATTCGCCGCCACCCCCATTAACGGTCGCCGGGTCTGATCTCAGCAGGGTCCGCGGGCCAGCGTATGAATCGTGACTTCCGGCGGGCAGTTCAGCCGGACATTCACCACAGACGTACCTGAGCCGGGTGAGGTATAGCCCTGCATGCCGTTCATCTGCCAGTACCCGCGCCCCAGGTGTCGCGGGCAATCGGAATCCAGAGTCACGGGAATGCCCCCGGGCAGGCAGATCTGCCCGCCGTGGGTATGGCCGCAGAGAAACAGGTCGTAGCCGGCGTGGGCGGCTTCCCGCCAGATTTCCGGGGTATGGCTGAGCAGGATACTGATACCACCGGCCGGGATGTTGTCGCCGGCCCGGTGCAGGTTGTGGGCCTTGTAGAAGTGGGCGTCGTCCACGCCGGCGAGGTACAGGCAGTCACCCTGGTGTTCGATGGGGATCATCTCGTTCATCAGCAGGCGGTACCCCATGTCTTCCAGGGCTGGCACCATGGTGACACTGTCGTGGTTGCCCAGTACCGCAAAGGCCGGGCCCCGGATTGCCTCCCGTAGCCGGGCCATGCCATTCAGTGCTTCATCGATGGGCCCCCAGGTCTGGCGGCGATAATCGCCGGTAAGCACGCAGAGGTCGTAGTCCAGTGGTTTGATTTCCCGCATCAGGGCCTGAAGGTTGGCTTCGTCCATGTCCACGTGCAGGTCGGTCAGATGCAGAATACGGTAGCCCGCGAAGGCCGCCGGGAGGTCCGGCAGGTGGAAGCGGTTGTGCACGGTTCTTAGCCGCCTGCTGTTGTTCTGCCCACGATTGAGCAGACCGGCCATGCGAAGGCAGAACCGGATCAGTCCCGGCGCATCGGTCCAGTTTTCCAGGTGGAATGACCGGTGGTCGCGGCCGAACACCCTGGCTTCGGCCTCCCGTTCGATGCCGAGGCGCTGGCGCGCGTGTACCGGTCCGAGCCGAAGGCTCAGGCGGTATTCCATCAGCTCGTCCTGATTTCCGGGAGCATGAGCCCTTGCCGTCATTTTTCTTCCTTTGATGCCGAGCGGACATGGCCAGTGATGAACGAGACAAACCCTGTGCTTCAGTATGGTTGGCCTGTCCGGGGTTGCAACCTGCCGCACGCAATGTTCATGTTTCATCCACGGCATCGGTATTGGCAAATACTGCGGTTTCCAGCCACAATTGCCGGGTTAAGACATCACATAACAGAGGGCATCATGACCACATCGTGCAGCATCCCCGGCCTGAACGTACCCCGCAGTCGCTTTCCCGACCCCGGAGAAGATCTTCCCGCCCAGGGCAACGAGCAACGGGTGGTGCTGGCGGGTGGCTGCTTCTGGTGCGTTGAGGCGGTTTATCTGGCCATGGACGGGGTCTCCCAGGTGGTGTCCGGTTATGCCGGCGGAGCGGCAAACACGGCCAACTACGAGGCAGTCTGTACCGGCACCACCGGCCATGCGGAAGTGGTGGACGTGCACTACGATCCGACGCGGGTCAGCTTCGGTGAATTGCTGAAGGTGTTTTTCTCCGTTGCCCACGATCCCACGCAGTTGAATCGCCAGGGCAACGACCGGGGTACCCAGTACCGGTCCGCGATTTTTTATGAAACGGCGGCGCAGAAACAGGTAGCTGAGGCGTACATCCGTCAACTGGATGAAGCCGGTGTTTACCCGGATCCCATTGTTACCACGCTGGAGCCGCTGGATGCTTTCTACCCGGCGGAGGACTATCACCAGAACTTTGCCGCCCGGAATCCGTATCAGCCGTACATCATGGCGGTGGCTGCGCCGAAAATGGAAAAACTGGTGGATCGTTATGGTGACCGCCTGAAACCGGAATACACCGACAACGACACAGGTAGCACGGCCTGAGGAGGCACATATGGGCGTTTCCGCTGCAGGTTATGACCTGACACCACTGACCAAAGCACAGGTTGAAGAGAAAGCCGCGGGGCTGACGGACGAGGAACGGCGTGTACTGCTTGACCACGGCACCGAGCACCCGTTCTGCGGCACTCTGCTGGACAACAAGACAGAGGGCGTTTATCACTGCCGCCTGTGCAATCTGCCCCTGTTCAGCTCCAACTCCAAGTTCGATTCAGGAACCGGCTGGCCAAGCTTCTTTCAACCGTTTGATCAGGGCCACATTCGTTATCTGGACGACAACAGCCTGGGCGTGACCCGCACCGAAATCCGGTGCCCCCGCTGCGACAGCCATCTCGGACACGTGTTCCCGGATGGCCCGCCGCCGACCGGGCAGCGGTACTGCCTGAATTCGATTGCCATGGTGTTTCGGGATTCGTGATCGCCCGGGGCGACGAGGGCGAGTAACACCCCCGTCGCCGGGTTCAGGCAGCGCCGGCCGAAACCACGGTGGACAGCAGGTAACCGGTGTAGGCAACGTAGACCAGCAACAGCACGGTACCATCCACCCGGCTGACCAGCTTGCGCCAGCCGGTCAGGCCATAGCCCATCAGCAGCAGGCCCACTGTGAGCGCCAGCATCAGTGCCCAGTCGCGGTAGAGCACTTCCGGATCAACCGCCAGGGGCTCAATAACCGCCGCCAGGCCAACCACCGCCAGGGTATTGAAAATGCCCGATCCCAGGATATTGCCCAGGATCAGGTCGTGTTCGTTCTTCTTGACGGCCGCCAGGGCCGAGGCCAGCTCCGGCAGCGACGTGCCGATGGCGACAATCGTGAGGCCGATCACCAGGTCACTGACCCCGAGGCTCTGGGCAATGGTGACGGCGCCCCAGACGAGCATGCGGGAGCTGACGACCAGCAGGATCAGACCGACCACCAGCCACACAATGGCGGTTTTAAGGGGCATCGGGTGGGCAATAATTTCAGCGTCGGTGTCACCCGCCAGGGCGTCACCCTTGCCTTGCATGCCCTGGTAAATCGACCATCCCATGACGCCGGCGAAAACCAGTAACAGAATAATGCCATCCAGCCGGGATAATTCCCCGTCTATGAGTTGGGCGCCAGCAATCAACGTCAGCACCAGCAGTAGTGGCAGTTCCTTTCGGATTACCTGAGAGTGCACGACAATCGGAGCGATGACGGCGATCAGGCCGATAATCAATGCAATGTTGGTGATGTTCGAACCGTAGGCGTTGCCGAGGGCCAGGCCGGGGTTGCCGTCGGCCGCGGCCATGGCCGATACCGCCAGCTCCGGCGCGGACGTGCCAAAACCGATGATCACCATGCCGATCAGGAGCGTTGGCATGCCCAGGTGTTTCGCTGTTGCAGCGGCGCCATCGACAAACTTGTCTGCGCTCCAGACCAGTAGCACCAGGCCGGCCAGGATGGCGGCGATTGCCATTAACATAGAAAAAACCTCAGTTGATGAAACGTCCCAGCATGTACACCCCGGCGTAACCCAGGCTGTAAGCTGCCAAAAGGTGGCCAAGATACCGCATATAGGCGGCAAAGGTCAGCCCCGGGATCTTGCTCATGGCAACAATGCCGGCGGCGGAGCCGATCACCAGCAGCGATCCGCCCACGCCGACGGCGTAGGTTAACCCCATCCATTCGCCAGGACTCATGCTGATACCCGACTTGAGCAGCGCAGCGGTCAGCGGCACGTTATCAATCACCGCCGAGAAGATGCCCATCAGGTAATTGGCGTAAACCGGTGGCAGGACATCGTAAACCGCCACCAGCGAGTCCAGGGCATGAATTTCTTTCAGCATGCCCACCAGCAGCAGGATGCCCAGGAAGAACAGCAGGGTCTCGAACTCGATAATACGAATGTATTCCAGGATTGGGTCCAGTTCAGAGTCATCACTCATGAACCGGGAAACCAGGAACATCACTGACATGCCGAACAGAAACGTCAGCACCGGAGGAACACTGAACAGCACATTGCCGACGATGGTACACAGAATGGTCAGCAAAAACAGGGTACTGATGATTGCATCGACCTTGCGTACCGTATGGCTGTGGGAACGAAGTGTGATGGTACCGGTGAGGCCTCTCGAGAGGAAAATGGCGAGGATGAAGACGGTAATTGACGCCGGTACGGCAAGCGTCAGCAGGGTGAGGATTTCCACCTTGTCCGCCAGGAAGATCATCAGGGTAGTGACGTCGCCGGTGATCAATGACACGCCGCCGGAGTTGACCGCGAAGACCACCAGTGTGATGAACTGGATGCGCTTTTTCAGTTCCAGGTCGAGGGACAGGATCAGCGAGCATGAGACTAAAGTGGCGGTGATATTGTCTGCCAGAGACGAGAAAATGAAACAAAACAAACCGGTCAAAAACAACAGTCGCCGCTCGCTTACCTGTCTCGGCATGATCAGGTAAATCACATTCTCGATCATTCCTTTTTTGTTCAGATAGGCCACAAAGGTCATGGCCGCAACCAGGAACAGCCACAGTCCGGCGATTTCGGCAATGCTCTCGGACAGGCCCGCCGAGATAGCGGCGGTCTCCACTTCACTATCGCTGGCGAGAAACAGCAGAATCCAACTCAGGGTACCGAAAAACAGCGTCACCTTGGCCTTGTTGATGTGGGTGACCTCTTCAAAGATGACGCCCAGCAGCGCCAGCACAGCGAGAATGATCAGAGCAGTATCCAGGACAGACATGGAGCGTTCCCGTACCAGGTTGTGAGCAAGAG
>CBIHLH010000032.1:0-30191 GCA_966210405.1 uncultured Marinobacter sp.
GACCTGGACCTGGACGCCTGGAAACAGGGGGAAGGTGCTGAATGGCTGAAGCGTCAGGCGGAATACCCCTGGGACAACCGCAGTTGCAAGCTGACGCCGCAAATTGGAAAGATTTCCATGGATGCCTACAAGGCAAAGGTGGCGTTCGGGCAAGGCCCCGGAGAGCTGAATGAGTCGGCAGGCTAACTTCAAGCTATTCCTCAAGCATCGATATTGCCACGCCGAATGAAGCGCCGGCCGCTTGTTCTGGCCTTGGCAATATCGCTTTTGTGATGTCTTCCGTGTACGATAAAACGTACATATTCAATCATTTTGTTCGGCTTCGAGCGCATGATTTCTTGTGTTCGTTTACATGTTTGCTAAAATGAACTCATGGTCCTCATTTGTACGTTTTGGTGAACAATGCCTAAGTCAATAGAAGCGCAAAGCTACAACATCCGGCAGGTTCAGGATGCGCTGAAGGCTACCGGTGAGCTGATTGCTGCCGCCCGCAAGGAGCGAAAGTGGAGTCAGTCCGAGCTGGGCAAGCGCCTGGGGGGTGTGGACCGGCGGCATATCAGTGCCCTGGAAAGCGGTGACCCGGCGGCGGACTTTGGGTTGGTGGCCAGTGCGCTTTGGGTTCTGAATCTGCCTCTTCTTTCAACGCTCCCGCTCAGTGGTCAGGAATCTTCGGGAAGTCTGAGCTCTCTCGTTGATGCATTGGTAAACCTTTCATCACGCTCCGGGTCCCGGGCTTCAGCCTCAGTAACCAGAACCGTCGCATCTCACGGAGTCACCGGAAAAAAGTTGATCGACAATGATTTCTGAAAAGGTATTTCTCTGGATCTGCCTCCCCCGGGAAATCGAGCCGGTTGTGTGTGGTGTTGTTGCTTTCAATGGCTATGAGCATGTTTTTCGTTACGCGCGAAGCTACCTTGAACGCAACGACGCCATTCCCCTGGCACCTCCGGGCCGCCCTTTGGGTGAGCTGACAGATGATGAGTACGTGCTTGATGCCGAACTGAATAGTGCCATTCGCGATGCCTCCCCGGACGCCTGGGGGCGTAATGTCATGTTGCGAGAGTACGCGAATGCGCCGGGCCGGAAACAAGGTGAACTTGGTGAGATCGATTTCCTGCTCCGGGCGGGGCCGGATCGCATCGGGGCGCTGGACGCGACGAATGACCCGAAGCATTACCTTCCAAAGAAGAGCTATGCAGCGCCCCTGGAGGATTTGCTGGAGGCAGCGGATCGGATCGACCAGGGTAAGGCCCTGGATCCGCATCTCGATGCGGCACTCAATCATGGCACAAGCGTAGGTGGCGCACGCCCCAAGGCGCTTCTCCATGAAAATGAGGAGTACTGGATCGCCAAGTTCAGTTCCAGCAGGGACTCTGCCGATATGGTGGGCATTGAAGGTGGCAGTATGCAATTGGCCCGGAAGGCTGAACTTAATGTTGCTGAAACCCGGATCGTGGAGGTGTTGAACAAGCGGGTGATATTGGTGCGTCGGTTTGATCGCGCTGTCACTCCGGGGGGTGTTCACCGCCGGCATATGATCAGCGCCATGACGCTTCTGAACCTGGATGAATACGCGGTTCGGGCTGGCTATTCAAGCTACCTTGAGCTGGCGGATGTGCTGCGCCAGTACGCACGGGACTTCCGGAAAGATGGCACAGAACTGTTTCGCCGGATGGTGTTCAATATCCTTGTCGGGAACGTGGACGATCATGCCCGCAATCATGCCTGCTTCTGGGATGGCCAGTGGCTGGACCTAACACCGGCCTATGACGTTTGCCCGCAGCCCAGAGCTGGCATTTCCGCAGACCAGGCCATGATTATTGGCAAGTGGGGCCGGAAGGCTAACCTTGAAAATGCCATCAGCGACTGTATTCGCTTTGGGCTCGAAAAGGATCAGGCGGCCGAGATAGTCAATCGGATGGTTGATGTGGTCCGGGAGCACTGGCGAGAAACCTTTTCTGAATCCGGCACGCCGGAGGGGGATCTTAACTATCTTTCTCAGGCCACTATCCTGAGTGAATCGATTTTCTACGGATTGGAGTGAGCCAACCCGCTCCACGGGCTGAAGGTGGCGGTGGCTTGCTCCCGGCCTTCTGGTTTCGGTATGCCCCACCTCTTTCGTTCTCGCTCAGGATAATTCCCGCCGCTGCACTGACTGAGGAAAGCAGACGCTCAAACAAAAACCCCGGCCGGAGCCGGGGTTTTTGCAGAGCTGACTTCTAAAGGATGTTAGAAGTTGTACTGTGTGGCAAACAGAATGCGGTTGGCATCTCCGTCTGTGCCGTCTACGTTCTCGCGGCTCAGGTTTTGGAATTCAACGCCCATCATGACGTTCTTGACCGGAGTCCACTGGTAGTTGGCCATGATGGCGGAGTTGGTCTCGCTTTCACCACCAACCAAAAGACCGTCTGCTTGCGCATCATCCCAGTCGACTTCAACCATGCCATAGCCGATGTTGATGCTGCGACCGCCGCCCAAACTAATACCGGTACCCACAGAGCCGCCAAAGCCTGAGACAGTCTCGACGTTTCCATTTGCATCTACGTAGGCACTTGCTGCACCAAAGTTATCACCTGAGCGATAAAGATAGCTGTTTGCGCCATTTGTGTAGGATACGGTGCCTTGGATGGTGACCATGTCAGTAATCGCCATTTTCAGTGCGCCAAAGGTTGCGAACCCCATCGCACTGTCATCAGCGGTACCAGTGTCATATCCAATTTGCTGGGCGAGTACTGCTGCTGAGTATGACAAACCACCAGCAGAGTCTTGCAGCCGGGCAGTCAGTGCAGGCATGGATTTCTTCGTACCTTGACTGACCAGGGCCGGGTTCCCGTTAACAACGCCGTTTGCTACCAGGTTTGCAGTGAACTCTTCCAAGGAGACAGAAAGAGGGCCTGTGGTGTAGCGAGCTTGAGCTACCCTTCCCTGAAAGCCGGCGAGGCCTGGTAAGGAGTCAAAGTCCAATGTGGAGGTGTTGCCGACAAAACTTGTGTAGTTTGACCAAGTTTGACCCATCAGGACGCCATTGTACTCACCGA
Organism: uncultured Marinobacter sp.; assembly: GCA_966210405.1. GTDB lineage: Bacteria > Pseudomonadota > Gammaproteobacteria > Pseudomonadales > Oleiphilaceae > Marinobacter. The sequence continues at coordinate 3,039 of CBIHLH010000032.1, forward strand.
ACGCATGGCGTAAGCGGAGTGTGCCGCCTCGGAAATCACCTTCGACGGTAATATTTACACCTTCAGGAGTGGTTGTTTTCACGCCAATGCGGCTCTGTACTGCGTCAGCGCCGAAGTGGCCATCAGCCGCATTATCGTTACCGGCGAGGCCGGCATATGAACCAGAGCGAGTGCTGAGTGCTTGTTCGCTGTCAATGTCATAGCTGGCATTCAGGCGGGCATAGCCGTAGATGGCCATGTCATAATCGCCAGCGGTAAAGCTAACTGCTCCGGCCTGTCCAGCTACCCCCAGTACAGCCGCTGCCGCAGTTGCACGAATTGCCAATCGTAATTTGTTACTTTGCATCGTTGTTGTCTCCACACATTATTTTTGTTGGACCCGACATCAAGGTAGTTACGAATCTGTGACAATTCAAATAAATTCGACGTTTATTTAGACGAATGTCTATAGAGGCTTTTCGTTGCTAGTCAGACATCTGCGGTTGCGATCGAGGCGTAATGTTGTTCCATGACCTCCAAAAGTACAGTCTTTCAGGATACGACCTTTGCTTTTCTCGATATCGAGACTACGGGCGGCAATTCATCCCGGGATCGGATTACCGAGATCGGTATCCGGTTCTGGCGGGCTGGTGAGTCGGTGGGGGAGTGGCAGACGCTGCTCAATCCGGAAACGCGGATTTCGCCGTTCATCGAACAGCTTACCGGTATCTCCAACGGCATGGTGGCCGATGCACCGTTGTTCGCGGAGGTGGCGGACATGCTTGAGGAGAAGCTCCGGGGCACGGTGTTTGTGGCCCACAATGCGCGCTTTGACTATGGCTTTATCAAGTCCGAATTCCGGCGGTTGGGACGGGTGTTTTCGGCGCGGGTGCTGTGCACGGTAAAGCTGTCCCGGTGGCTGTATCCGGAGCATCGGCGGCACAACATGGACGCGCTGATCGAACGCCATGGGCTTGAGCAGGTGCAGCGCCACCGGGCCATGGGGGATGTGGCGGCGATGCTGGCGTTTTTCACCCATGCCCGGGCCGAGAAGGGCGATGAGCCCATGGAGGCGGCCATCCAGGCGTTGCTGCAACGGCCGAGTATTCCTTCCCACCTGCCGGTGGATACTCTGGAAACGTTGCCCCGGGGGCCGGGCGTGTACCGGTTTTACGGGGAGAATGATGTGCTGCTGTACGTGGGCAAGAGTACCCATATTGCCCAGCGGGTGGCCTCGCATTTCTCCGGCGATCACAATTCCAGCCGGGGCGTGCGCCTGTCGGAAAGCCTGCGCCGGGTCGAGTGGACGGAAACCGCCGGCGAACTGGGCGCGCTGCTGCTGGAGCTCAGGCAGATCAAAACCCTGAAGCCACTGTTCAACCGCCGTTCCCGGGCCGCCAAGAATCTGGTCAGCATTGAGTTGTGCCCGAATGACGCCGGTTACCTGAGGGCCCGACTGGTGCGGGAAATCGAGCCGCACCGGTTGGGCGACTACTTTGGCCTGTTCCGGAGCAAACGCGACGCCGAGCGGGCCCTCAGTGGCGTGGCGGCGAAGAACGAGTTATGCAACAAACTGCTGGACCTGGAGCCAGACCACGAGGGCCCGTGTTTCCAGCGCGCGCTCGGGCGTTGCAAGGGGGCCTGCGAGCATCTGGAGGATGTCACCCGCTATAACCTTCGGGTGCAGATTGCCTTTCACGGTCTGCGCCTGAAAACCTGGCCCTGGCGGGGCCCAGTGGGCATTGTGGAGCGTGATGGAGGCTCCGGGCGCACCGATATCCTGGTGGTCTACAACTGGATGCATGTGGCCACACTGCACGATGAGCGGGACCTGGAGGACCTCTCGTTACGGGGGCAGGCCGTGACCTTTGATCTGGACTCCTACAAATTGCTGGTCAGGGCCCTGATGGGGCGAGGTGCTCCGGGTGCCCACCGGCTGGTTGAATTGCCAGCGGTGGGTGAACCGGCTGTTCTTATGCCCTGAGTGGCGTATCATGATATTTCGGGTCCGCACACCTACGTACTTGCCGGGTGTGCCAACTCGACTATGTTGATACGTTTATCCGCTTTCCCGAGAGAGATCTATGAACAAAGAACCCGTCAGCCGCGAACTCTTCGATCAGGTAATGGTACCCAACTACGCCCCCGGCTCGATCATCCCGGTGCGCGGCGAGGGGTCCCGGCTATGGGATCAGGACGATCGGGAATATGTCGATCTCCAGGGCGGTATCGCGGTGACCTGCCTCGGCCACTCACACCCCGGGCTGGTGGGTGCGCTGCAGGATCAGGCCGAGAAAATCTGGCACCTGTCCAATGTGATGACCAACGAGCCGGCCCTGCGCCTGGCGAAAACCCTGTGTGAACTGACCTTTGCCGAACGGGTGTTCTTTGCCAACTCCGGGGGCGAGGCCAACGAGGCTGCCTTCAAGCTGGCGCGCCGGTACGCCTGGGAGCATTTCGGTCCGGAGAAGAATGAAATCATTTCGTTCAAGAACTCCTTCCATGGCCGCACCCTCTTTACCGTCAGCGTGGGTGGCCAGCCTAAATACCTTGAGGGCTTCGAGCCGGCGCCCGGTGGTATTCATCATGCGGACTTCAACGATCTTGAGTCCGTGAAGAAACTGGTCTCGAAAGAAAAAACCTGCGCTATCGTGGTGGAGCCCATTCAGGGCGAAGGTGGTGTCATGCCCGCGGATCCGGCCTTCCTGGAAGGCCTGCGTGCGCTCTGTGATGAAAACGACGCGCTGCTGGTGTTCGATGAGGTGCAGTCAGGCGTCGGCCGCAGTGGCCACCTTTACGCCTATCAGATGTACAACGTGGTCCCGGATATCCTGTCCAGCGCCAAGGGCCTGGGGGGTGGTTTCCCGGTGGCCGCCATGCTGACCACGGCCAAGATTGCGGCCAGCCTGGGTGTGGGCACCCACGGCAGCACCTATGGCGGGAATGCGCTGGCCTGTGCGGTGGCCCAGAAGGTGATTGATACCGTCAGCCAGCCCGACATCCTCAAGGGCGTGAAGGCCCGCTCCGACCATCTGCGCAAGGGCATGATGGACATCGGCGAGCGGTACGGGGTGTTCAGTGAAGTGCGGGGCGCCGGCCTGTTGCTGGGTTGCGTGCTGACGGAAGCCTGGCAGGGCAAGGCCCGGGAATTCCTGAACGCCGGCCTCGCGGAGGGTGTGATGGTACTGATCGCTGGCGCCAATGTGGTCCGGCTGGCACCGTCGCTGATTATTCCGGAATCCGATATTGATGAGGCGCTGTCGCGTTTTGAAGCCGCAGTGAAAAAGCTGACCGCTTAAGGAGTCGTTATGTGGCTGGTACGTCCGGCACGTCCGGATGATCTGGACCAGATTCTGGACCTCGCGGGCACCCAGCGTGCCCGCCTGTCCTCCACCCTGCCCAAGCAGAGCGACGCGCTGGCCTACAAGATTGAGCATTCCCTGGCGTCCTTTGCGGGCAGGCACGATGCCGACGAGCCGCCCCGCTTTCTGTTCGTGCTCGAGAATACCGGGACCGGGGCCATCGAGGGGACCGCGGGCATCGACAGTGAGGCCGGCAACGGCGAGCCCTTCTACAATTACCGGCGTGATGCCCTCATTCATGCCTCCCACGAGTTGGGCGTGTCACGGCGGGTGGAAGTGCTGTACCCCTCGCATTCACTGACGGGCCAGACCCTGTTGTGTTCATTCTCGATCCGCCCGGAATTGCGGGGCTCCGAGGCCTTCGAACTGCTGTCCCGGGCGCGGGTGCTGTTCATCGCCGGCCACCGGGACTGGTTCACCTCACGGATTGCCGTGGAAATCCAGGGGGTGCAGCTCGAGGATGACAGCGTGCCGTTCTGGGACAGCCTGGGCAGGCACTTCTTCAACATGGATTTCGACACGGCGGATCAGTATTCCGGGCAACTGAGCAAGACCTTTATTGCCGAGCTGATGCCGCCCAACCCGATCTACGTGACTCTGTTGTCGCCCGCCGCCCAGGATGCGCTGGGGCAGCCCCATACGCTGACCCGGGCGAATTTCGAATTACTGCAACGGGAGGGGTTCCTGCCCGGCTGCTACCTGGATATTTTTGACGCCGGGCCGGTTCTGGAAGCCCGCACCGATGCCTTGCGGACGCTGGTGACCAGCCACAGCAAAGCCCTGCATGCCGCCCATGACGACACCGGCGACATCTGCCTGGTCGCCGGTGGCCAGGGGCAGGATTTCCGGTGTACGCTGGCGCCCGTGTCGGACACGCTGGACGGCTCGCTCAAGGTACCGGTGCGCGCCTGGCAGGCGCTCAACCGGTCGGCCGGGGACCCGGTCAGGATGGCGCCGCTATGACGCCGTTTATCGTTAAGGAGGGTGTGCCATGCTGGTAATCCGCCCACTCCAGGAAACCGACCTCGACGATCTGTATGCCATGGCACAGAATGCCGGCAAGGGCCTGACCACCTTGCCCGCCGACCGTGACCTGCTGCAGCGCAAGATCAACCACGCCCGGGAAACCTTTAACCAGCGCTGCGCTCCGGAAGCCGGCCTGTACCTGTTTGCGCTGGAAGACACCGAGCTGGAGAAAGCCGTCGGCATCAGCGGCATCCAGGCCCGGGTCGGGCTGGAGGAAGTGTTTTACAACTACCGCTTGAGCGTCACCGTGAACGCCTCGAAGGAACTGGGCGTGCACGTTCGTACGCCCACCCTGCACCTGTCCAATGACATGACCGACACCAGTGAGATCTGCTCGCTGTTGCTGTCGGACGGTTATAAGGGCGGGGGCAGTGGTCTGTTGCTGTCCCGCTGTCGCTTCATGTACCTGGACGAATTCCGCAAGCACTTCTCGGAAAAAGTGTTTGCCGAGATGCGCGGGGTGTCGGACAAGCACGGCCACAGCCCATTGTGGGATGCCCTGGGCAGCAAGTTCTTCGATATGGACTTCACCGAAGCCGACATGCTTTCCGGCCTGGGCAACAAGGCCTTTATCGCTGAGCTGATGCCCAAGTACCCGATCTACCTGCCGATGTTGCCGGATTCCGCCCGGGCGGTGATTGGCCGGGTTCATGACAACACGGCGCCGGCCCTGAAAATGCTTCAGGCGGAGGGGTTTAATTTTAACGGCATGGTCGACATCTTTGATGGAGGGCCGGTGGTTGAAGCCTTCCTCAATAATATCCGTACCGTGCGGGAGAGCATCAACCGCCACGCCATGATCACCCGCAAACCGGTGAACCTGGACGTGCCCGCCGCTGAGCGGGTGATGGTGTCCAATCGCTCATTCCGGGATTTTCGGGTAACCACGCTGCCGGCCCACTGTATCGGGCCCGATACCGTCAGCCTGCCACCGGAGGTGGCGGAGGCGCTGCAGATCGAATCCGGTGATCCGGTCCGGTTGGCGCCCCTGAAAGAGCGCGGTCCTCTAACACACAGAACTTCAGTACCGGGAGGTGCATTTCAATGGCAAACCTGACAGGCGAACTGTTTATCGACGGGCTCTGGCTCCAGGGTCACGGCGCGTCTTTTGAGTCGGTTCAGCCCGTTACCGGCGATACCGTGTGGGACGGCACCAGTGCTAATCTGGAAGACGTCGACGCGGCGGTGCGCGAAGCCCGCAACGCTTTTCTGAAGTGGCGCCGGACCAGCTTTGCCCAGCGCCAGGCTGTGGTGGAGGCTTTTGGTGAGCAACTGGAAGTGAACCGGGAACAGCTGGCGCACCAGATTGGCCTGGAAACCGGCAAGCCGCTGTGGGAGTCCCGTACGGAAGTGGCCGCGATGATTGGCAAGATTGCCATTTCGGTGCGGGCTTATAATGACCGCACCGGCCATTCCGAATCCGATGTCGCCGGCGGCCACGCCGTGTTGCGCCACCGGCCCCACGGCGTGGTGGCGGTGTTCGGCCCCTATAACTTTCCCGGCCACCTGCCCAATGGCCATATAGTGCCGGCGCTGCTGGCAGGTAATGCCGTTATTTTCAAACCCAGCGAGCTGACCCCCGGCGTTGCCGAGCTGACGGTAAAGCTCTGGGAAAAAGCCGGCCTGCCCGACGGCGTGATCAACCTGGTGCAGGGCGCTGCGGACACCGGCAAGTCCCTGGCCAGCCACCCGCTGATTGACGGCCTGTTCTTTACCGGCAGTTCCACCGTTGGCCACCTGCTGCACAAGCAGTTCGGCGGCCAGCCGGAAAAGATCCTGGCACTGGAAATGGGTGGCAACAATCCACTGATCGTGCAGGATGTGGCTGATGTCGACGGCGCCGTGCATCATGCCCTGCAATCGGCGTTTCTGTCCGCCGGTCAGCGTTGCACCTGTGCCCGTCGTCTGCTGGTGCCGAAAGGCCGGAAGGGCGATGCGTTTCTGGACCGGCTGGTTGAGGTTTCCGGCCGCATCCAGGTGGGCGAGTTCGATGCCGATCCCCAGCCGTTCATGGGCTCGGTGATTTCCGCCGAGGCCGCTGACAAACTGCTGGGAGCCCAGGCGAGCCTGCTGGAGAAGGGCGGAACGTCGCTGCTGGAAATGCGTCAGCTCCGGCCAGGCACCGGCCTGCTGTCGCCGGGCATTGTCGATGCCACCGGTCTGGACCTGACCGACGAGGAGTTCTTCGGCCCCTTGCTGACGGTGCATCGCTACAAGAGCTTTGACGATGCCCTGGTGCTGGCCAACAACACCCATTTCGGGCTGTCCGCCGGCATCCTGACCGACGACCGAAAACTCTATGACCGGCTGGTGGAGGAAGCCCGGGCGGGCATCGTGAACTGGAACCGGCCATTAACCGGCGCCAGCAGTGCCGCGCCCTTCGGTGGCGTGGGTGCCAGCGGCAACCATCGTCCCAGCGCCTACTACGCCGCCGACTACTGTGCCTGGCCGATGGCCTCGCTGGAAGCGGACAAGAGCGAGCTGCCAGGCAGCCTGGCACCCGGCCTGAACTTCGACTGACGGAACCACAGCCATGGCAAAACATGCGGTAGAAGCAAATTTTGACGGTCTGGTGGGGCCTACCCACAACTACGCCGGGCTGTCCTGGGGGAATGTGGCATCCAAGTCCAACGTGAACGCCGCGTCCAACCCCCGGGAAGCGGCCCTTCAGGGGCTGGCGAAGATGAAGCGGCTGGCGGACCGGGGCTACGTGCAGGGCGTACTGCCCCCCCATGAGCGCCCGCACATGCGGACACTCAGGGCCCTTGGCTTTACCGGCACCGATGCGCAGGTGCTCGGGCAGGTGGCGAAGACCAGTCCGGCCATTCTGGCCGCCGCATCTTCCGCCTCGGCCATGTGGACGGCCAACGCCGCCACGGTGTCGCCGAGCGCCGACACGAAAGACCACCGGGTGCATTTCACCCCCGCCAATCTGAGTGCCAAATTCCATCGTTCCATCGAACACACGGTGACCGGGCGTACCCTGAAAGCCATCTTTGCCGATGACAGCTATTTTGCCCATCACCCGGCCCTGCCTTCGGTCAGCCATTTCGGCGACGAAGGTGCCGCCAATCACACCCGCCTGTGCGCGGGCTACGGGGAGCCCGGGGTGGAGCTCTTCGTCTATGGCCAGACCGCCTTCAATGAACGGGCCCCGGCGCCGAAAAAATACCCGGCGCGGCAAACTCTGGAAGCATCCCAGGCGATTGCCCGCCTACATGGCCTGAGCGACGGGCATGTGGTCTTCGCCCAACAGAACCCGGCGGCGATCGACGCCGGCGTGTTCCATAACGATGTGATTGCGGTGGGCAACGGCCATACCCTGTTCTATCACGATATGGCATTCCTGGAGGAAGACCGGGTACTGGCGGATGTTCGCGCCCGCCTGACTGGCACGGAACTGCAGGCGGTGCGGGTCAGCAGCGATCAGGTGCCGATCGCCGATGCGGTGGCGTCGTACCTGTTTAACAGTCAGCTCCTGAATGCCCCCGATGGCATGCTGCTTGCCGTGCCCGGTGAGTGTCGGGAGGTGGCGTCGGTCAGCCGCTATCTGGATGACCTGGTCCGGTCAGGCGGGCCCATCCAGTCGGTCGAGGTGTTTGATGTCAAGCAGTCCATGCGCAACGGTGGTGGTCCGGCGTGCCTGCGACTGCGTGTGGTGCTCAGCGATGAGGAGCTGGCCGCCATGCATCGGGGTGTGATTCTGACCGATGCCCTGTATGAACGGCTGACGACCTGGGTGGAGGCCCACTATCGGGACCAGCTCAGCCAGGACGACCTGGCGGACCCGATGCTCCTGGACGAGGTCCGCAAGGCTCTGGATGAGCTGACCGGCATCCTCGGGCTCGGATCGATCTACGATTTTCAGCGTTAGCGTCAGGACACAATCGACCGGGTCAGCATGTCCATGGTATGGCGGATCAGGTGCTCGGCGGGAACCTCTGGAGCGCCTTCGCCCATTTCGGACTGGCACAGCAATATCACGCCATGCAGCGAGCCCCGCAGGTACAGTGCGGTTTCTTCGGGACTGGTAATCCGGTCCCGGTTCATGGTGCCGTCTTCCAGCCCCAGCCTGATGGCACCCACCATCAGCTCCATCACCTCGGTTTTTGAGCAGTACATTTCCATGGCCTGGCTTTCGTCCGCTTCCGCCATGGCCGTGGAGGCCTGGGTGAGCGCCGAGAAATAATCCGGCTCGTCCAGGTAGAAACGGTAGTAGGCCTCGCCCATGGCCCGGATTTGTGCCAGCCCGGAGGTGGCCGTGCGTCGGGCCTCCTCGAACCGCCGCGACAGGCTCTGGCCGGCCCGCAGCATGATGCCCCGTTGAATGGCGGCCTTGTCCTTGAAATAGACATAGAGCAGGGCGCGACTGAGGCTGGCGATGCGGGCGATATCGTCCATGGAGGTGCGCTCGTAGCCCTTTTCCGAGAACACCCGTTCGGCGGCGTCCAGGATAGCGTCGTAACGGGCCTGCTTTTCCCGTTCGCGGCGTGTTTTCAGCGGTTCACTCATGACTTCGTCCGGTTTGGTTGCAACGCACAGGCATGATACCTGAAAGCGGATCAAACCTGATTATTGACAATTTGTCAAAGAATGACATTATGTCGGTAATGATGGCCAGGCAGACAGGGAAGGTGTCTGGCCAGACACCAACACACGGATGAAAGGATGGGCCATGATACCGCTTCGACTCTCAGTGACCGCGTTAACCCTGGTGGTTTTTTCTGCCCTGCTCGGTGGCTGTAAGGCCGGCGATGTGGCCCCGGAAACCACACAAATGGCCGTGTCTGTTCGGGTGGCGGAGGTCACCGGGGGCCAGGCCATGGCGATCCCGCTCCGGTTCTCCGGTATTGTCCGGGCCACCCGGCGAGCCACTCTGACCTTCCAGGTCAGCGGCACCCTGACGTCGCAACCGGTGGAGCTCGGCCAGAAGGTCGCCACCGGCGATGTCCTGGCCCGCCTCTACAACCCGGCCCTGGAGCCGGCCCGGGACTCGGCCAGGGCCAGCCTCGATGAACTGCTGACCCGCTATGAGCAGGCTCGCCGTGAATGGGAACGTTCGAGCCAGTTGCACGAGCGGGGCGTGGTGTCGGAGCAGAGTCTGGAGCAGCTGGCGGCCCGCCGGGACAGCCTGAGTGCCAGTGTTGCCACCGCCCGGGCCGCCCTGGCCGAGGCCAGCCAGATGCTGGCGGAGGGCACCCTGCGGGCGCCATTCGACGGTCGAGTGGAAGCCCAGTTGGTGGAAAATGATGAGTTTGTGGCCGTTGGCCAGCCGGTCATCCGGCTGTCTTCGCCCCAGGGGCGCGAGGTAGAGGTGCGAGTGCCGGCCTACCTGCTCGACCATGTGTCGCTCGGTCAGTCCCTGCCGGTCTGGTCGGTGCAGAACCGCAGCCTACCGGCGGGCACCGGAACGGTGGTGGAAATTGCTCAGGCGGGTGCCGTTCGCGGCGAGTTACACCCGGTGCTGGTGAGCCTGCCGGCGGATACCCTGGAGCCGGGCGTACCGGTGGAGGTGGGGATTGTTCCTGACCAGGAGGCCGCCACCACCGTGCCCCTGCTGTCGGTTATCCGCAGGCCTGAAGGAGTGAGTGTTTACCGTGTGCGTGCGGGTATTGCCCACCGGGTTCCGGTGGTGGTGGAACGCATTGTGGGTGAGCGGGTGGTGGTGCGCGGTGCCGAACTCAGCCCGGGCGACCAGGTGGTGTACGCCGGCATGACCCGTCTCGCGGATGGCGACCCCGTGGAGGTGCGGTAATGGTCCGCCGGTTACTGAATTGCCAGCGCCTTCTGGGCATGGTGGTTACCATGCTGTGCCTGCTTGGCATTGCCGCCTACAGCACCATGCCCCGGCAGGAGGACCCGTCCTTTCCCTATCGGGCCGGCCTGATCACTGTGAATTACCCCGGTGCCAGCGCCGATGCGGTGGAACGCCTGGTGCTCAGCCCGCTGGCGGATGAACTGCGCCAGGTCGAGGAGGTGGATTTCTCCGAGGGCACCGCCCGTACCGGCGTGGCCATTGTCCGGGTGCGGCTGAATGACACTATCTACGATACCGACTCGGCCTGGGACCGGGTGCGCCAGGCCATGGAACGCGCCCGTCAGGATTTCCCGGACGATGTCGGCCAGATGGCGCTGGATGATCGCCTGATTGATATTCCGGCCATCGTGCTGGCCGTGGGCGGCTCGTCGTCGGTCACTGAGCTGACGGCGGTGGCGGAGCGGCTGAAAGACAACCTGGCGGATATTCGCGGCGTGTCGAGGATCGATCTGGAAGGCGATGCCGATGAACAGATTACCCTGGCGCTGGACGATGCTGCCCTCTACCGCCTGGGTATTTCGCCGGCCCGGGTCATGGACACGCTGGCGCAACGGAACCAGACCATTCCGGGCGGTTTTGTGGTGGTTAACGGGCGCCGGTTGTCCGTGCTTCCGAACAGCGAGTTTGCTGATATTGAGGCCATTCGTGCCACGCCCATCCAGTTGCCGGACGGCTCCCAGGTACCCCTGGCCGCCGCTGCGGACGTGTGGCGGGGGCCAGTGGAGCCGCGCCAGCCGGAAACCTGGTTTGACGGTGAGCGGGTGGTGCTGGTGTCAATCATCATGGAGGAGGGCAGTACCGACGCCATCCGGTTTGGTGAGCGGGTGCGCGAACGTGTCGACCAGATTCGCGCCGAGTTCCGGCCCCACAGTGTCCGGGAGATGTTCTTCCAGCCCGACAAGGTTGAGGAGCGGCTGGACAACCTGGCCTGGAGTCTGCTGCTGTCAGTGCTGATTATCGTCGCCGTGGTATTTATCGGTATGGGGCTGCGCATGGGGTTGCTGGTGGCGTCCATCCTGCCGATGGTGGCGCTGATCAGTGTCGGGCTGTACGACCTGGGTGGCGGTGTGCTGCATCAGATCGCGGTGATCGGCATGGTGATCTCCCTGGGGATTCTGATCGATAACGCCATTGTGATCGTGGAAAACATTCAGGATCACCTGGACAATGGCGTCCGCCGGCTGGATGCCCTGCGCCAGGCAGTCGGGGAGCTGGCCGGGCCACTGGGTGCGTCCACCGGCACAACGCTGGCGGCGTTCGCACCGCTATTGCTGTCCAAGGGTGGCACGGCGGACTTCACCCGGGGCGTCCCGGTCATGATCATGCTGACACTGTCGGTCAGTTACCTGTTGGCCATCTCTGCGGTGCCGCTGCTGGCGGCGCGTTTTCTCAAGCCCCGGCAACCGGGCCGGGGTGATCGTCTGATCGGTCTTGCCCGGTTTCTCGGTGGCTGGGTGTCCCGCTATCCCGGGCGGCTGATTGCCGGCGGCAGCGCGCTGGTGGTGATCAGCCTCGCCATGACGCCGTTCATGGCCCAGCAGTTCTTCCCCAACGCCGACCGCCCCCGGGTGATTGTTGAACTGTACCTGCCGGAGGGCACGGACCAGGCCCGCACCGCTGAAGCAGCGGCGGACCTTGAGCGTTCGATCCGCAGCCAGCCGGAGGTTCTGGACGTTCACCGGTTTGTCGGCTTTACCGGCCCGACCTTCTACTACAACCTCCAGCGGGCACCGCAGGCCCCGAATCGCGCCCGGCTGGTGATTCGAACACCCACCCTGGAAGACACCACCGGCCTGATCCGCTGGGTTCGCCATCATGTGAACACGCAGATGCCGGAACTGGATGTGACCGTGGGCATCCTCGGCCAGGGGCCGCCCCGGGCCGCACCCGTGGAAGTGCGGGTGTATCATGCCGATAACCAGACCCGGGGCCGGGCGGTGGAGCAGATCTTCAGCCGCCTGCGTGAGGTGGCGGGCACCGTGGATGTTCGCCACGATCTCGACATCGGCGTGCCCAGCATCGCCATCAATGTGGACGATGCTTCGGCCGCCCGCCATGGCCTGACCCGGGCGGATGTTGCCCAGAGCCTGTATGGCCAGAGTTTCGGGGTGATTGCCGAACGCTACCGCCAGGAAGAGGACCCGATCCCCCTGGTGTTGCGATCCCGTGAAGGTACTTCGCTGTCGCTGTCTCGCCTGTTGTCCGTCAACATCTATAACGAACACGGTGACGCTGTCCCGCTGTCGGCCATCGCCAGCGTGGATACCGCGTGGGAACCGGCGGTGCGATACCAGCGGAATGGTGTACGGATGAACACGGTGACCGCCAACCTGCGCGCCGGCTACAGTTTCAGCCAGGCCCTGGGGGAACTCGACGCCGCACTGGCGCTCGACCCACTGCCCGCCGGAACCCGCCTGGAAATGGGCGGCGACGCCGAAGGCTCCGGTGATGCCAACAGCGCTCTGCTGACGGCGGCGCCCATCGGCATACTGTTGCTGCTGTTCTTCCTGTTGCTGCAGTTCAACTCGTTTCGACGGGTGGGGATTATCCTGCTGACCGTGCCGCTGGCGACGGTTGGCATTATTCCGGGGCTGGTGCTGTCGGGTTCGCCTTTCGGTTTTCAGTCACTGCTGGGCGTGATCGCCCTGGTGGGTATCGTGGTGAACAACGCCATCGTGCTACTGGACGTGATGGATCAGGAACTGGCGCGGGGGGAAGCCATCCGGGACGCCATGCGCAAGGCCGTGGAACGTCGCACCCGGCCAATCCTGCTGACCACCGCCACCACCGTGGCCGGCCTGCTGCCACTGGCGTTTTCCAGCTCCACCCTGTGGCCGCCCATGGCCTGGGCGATTATTTCCGGGCTGCTGGCGTCCACCGTGCTCACCCTGCTGGTGATCCCGGCGGTATGCACAAAGCTTATCCGTGCTCCGGTTCCGGAGCCGGAGAACGCTCCGGCCTGATCATCAGGCCGACTCTCTGGCCCACAGGCACTTCCGGGTTGGGAAACACAATGGCCTCCGGCGTGTTCCCGACCCGGTAGCAGGTGCTGTCGTCTTCCCAGATCACCGTGCCGGCCGGGTATTCAGTGAAATTGGCCACGTCATCCGGCACGTGAAACCGGAAATGCTTTCCGGTATTGAGAATCTCGTGTACCACCTCAAACACCGTCAGATCATCAAAAGGCGGTTTCGATGATGGTGCGGGCAGCCCGCGGAACCGCCGCCGCAGGGCATCGCTAATGCCTGAGAAGCGCGCCAGGTCATTCTGGCCAAACGGCCTTACCTTACCGAGCTCAATGGTAAAACTCTCCGCCTGCAGCCCGGACGAGGAAAACGACGAAAACGTCGTGCCGGCTTTGTGTTGCAACAGCAGGGTTTCCACCTCCGCCTCCAGCAGGAAATCACATTCGTTGACCGGAACCTGCCGTCCCTCGACAAACGGATAGAGGGCAAACCGCTCCCGATGCGAAGGCCGGATCGCTGTGTGCAGATCGTAATGGCACAGTGCCTGCGAATGGGCCGAGGCAAACTGCCGGCAAACCTCCTCCAGCAACCGCGCCCGTTGGCCCTCGGCCAGCCCGGCGACCTCCGCTCGCGAGTGCGCGCCGCTGAACAGCCGGTTCAGGTTTACCTCAATAAACCGCTCCCCGGCCAGCATCGCCGGCGGATTGCCGAGAATCAGCAACAGAGGGCAGGCCAGTTCCCACTCGCCATGGATCAGCTCGGAAACCAGCCCATTCAGAACCTCGATGGGTGCGGTCTCGTTACCGTGCACGCCGGCGGAGACAATGACGGCCTCGTCGTTCGGATTGGCGCGGCCGGCAGGCGGCGCAATGTCCAGAACCCCGACCGCTTTGCGGCTGAGGCGGGTGCCGTCCGGGAGGTGGGTGTTGAGTTCCGGAAGGTTGGTGCCGGCGTTATCCAGAGTGTGGGAGAGCCAGTCAGAATGAGATCCGAAGAGCGTCACGAATTAACCGGCCGCTGATGCTTCAGCAAATGGTTCTCAAGTTTGCGGAAGGCAAATACCAGCATAAACGTCAGTGCCATGTAGCAAAAAGCCACAAAGATGAACGCATCAAACGGCGCATAAAACCGCGAGTAGATATTTCGCGCCGCCCCGGTCAGATCCACAATGGTCACCACGCTGGCAATCGCACTGGAGTGCAGCATGAAGATTACCTCATTGGAATACGCCTGAACCGCCCGCCGGGCGGCACTGGGCAGTACGATACGTCGCATCCGCATGAACCAGCTCATGCCATAAGCCTTGGCGGCCTCAATCTCACCATGGGGCGTGGAGACAATGGCCCCCCGGATAATTTCCGTGGTATAGGCGGCGGTGTTCAGGGTAAACGCCAGCAGGGCCGGGTAGAATGGCTCCCGGAATATCTCCCACCAGAACGTCTCCTGAATGCCCGGAATCTGGGCAATCCCGTAATAGATGATGTAAAGCTGGATCAGCAGCGGCGTGCCACGGAACAGGTAGGTATAAATCCACACCGGGCCGGAGATGAACGGGTTTTTCACCGTACGCAAAATGGCCAGGGGCACCGCACAGATCAGACCGATCACCAGCGACAGGAACACCAGTTGAACGGTATTCACCAAGCCGTCCCAGTATTCCATCAGGGTCATGGGGGTGAAGATTTCGTTCTGGTTCAGCCAGTGGACGATAAAATCAGGGATAAATTCCGGCATCCGTTATCCTCCCTGAACCACGCCGACATTGGCGCGTTTGTCGAGCCACTTGATAAACAGCTCGGAACCGGCGGTCAGCGACAGATACACAAAGGCCACCGGAATGAAAAAGTGAAACGGCATGCGTTCGGCCTTGGCGGCTTCTTCCGCCACCCGCACCATGTCGGTCAGGCCGATAATCGAGACCAGCGCCGTGGTTTTCAGCAGCACCTGCCAGTTATTGCCGATACCCGGCAGGGCATGGCGCATCATCTGGGGAATCATGATGCGACGGAACGTGTGCAGGCGGGTGAAACCGTAAGCCCGCGCCGCTTCAATCTGGCCAGATTCGACCGCCAGGAACGCGCCCCGGAAGGTTTCCGTCATGTAGGCTCCGAAGATCAGCCCGATGGTGATGACGCCGGAAATGAAAGGGTCGAACTGGAAGAAAAAGTCGATTTCGTACTGTGCCCAGACATAATCCGAAATCATGTTCACCACCACCTGGCCGCCGTAGTAAAACAGCATCATCATCACCAGATCGGGAACCCCGCGGATCAGGGTGGTGTACGTGGTTGCAACGCCGATGGCCAGGCGATTGCCAGAGAGTTTGGCGGAAGCGCCAAGCAGTCCAAGGGTCAGCGAGAGTGCCAGGGAAAGGAACGCCAGCTCAATGGTGACCACCGCGCCGTCCAGCAGTTCCGGTCCGTAGCCTTTCAGATCAATCATGGGAATGTCCGGTCATCGAAAGTCCGGTAATCAGGACGGCCCTGGAGGGCCGCCCCGAGCAGGTCATTACATCTTGATATCGTACTTGAAGTATTTCTTCATGATCTTGTCGTAGGTGCCGTTTTCCTTGAGCGTTGCCAGGGCAGCATTGACTTCTTCTGCCAGCTCCTTGTCACGCTTGCGCATTGCAACACCGACGCCTTCGCCCAGCTTGACCGGCTCACTGACTTCCTTGAAGCCGTCCTTGCTGAGGATGGTCTGTTCACCCACCGGGTAGTCCACAAAGACCACGTCCAGACGCTCACCTTCAAGGTCCAGCACCATGTCGTCCGCCGTGGTGTAACGCTTGATGGTGACAATGCCACCCATGTTCTCGGTCACGTAGGTGTCCATGGTGGTGCCGCGCTGCACGCCGACCACTTTGCCTTTCATGGCATCCATGTCGGTCACGTCGGTGCTGAAACCGTCACGGGCGAACCAGCCGCCTGGTGTGTTGTAGTACGGCTCGGAGAACAGGACCCGCTCCGCGCGTTCCGGCGTGATGGACATGGACGACATGATCAGATCGAACTTGCGTGCCAGCAGGCCGGGAATCATGCCGTCCCACGCCTGGATCACGAAGTCGCAGTTGGCGTCCATTTCCTTGCACATGGCTTCGGCCAGTTCGACTTCGAAGCCAGTCAGCTTGCCGTTTTCGTCTTTGTATTCGAACGGCTCATAGGGCACGTCGAACGCGATCCGCAGATTTTGTTCCTGGGCGCTGGCGCCGCCGGCGATCAGGGCCAGGGCACAGCTTGCTGCAACAATCAGTTTTTTCATGTGTCACTTCTCCAGTGGTTTGCCTTGTGGGCTTTATTTTTTTGTGGATATCGGTTTATCCAACGCTTTTCTTTCTGCACCGGTTCAAGATAGCACCGAGTGTCAGAAGTTGGGAGCCAGGAACTGCTTCATGCGTTCCGAATCAGGGTGGTCGAACACCTTGTCCGGTGTCCCCTGCTCCTCAATCACGCCCTGATGCAGGAACAGGACCTGACTGGACACATCCCTTGCAAATGCCATCTCGTGAGTGACCACGATCATGGTCCGACCTTCCTCGGCCAGGCTTTGCATTACCTTGAGCACTTCACCCACCAGTTCCGGGTCCAGCGCCGAGGTGGGTTCATCAAACAACATCACTTCCGGCTCCATGGCCAGGGCCCGGGCAATGGCGGCGCGCTGTTGCTGGCCACCGGACATCTGGGCCGGGTAGTAATCCTTGCGCTCATAGATGCCGACCTTGTTCAGGTAGGCCTCGGCGCGCTCGATAGCCTCTTTTTTGGGCACTTTGAGCACGTGGATGGGCGCTTCAATAATGTTTTCGAGCACTGTCATGTGAGACCAGAGGTTGAAGCTCTGGAACACCATGGAGAGTTTGGCGCGGATCAGTTCAACCTGCTTGTTGTCAGCGGGAATGCGCTCGCCTTTGCGGTTGGTGGTAAACCGGATGGGGTCACCATGCACAATAACGTCGCCGGAGGTCGGTGTTTCCAGCAGGTTGATACAGCGCAGGAAGGTACTCTTGCCAGAGCCGGAGCTGCCGATGAGGGACACTACATCGCCTTTGCGGGTTTCCAGTGAAATACCTTTGAGTACTTCAAGCTGATCAAAAGTTTTGTGAACGTCCCTGCAGATCAAAGGCGCATGGTCCGCCATGGGTGACTCCTGAGTCTGTCATTCAAAGGCGCATGTTTTACGGGCTGTTGTGGCGAAAATCAATACCCGTTGCCGGGACTTCACCGGCTTTTCGCCGACAATGCCTGCCGGTCATTGTGGAGCAATGAAGCCTCATTGCAAGCACTTTGACCTCTCAGGGCCGGGGCGAAACACGGGTGCCGGCGGCGTCCAGCGGAATGGGCAGGCGAATGAGGGTGCTGCCCTGCTTTTCCATGTCCCGCATGGCATCGCTGACAAACCGCACGTGCGCCATGGCCGCCTTCTGCGCGCTGGTTGGCTTGCCGGAAACCACCGCCTCGCAGAGCTGGCGATGCTGGCGGACGATTTGCTTTCGCATCTCCTCACGGGGGTTGAGATTGGCCACCGAGGCCTGAACCGTCATCAGCATCATGTTCTTCAGACCACTCAGCACGTGTACCAGAATCGGGTTGTGGGAGGCCTCGACAATAGCCAGGTGAAAGCCGTGGTCGAGCCGTGCGTTGCTCAGCGGGTCGGTGCCCTCAAGCGCCCGGAACGCCTTGGTGATGCGGTGCCGGTCCAGACTGGTGGCGCGCTGGGCCGCGAGACGTGCGGCCTGGCCTTCAAGCTGTTCACGCACTTCGAGCAGGTCAAACAGGGTGCGCGGGTGGCCTTCAAACAAGTGCATCAGCGGACTGTGTTCATCCAGATTCCGGGCGCCCGGGACCATGCTCGCTACGAAGGAACCCTTGCCGTGCCGGGTTTCGATGACGCCCCGGCCCTGCAGTTCGTGCAGAGCCTCGCGGATAATGGCGCGGGACACGCCCAGCCGGGCAGCAAGCTGCCGTTCTGACGGAATTTTCTGTTCCGGGGCCAGCCCGCCGTCGAGGATCAGCCGCTCCAGCCGATAGGAAATTGCCTGGGATATTGCCATTCAGATGCCCGTGGATGCTCGCTGGTCAGACCAGTGAGGGTTGTGATTGTTGATTATTGGTCCCTCAGTTCATGTGCTCTCAAGCCCTTTAAATATGGCTGATCCGAATCAATTCGTCCATTTTTTAACTTCCAAAAAGTGGTCTGACCAGTGCTCCAGACGCTGGACTAAATGCCGTTTGCCTACGAATATCCTTCTAATGTCGGCCTTTGTGCCGGCGTTGCTCTGACGCTGATAATAACAATGCCAACGGAGACGTTTCGATGAACACTAACAAGAACATCCGGAATAACTGTGACGCAGGCGAGACTCCCCCTCGCCGGAGCTTTCTGAAAACCGCCGTCGTCGGTGCCGCGTTTGCCGGTGCCATGCTGATGGGGGCAGGGCAGGCGCAGGCCGCCACCACCTGGAAACTGCAATCGGTCTGGGATGCCGGTACGGTCGGCTATGATCTTTTTGAGCAGTGGTGCGCCAGCATTGAAGAAAAATCCAACGGTGAGCTCATTTTTGAGCCGTACCCCGCAAAGGCGGTTGCCGCAAATTTCAACTCCCTTTTTGATGCCGTCCGTAACGGCGTTCTCCAGGGTATGAATCC
Organism: uncultured Marinobacter sp.; assembly: GCA_966210405.1. GTDB lineage: Bacteria > Pseudomonadota > Gammaproteobacteria > Pseudomonadales > Oleiphilaceae > Marinobacter. Next base: position 21,832 of record CBIHLH010000032.1, read on the forward strand.
GTTCACACTCTACTGGTCGGGCAAAATTCCGGCTTCCGTGTTTCTGTCTTCCTACCCTGCGGGACCGGACCAGCCCCATCAGTGGGATACCATGTTCTACTCCCTGGGTATGCTCGAAAAGACCCGGGAAATCTACAAGAAATACGGCCTTTTCTACGTCGGTCCCATCCAGCACGACGCCAATATTATCCACTCCAAGAAGCCGGTGAACAGCCTGGCGGACCTCAAGGGGATGAAGATCCGTGTGCCTGGCGGCATGGTCGCCGAAGTGTTCCAGCAATTCGGGGTTTCCACCGTGAGCCTGCCAGGCTCGGACATCTTCCCGGCGCTTGAGAAAGGCACCATTGATGCCGCCGACTATGTCGGCCCGGCGGTGAACTATGAGCTCGGGTTCTCACAGGTGACGGACTATATCGTCTTCGGGCCTCCTGGCGTGATGTCTATCTACCAGCCGGTGGACCTGATGGATCTGACAGTGAACCTGCGTGCCTGGAATGCGCTTGATCCCAAGTTGCAGCAATTGGTGGAGGATGAGGTACGGAACTACTCACAGAAGCACTACCTGACCATCCAGAAACGCAACATCGAGGCGATGGAGAAGTTCAAGGCAGACGGTGATCAGGTTACCCGGCTCAGCCAGGCGGATCTGAAGGAGTTTCGCCGGGCCGCGATCCCGATCTGGTACAACTGGGCCAACAAGGACGAAGACGCCAAGGCCATTTTCGAAATGCAGCTTGACTACATGATGAACGAGACCGTCGGCTATGTGAACGAAGACGATCTCAAGGCGGCGGGCGTCAAGTAACAGACACACCAAAACAATAATCCAAAGGGGGGGCAAGGGAGCGCCAGTAAGTGGGCTCTCTTCCCTCCCTTCGCTGTAACTGGGGTGACGACACTATGTCTGATCTGAGTGCATTCGGTTTTGTGCTGCCTCACTGGTTCTACTGGGGGTGGCTGGCGGTGATGCCGCTGTTGATGATGGCCTGGGACAAATGGGCGAGCGGCCATGGTGTTCAGGCCATGGACAAAAACGCAGAGGCCAATGAAAAGCTTCAGCAAATTGAAGCAGAGATGTCGAAGAAGATCGACTGGGATTACCAGAACGGTTTTACCCGGGTGGTCGACTGGATCAGTGAAAAGTCCGGGGTGTTTGCCGCCTTCTGGACGGTGAATGCCGTTGTTTTCTATTTCTTTGAAGTGGTGATGCGTTACATCTTCAATATGCCCACCATCTGGGTTCACGAGGCGAGTTTTCTGCTGTTCGGGATGCAGTACCTCCTGACTGGCGCGTTTGCAATGCTTCACGGTGCCCACGTTCGGGTGGATGTGGTTTACAACCTGCTGCCAGTTCGTGGCCGGGTGGGGATGGATATTTTCACGTCCATGTTCTTCTTCATGTTTTGCATAGCGCTCATCATCACATCCTGGACGTTCTTTGCAGACGCTTATGCGATGGACGAACGCACCATGGAAACCTGGGGCATCCAGTACTGGCCGGTCAAGGCCATGATGCTACTCGGCGCTGTCATGATCACGCTCGCCGGGGTTTCCAAACTGATCAAGGACATCGCTCTGTTTGTTAAGCTTGGCCGGGAGCAACACGCATGAACAGCCCTGATACCGCAATGAATAACGCCGGCAACCTCAAGGGCAAGCTCGGCACCTGGCTGATGATTGCAGCCACGGTGGTTTTGGCCTTTGTGATGTTCGTCGAAGTCATCAATATTCTGTTTTACAACCCCTACACCGACGAAAAATTCCTGTTCAAGCTCGCAGGCAGTTTGTCCGACGTGAAAATCGGGCCATTGACCTATTTGATGTTTGGCTCGTTGATGGTGGCCCTGATGATGGGCCTTCCTCTTGCATTCGTAACCGGTGGCCTGGGTGTGGCGTTCATCTATCTGGTGGGTGATGCCATGATGCTCAACCTGATCCCGGGCCGGATTTTCCCGATGATGGCCAACTCGGATCTTGCCGCTATTCCGCTGTTTATCTTCATGGCGGCCATGCTGGAACGGGCAGGGTTGATCGAGGAAATGTTCAATGTGGTTTACAAATGGATGGGTGGCGTTGGCGGTGGTCTCGCGATCGCGACGGTCATCGCGTCCACGATCCTGGCGGCCATGGTGGGGGTTATCGGTGCGGCGGTTGTGACCATGGGCATTATCGCGTTGCCGGCAATGCTCAAGCGGGGTTACGACCACAAGATTGCACTCGGTTCGATCATGGCCGGCGGCACACTCGGCATACTGATCCCGCCGTCCATTCTGGCCATCCTTTACGCCGTTGTGGCCCAGCAATCGGTGGGTGAATTGTATCTCGGCTCCGTTGTTCCAGGCGTTTTACTGTCAAGCCTCTATGTGTTTTATGTATGGATGCGAGCCAGGATCAATCCGGAGCTCGGCCCTCCTATTCCCGAGGAGGAGCGCATCGGCCTGAAAGACAAGCTGCTGTTATTGAAAGATCTGATTGCACCGCTGATTCTGGTGTTTCTGGTGCTCGGCCTGCTGTTCGGGGGCATTGCGACCCCGGTAGAGGCCGCAGGTATTGGCTCCTTTGGCGCGATTCTCGTGGCCATGAAACACAAGGTGTTCAGTATCGCGACGCTCAGGGATGCGTCGGTTACCACCGCCAAGGCAACTGCGATGGTATTGTGGATCATGTTCGGCGCTTCGGTGTTCGTGGGTTTCTATATCCTGCAAGGCGGTCAGGATTTCATCACCGAGACCATTCTTGGAACTGGCTTGTCCGCTTACGGTATTTTGTTCCTGTTGATGGTGCTTCTGGTCGTTCTGGGCATGTTCCTTGACTGGGTAGGTATCCTGTTGCTGGCGGTGCCGATCTTCATTCCGATTGTGGAAGCCCTGGAGTTCCCTGGTCTGTTTGGTCTGCCAGGGGTTTCCGGTGAAGACGCAGTGCTCTGGTTTGGTGTGCTCTATCTGGTGAACATGCAGATGTCGTTCCTGAGTCCGCCGTTTGGTTACGCGCTGTTTTACATTCGAGGCGTCTGCCCGCCGGACATTACCATGGGTACGATCTTCAAGTCCGCCCTGGTGTTCCTGGCTATTCAGGCATTCGCGTTGTTCTTGTGCGTCCTGTTCCCGGCCATGACAACCTGGCTGCCAAATCTCGCTTACGGTTAATTACGAGGAGGAAGAAACATGTTGACCATCAACCGGCTCGATCTTTCCGATGCCAAGCTGCTTATCGAAGGAGCGGCGGAAAAAGCCCGTGAAATCGGTGTGCCCATGTGCATTGCCATCGTCGATGAATCCGGCAACCTGATTGCCTTCGAGCGCATGGACGGTGGCAAGATCACCAGCGTGACCATCGCCCAGGACAAGGCGTTCACGGCGGCGGCAGCCAAGAAAGCCACCCACGACTACAACAAGGTGAACGTGCCCGGCAGCCTGGCCTTCGGTATCCATACCGAGGTGGGCGGTCGCATCAGCTCTGTGGGTGGCGGCCTGCCGGTGATTGTTGACGGCGAGGTGGTGGGTGGTATCGGGATCAGTTCGGGTACGCCCCAGCAGGACATGGACTGTGCCCAGGCGGGCCTCGACCACTTTGAAACCAAACGTGGCTGAGTGCTGTCAAAATTGACGTAATGCCTATCCAGAGACCGTTATGACGACCAAGCCGAAAGTCAATCAGGCTGAGTTGGCGGAGCAGTTCCGGGTCTTCATAGACCCGGACTACGTCATCACCGATGACGAAACCATGAAGCCCTACGAATGCGACGGCATGTCGATGTATTGCGAGATGCCGTTGCTGGTGGTGCTGCCGGAGACCGTTGAGCAGGTGCAGCGGGTGATGCGCATCTGCAATGAGAACGGTGTGCCGGTGGTGGCCCGTGGTGCCGGAACCGGCCTCAGTGCCGGGGCCATGCCCAACAAGGAGGGCGTGGTGCTCTCGCTGGCCAAGTTCAATCGCATCCTCGGGATTGATCCGCTGGCGCGAACGGCCCGGTTGCAGCCGGGGGTCCGCAACCTGGCGATCAGCGAAGAAGCGGCGCAATACGGCCTGTATTACGGCCCGGATCCGTCTTCCCAGATTGCCTGCACCATTGGTGGCAACGTGGCGGAGAATTCCGGGGGTGTGCACTGCCTGAAGTATGGCCTTACCGTTCATAACCTGTTCAGCGTGGAGATGGTCACCGCTGAGGGCGAGGTGGTGACGGTGGGCAGTGACGGCCTGGACAGTTGCGGCATGGATCTGCTGGCACTGATGACTGGGTCGGAAGGGTTGCTGGGCGTGGTCACGGAAGTGAAAGTGAAGCTGCTGCCCAAGCCGGAAGTGGCGCGGGTGGTCATGGCTGGTTTCGATGATGTCCAGAAAGGGGGGGATGCGGTGGGTGGCATTATTGCCCACGGCATCATCCCCGGTGGCCTGGAAATGATGGACGGCCATGCCATTGTCGCGGCGGATGATTTCGCCCAGGCGGGCTACCCTCGCGATGCCAAGGCGCTGTTGCTGTGTGAAGTGGATGGCACCGAAGAGGAAGTGGAGGAGCACATCGCCCAGGCCGAGGAGGTGTTCCGCAAGCTGGGGGCGACCTCGGTACGTACCTCCCAGAGTGAGGAGGAGCGGGCGCTGTTATGGAAAGGCCGCAAGTCCGCGTTCCCGGCGGTTGGCCGGATCTCGCCGGATTATTACTGCATGGATGGCACCATACCCCGCCGGGAGATTGCCCGTGTGCTGACGGAAATGGAGCAGATGTCCGAGGAGTTTGGCCTGCGGGTGGCCAACGTATTCCATGCCGGTGACGGCAATCTGCACCCGCTGATCCTGTTTGATGCCAATGTGCCGGGCGAGTTCGAACGTACCGAAGCCTTTGGCAGCAGCATTCTTAATCTGTGCGTGGAAGTGGGCGGCTGTATTACCGGTGAACACGGCGTTGGTGTGGAGAAAATCCGGCAGATGGCCGTGCAGTTCAACGATGAAGAACTCCAGCAGTTCCACGATGTGAAAGCCGCCTTCGACCCGGTGGGCATCCTGAATCCCGGCAAGGGCGTGCCGGCCCTGAAGTTTTGTCAGGAGTATCGTTCGCTGGAGCATAAACAACACAAGCATGAACCAACGGAAGCCGCCCATGGCTGATACGCTCAAACAGTTACAGGAGCAGGTGCTCCAGGCCCGCACCAGCGGGCAGAAGCTCCACATCGTTGGTGGCGGTTCGAAAGCATTTCTGGGCCGTGACGCCGACCCCGATGCCAGTACCCTCAGCGTGGGCGAGCATACTGGTGTTGTTGATTATCACCCGGTGGAACTGGTGTTGACCGTTCGCGCCGGTACGCCATTGCAGGAGATTGAAGCGACATTGGCAGAGCAGGGCCAGGTCCTGCACTTCGAACCGCCCCGGTTCGGAACCTCCGCCACCATCGGTGGTACTCTCGCGTGTAACCTCTCGGGCCCGGCACGCCCCTGGTCCGGTTCTGTCCGGGACCAGGTGCTGGGTGTTCGCCTGCTCAATGGCAAGGGCGAGCATCTGCGATTTGGTGGCCAGGTGATGAAGAACGTGGCCGGGTACGACGTGTCCCGATTGCAGGCCGGTGCTTTGGGTACCCTTGGGGTGATGACCGAAATCAGCCTGAAGGTTATGCCAAAACCTGCCGCCTCCCTGACCCTGGTTCAGGAAATGGGCATGGATGAGGTCATTCATTACATGAACAGCCGCGCCGCTGAGCCCAAGCCCATTACCGGAGCCTGCTGGGTGGATGGCAAGGTTTACCTGCGGCTGTCCGGAGCCCGTTCTGCGGTGGAGGCGACCGCCGAAAAGTGGACCGGTGAGGTGATGCCGCAGGGCGATACGTTCTGGCAGACCGTGCGCGACCTGCAGCACGATTTTTTTGCCGGCAACGATGTGCCTTTGTGGCGGTTTTCGGTGGGCTCCACCGCCGCCACCCCGGAGCTTGAGGGCAAGTGGTTGATCGACTGGGCCGGCGCCCAGCGCTGGTACCGTGGCGCCGCTGAACTTGGCGATCTGGAGCCTCTGGCCCGAGCCGCTGGCGGGCAGGTGAGCCTGTTCCGGGGTGGTGACCGGTCTGGCGAGGTCATGCACTCGCAGCCCGAAGCGCTCAAGGCCATACAGCGCCGACTCAAGAACGCCTTTGATCCGGATAACCTGTTTAATCCCGGACGTTTATACAGCTGGTTGTAACTATGCAAACAAATCTGGTTCAACAATTTGCCAACACCGCCGAAGGCCAGGAGGCTGAGTCCATCCTGCGGGCCTGTGTGCACTGTGGCTTCTGCACCGCCACCTGCCCCACCTACCAGGAACTGAACGACGAGCGTGATGGCCCCCGGGGCCGGATCTACCTCATGAAGATGTTCCTGGAAGGGGCTGAGGTGACCGAGAAAACCCGCGAGCACCTGGACCGCTGCCTGACCTGTCGCAGTTGCGAAACCACCTGCCCCTCCGGCGTGAAGTATGGCCGGCTGGTGGACATCAGCCGTGGCCTGATAGACCAGGAGATGCCCCGGGCTCCCAAGGACAAATGGCTGCGCTGGGCCCTGGCCCGGGTGATTCCCAATCGCCAGTTGTTCGGCCTGTTGCTGCGCCTGGGGCAGACCTTCCGCCCGGTACTGCCGGAAAAGCTGCGCACCAAGGTGCCGCCGAGGAAGCAGGCCAGCCCCTGGCCGGCGGCCAGCCACAACCGCATCGTGCTCGCCCTGGCCGGCTGTGTGCAGCCGTCCGCCACGCCTAACACCAATGCCGCCGCCGCCCGGGTACTGGATAAGCTCGGCATCACCCTGGTGGAGGCACCCGAGGCGGGCTGTTGTGGCGCCGTGAACTACCACCTGTCGGAACACGAGAAAGGGCTGGAGCGCATGCGCCAGAATATCGATGCCTGGTGGCCTGCCATCGAGGCCGGTGCCGAAGCCATCGTGATGACAGCCTCCGGCTGTGGCGCCATGGTTCAGGACTACGGCCATCTGCTGAAAGATGATCCCGTGTATGCCGCCAAGGCCCAAAAAGTCAGTGAACTGTGTACCGATCTGGGGGCTTTTCTGCTGACTCAGGATCTGGCGCCACTCAAGCCTGCCCCGAACGCCGGTAAGGTGGCTTTCCACTGCCCCTGCACCCTGCAGCACGCCATGAAACAGAGTGGTGTGGTGGAGCAGGTGCTGACCCGGGCGGGCATAGAACTGGCCGCCACCAAAGACAAGCATCTGTGCTGTGGCTCTGCCGGCACTTACTCGATTACCCAGCCCGAGATGAGCCAGAAGCTGCTGGGGAACAAACTCAAGGCACTGACCATCGACAACCCGGACCGCATCGTGACCGCCAACATCGGCTGCCAGATGCATCTGGAGACCCGGTCGCCGGTGCCCGTGCAGCACTGGATCGAGCTTCTGGACCCCACTTAGCGCCAAAGTTTCGGTATACTGCCCGCGCTTTCAAACAAACCACAGGGAGTGGAATCTGATGCCAAGGACTCTGGCAGTGTTTGTCCTTTCTTTATGTCTGGCCCCGACCGCCGGTGCCGAGGTCTATACCTGGATCGACCGAAACGGGGTCGCGCACTTCTCGGATTTTCCACCGGGCAAAATCCCCCACCGACAGGTGGCGATACAGCCGCCGGTTACCATGCCCATGCAGGAAAACCTGCGCCAGCAAAAGCGGGTATCGGACATTCACGACGATATCGAGGGCATGCTGTCTGCTACCGATGTGCCTGGGCGTGAACACAACCGGAACCAGGCCCGTGAGAAAGCGGCGGACAAACAGGAAGCGGTCTGCCAGGAATACCGGCGCAAGCTGGACCGGATTCAGTCCAAATTGCGTGCCGGGTATAGCAACGACAGGGGTAACACCCTCCGGCGTCAGCGCCGTGACGTCAGCCAGAGCCTCAGCCGGGAGTGCATCCTGCGATAGCACTCCGGCCCGGCAACCGGATCTACCCCCCTCTGTCAGCCTAGTTGTCCAGTAGGCGATTTAGCCTGAATTCAATAATCCAGGGGCGGCATGGGAGTATTCATGCCACGTTATTCCGAAGAACGTAAAGCCGCCGTGCTGAAGAAGCTGCTGCCTCCGCAGAACCGCAGTGTTTTGTCAGTTTCAGTAGAGGAAGGCATATCCGATGTGACTCTGTATAGTTGGTTAAAACAGTGTCGACAACAAGGAATGCCCGTGCCAGGTAATCGTAATACCGGGGAAGACTGGTCCCCCGAAGCCAAGCTGGCTGTTGTGATTGAAACAGCCTCGATGTCTGAAGCTGAACTCAGCGCCTATTGCCGCGAGAAAGGCCTGTATCCGGAGCAGGTGCAGCGCTGGAAAGAAGCCTGCCTCCAGGGTGCTGGCATGCAGGAAGACCGGGATAAAGCGGCTCAGAAGCAGAAACGAGAGTCCC
>CBIHLH010000033.1:0-29742 GCA_966210405.1 uncultured Marinobacter sp.
ATGAACAAGGTTGTGCGAACGTCGCTGATTACCGCGCAGGCCGGTGCCCTGCTATTGACGGCCCAGGCCGCACTGGCCCAGCAGGCGTCGGCTGAAACAACCCCAAGGGAAGACAAGCATTATGTGGGTCTGATGGTGACTGCCTTTAACCACCGCACCATCGGCCAGAGCGCCGAAGCTGCCTGGGGTACCGGCGGCACCCTGGTCGTCGGCGGCCACATCACCGATACTTTTCACGCCGAAGTGCGCGCCGGCGGCGGCTTCCAGGACGCCAAAGTACCCCGGGGCGACCTCAACCTCGCCGTCGACCATTTCGCCAGCTGGTACATCGGCCTGCATCACGCCATCACCGATTACGCCAACCTCTATGGCCAGTTCGGTTTCAGCTACATTGCCGGTACCGGTAAATTACCCAGCCCGGAGGCAGACCGGAACGGTCAGTTCCGCGACCTCGAAGGTGAATTCCCGGACAGCGGTTTCAGCGTCAGCTGGCTTGCGGGCCTGGATTTCGAAGTGATGGACGATACCTTCCTGGTTTTCGAAGGCGGCAAGCTGTTCGAGGACACCGGCAGCGAGGTGAATACCTTCCAGTTCTCCGGTGGCGTGCGCTACGAGTTCTAAGTAGGTCGGATTAGGCGAAGCCGTAATCCGACAATCCGGCATCGATGACGTCACGGGTTGTCGGATTACGCTTCGCTAATCCGACCTACCGCCGTCATCGGGTCAGGCCTTGTGGCGAATATGCCAGCACCGGTGAATCCGCGAGTTCCGCTGAAAATCCTTATCCAGGGTATCCCGCGTAACCTCGGAAACCTCATACTCGTTCTCCAGCGCCTCATCCAGCTTGAACCGCCGGAAGTTGTTGGAAAAAATCAGCAAGCCATCAGAACTCAATCGCGCCATCGCCTGCCTGATGAGCTTCGGATGGTCCACCTGGATATCAAGTACCCCAGCCATTCTCGCTGAATTCGAGAAGGTGGGCGGATCCATAAAGATCAGATCAAAGCGCTGGTCCGCTGAAGGCTTTGCCGCCAGCCAGGCGAGGCAGTCCACCTGCTCTACCCGATGTTTTGACAGATCCGCGCCGTTCAGTCGCAGGTTATCCTCCGCCCAGTTCACGTAAGTTTTCGACATGTCCAGGCTCAGCGACCGGCTGGCACCGCCCACCGCCGCATGGACCGTGGCCGCGCCGGTGTAGCAAAACAGGTTCAGGAACCGTTTATGGGAGGCATTCCGCTGAATCCAGTGACGTACCGGCCGGTGGTCCAGGAACAAACCGGTATCCAGGTAGTCCTTGAGATTCACGTTCAGCAGGCATCCGTGCTCGTGAACCTGAAAAAACTCACCACTGGCCGCCTGTTTTTCATACTGCCGGGTGCCGGTCTGGCGCTGGCGTTGTTTGCACACCATCGCCTCTCGCTCCACACCGAGCGCGTCCGGAATCACCGCCAGCGCCTCCGCCAGCCGTTCACGGGCCGAGCGCTCGTCCACCGACTTGGGTGCGGCGTATTCCTGCACGTGCACACGGCCCTCGTAGACATCAATGGCCAGCGCGAATTCCGGCATGTCGGCATCGTACAGTCGATAGCAGCCGATGCCCTGCTTGCGCGCCCACTGGCCGATGGTCTTCCGATTCTTCTTCAGGCGGTTGCTGAGCATCGCGGCCCGTTCGGCGTTGGCTATCCGGGGGCTGACCTCCCCCGGAATCCCGGGTTCACGAGGGGTCATCGCGCTGCGCTCATCCACTTCAAACAACAGTAGCTGCGCCGGCAGCTTGCCGTTGAACAACCGGTACTGCTTGTAGCTTCGCAAGCCAATGGACTTGCCAAACTCCGGTGCGCCGGTAAAGACCGCCAGCCGCCAGCCAGGCACCGCCCGTTTCACCGCGTCGCCCAGCGCCTGGTACAGGGCGCCAAGCTCACGGCGTTCGCTCAATCGCTCGCCGTAGGGCGGATTCGTCACAACCAGTCCCTGGGCGGCCCAGTGACTTTCCCGTTCCAGTTCACTCACCGAACGGCAGGTCACCAAAACGATCTCCTCGAGACCCGCGCGCTCGATGTTCCGCTTAGCGGTCTCGATCACCCGGCTGTCCTGGTCAAAACCGGCGAACACCGGCAGCCGGCCCTGTTTGCCCTCATGGGCCCGTCGCTCCGCCTCCTGACGCAGCGAAAGCCACAGTTCCGGCTGATGCCCCAACCATTTCTCGAATCCGAACGCAGACTGCTTACGCCCGGGCGCGAGATCCAGCGCCATCATCGCCGCTTCGATCAACAGAGTGCCAGAGCCACACATGGGATCCACGAAATCGCCCCCGGCCCTGGCAATTTCCGGCAACCCGGCGCGCAACAGCAGGGCCGCGGCAAGGTTTTCCTTCAACGGGGCCAGCCCCCTGTCGGTGCGATAGCCCCGCATGTGCAGGCTGTGCCCACTCAGATCGATACCAAGCGCCAGACGCCCCCGGTTCAGGCGGGCGGAGACGGTGATATCCGGGTTCTTCGCATCCACCGACGGGCGCGGGCCGCCGTTGGCACTGAAGCGGTCCACAATGCCGTCCTTGACCCGCTGGGCCCCGAACTGGGTATTGCGGATGGCTTCATTCTGGCCCAGGAAGGTGACCCGGAAACTACCATGCACCGGTAGGTGCTGTTGCCAGTCCATGTGCACCACGCCGTCATAGAGCTGATCGCCACTGTTAGCGTCCACCTCCGCCAGGTGCAGGATGACCCGGTTGGCCAGCCGCGACCAAAGACAAGTGCGGTATCCGCCCTCCAGTGACCCTTCCGCCCAGACACCGGCTGGGGCATTTCGAACCGGTTCCAGGCCGAACGTACTGAGCTCGTCCGCCAGAAGATACTCAACACCCTTCGGGCAGGTTACAAAAAAGACAGATTTGGACAAGTTCAACTCCCGATGAAAAAGCGGTTTCCGGTTAAGCGACCGGAATAGCAGCTTTTACCGCTCGGACTCGCTTCCGTTATTTCATACAACTATAAGAAAAGCTTCACATAGATGAAATAAATAGTGTACACCGGCGCAAAGTTCGAACTACCTTGTAAGTGACGCGTCATTCCGGAAGGGCTGATCTCTTCCGTTAACAGGATCCTGACTGCTCTGGCCTGAGCTGGCAATAGTGGGTTATCCCGGACTGGGAAGCCACGGTGCCATCGCCACGGCAGATGTGTACACGCTTATTCTGTTAATCCATCAGTGAGGAACGGCATGAAAAGACAGAAAAGAGACATGTACGCTCGTGCATTCAAGCGGGGTTATCTCGCCGGCGTGTCCGGTAAATCCAAAGACAGTTGCCCGATTGACCAGGCGGAAGCCCGCCAGGAGTGGTTAAGCGGGTGGCGAGAGGGCCGCACAGATCAATGGGAGGGCATGACCGGCGTTTCCGGCATCCACAAACTGGCCAATGTCACCACCGCGTGACCTGAGTCATAACCCCGAATCTTACTCTGATCTTTTACACAAAACTTAAGCAGTACCGCAGTACCAGAGCAATCCAAACGGGGCCTCCCGCCCCGTACCATGCGATAAATCGCCACGGGGTTTATTCCCCGCACGGGCCCGCTCAGCGGGCCCAACTTCGTTCTGGCCGATCCGTTTTATTGCGCCCGTCGAATGGCCTCAACCGATTCCCGGATCAGCACCGGCCCCCGGTAGATAAACCCGGTGTAAATCTGCACCAGCCGGGCGCCGGCCCGGATCTTTTCAGCCGCGCTCTCCCCATCGGTAATGCCACCGACCCCGATAATAGGCAGCGCCTCCCCCAGCTCCGCATACAAGCCGCGAATCACCCGCAGCGACGCCTCACGGACAGGTGCCCCGCTAAGGCCGCCAGCTTCGCGCTCATGACGGTGGCCGGCCACGGCCTCACGGCTGATGGTGGTGTTGGTGGCGATCACGCCGTCCAGCCCGGTCTCCCGCAAGGCCGACGCCACGAACCGGATACCCTCGTCGTCCATATCCGGAGCAATCTTGACGGCAATTGGCACATAGCGCCCGAACTGCGTCTGGCAGTTGAGCTGCTCATCTTTGATGGCGGCCAGAAGGCCCTTGAGCGAATCACCGAATTGCAGGTCTCTCAGGCCCGGGGTGTTGGGCGAGGAGACGTTCACGGTGATGTAGTCCGCCCGGGAGTAGACCGCTGAAATCCCCTTGCGGTAATCCGATTCTGACTGATCGTTGGGAGTGTCCTTGTTCTTGCCAACGTTGATGCCGAGGATGCCCCGGTAACGACGTTTGTCCACCCGCGCCAGCAAGTGGGCCAGGCCCTCATTATTGAAACCCATCCGGTTGATGATGGCCTGGTGTTCGGGCAACCGGAACATACGGGGCTTTGGATTGCCGGGCTGGGCCAGCGGCGTGACGGTACCCACTTCAATAAAGCCGAATCCCAGGGCACCCAGCGCGTCCAGATGATCGGCATTTTTATCCAGGCCGGCGGCGAGACCGACCGGATTGGGGAAATCGAGCCCCATAACATTCACTGGCAATGCGTTTGGTTCCGGTGCAAAAGCACTCAGAACACCCAGCCGGTGGGCAAGATCAAGGCCGTTCAGGGCCAGATTGTGAGCCTGCTCCGGGGGCAGCCGGAAGAGCAGGTTGCGAATAGCGCCGTACATCGGGATAACTCCTTCCTGACAAGTGGCCGGAGTATACCGGAAGTTGTCCACAGCATCCCGGGACACACAAGAATCACCGCTAAATGACTGTATGATGAAGGTCTCGTGACCTTTTCCACGGAATCTGTGGATAACCCTGTTGAAAATCGCGGGGCAACGCGTGGCATCCCTTGATAACTGCGCCAATCTACAGATTGATCGTTTTTTGATCAACTTTATTTTCTTCTTATTTCAACAGCTTATAATGTTTTTTCTTTTTGGGCCAGGCAACCTATACAGAATGTTACTTGTTCACCGCATTGCAATAATGTGTATAAATCATACTGGCCCTGGCGCTCAGAAGCGCCCTGCCTTGGCGCCGGAATAACGATATACTGACAGCCCCACCGGAAACGGAGCATCCGCTGATGCACGACAGCACCTCACCTGCCCAACGCCACCGCGAGAATCTGACGGTGGAAATGAAGGCAGCCTCCAGGGTGACCCTTATCGGGATGGTACTGGATGCCGTTCTCGGCATCATAAAAGTCATTACGGGTACACTTTTCCATTCCCAGGCGCTGATCGTTGACGGCATCCACTCGTTCAGCGATGTCGCGTCGGACCTTGTGGTATTGGGCGTGATGCGGGTGTCCCGCCGGGCACCGGATGATAACCACCCATACGGCCACCAACGCATAGAGACTCTGGGCACACTGGTTCTCGGCAGCATCCTGATTGCGGTAGGCGCCGCGCTGGCCTGGGAAAATACCCTGCGCCTGATTGAGGGCGAGGCATCGCTTGTTCCGGGCTGGCCGGTGCTGCTGGCGGCGACCGCCTCAGTGGTCGGCAAGGAGTGGATTTACCGGTACACCCTGCGTGTGGGCCAGGCCATTCGCTCAGACCTGATTATCGCCAACGCCTGGCACAGCCGAACCGACGCATTTTCCTCTGTCGTGGTGCTGCTCTCTACCGTTGGCGCCATGGCTGGCGTCATCTGGCTGGATGTGCTGGCAGCGGTCATTATTGCCGGCATCATCATTCACATCGGCTGGAAGTTTACCTGGAGCAGCGTCCAGGAGCTGGTGGATACCGGGTTGTCGCCGGAAGATACCGAGATGCTGATGTCTATCGCCCGCAGCACGGACGGCGTGCGCAATGTGCACGAACTGCGCAGCCGACGCATGGGCCACGACATTCTCCTGGATGTTCACCTTGTGGTGCGGCCGGAAATCAGTGTTTCGGAAGGGCACCAGATCGGGATGCAGGTGGTCTCACGCCTGCGCGACGCCCTGGAGAACATCCATGACATCAACTTCCATATTGACGCGGAAAACGACGCGGATCAGCCGCTGACCTCGGAGGCACTGCCGTCACGGGAGGACATCCGGGCCCTGCTGGTGAGCCAGTTGGGGGCCTTGCCCCCGAGCAGCCGTCTGCGGCTGCACTACCTCAGGAACAAGGTACACCTGGAATTGCTGCTGGATGCTCACGCCCCGGAATGGCCAATCGACACCGAGACGCTTCATGAAACCCTGGCGCCCTACCCCTGGTTCGGCAGTGTGCGGGTATGGGTGGCCGGCCCCTGAGCCAGCCATGCGCGGCGACTAGCGCCGCCGGTTGGCTTCCATGCGCGACAGAAACTCCTGCATGATCAGCGTGTAGAGTTCGCCCCCCAGGAAACGGTCTTCCACCCCGGCGTCGATGCTCGGGTTGTCGTTGACCTCGATCACCGCCACCCGGTTACCGGACTGCTTGATATCCACACCGTACAGCCCGTTGCCGATCAGTTTGGTGGAGTTCAGGGCTGCCTGAATGACGTTCTTGGGTACTTCGTAGGTCGGCATGGTTTCAAAACCGCCACTTTCGCTCTCGGATTCGCTGTGCTGGTAGATCTGCCAGTGGCCTTTGACCATCATATACTTGCAGGCATAGATGGCACGGCCGCCCAGCACACCGATGCGCCAGTCGTAATCCGTATAAAGATACTCCTGGGCGAGCACCAGGGCCGACTGCCGGAACAGCTCCTTCAGACCGGCCTTCAGGGATTTTTCATCCTCGGCCTTGGTGACACCACGGGAAAAGGCACCGTCAGGGATCTTGATCACCACCGGGAAACCCAGCTCACTGATCACCTGCTCCGCGGCATCTTTCTGGTCCTTGGACAGAATCAGGGTTTTCGGCGTTGGCACCTTGTTGTTCTTGAGCAGGTCGGCAAGGAACACCTTGTTGGTGCACTTGAGGATAGAGACCGGGTCATCGATGACCACCATGCCCTCGGCGTCGGCCTTGCGGGCAAAACGGTAGGTGTGATGATCGATCGCCGTGGTTTCACGAATGAACAGCCCGTCGTATTCCGGCAACCGCATATAATCGCGCCGTGTGATCTGCTCCACGTTAATGCCCAGCTTGCGCCCGGCCTTCTCAAACCGCTTGAGCGCCACCTGGTCACTGGGTGGCATGGCTTCATCGGGGTTAACCAGCACCGCCAGATCATACCGGTACCGACGGCGGGTACGGGGCTTGCGCCAGACCATGCTGCTGAACCGGTCCAGGGCGGCGGCAAATACGTCCTGCTCCTTCTCACCGAGATCCGCCGGGGCCGCCGGCTTCATGGATTCAATCTGCCAGCCCTTGCGACGGCGGAACACGATTTCCAGGATCGGACAGGGGAAACGCTCAAACAGCGCCCGGGCCACGGGCTTGAGATCCGGGTGTTCGGCCTGGCCAAAATAGGTGCGCACCTTCACTTCATGGGTGGCCTCGCGCTCATCACTGGCCGGATCAATGGCGGAACCGGCCGCCTCCAGCCACTGGATGACGCTGGCGTCCAACTCCTCCAGTTCCAGCGAAAACAGCCCCTTTCGGCTCAGGTCGTTCAGGGTCATCACCGACGGCACCACATGGTGACCACGGGCTTCCGCCAGCAGCGAGCAGTAGTAGCCCCGGCTCAGGTACTTCGCGCTCTGACACAGATTGATCACCCGCACCCGGCTGGACGGCGGCGCGGAGAACTGCAGGTATTGATCGAAGGTCAGCACATCTTCACTGGGGTAATACGGCGCCCAGTCTTTGGCGCGATCCACTACAATGAGCAAACGGGACATGAAAGGCTCTCCTCCCTGGCCGTGATGGCCGATGTTGTTTGTCGCAACAATACGCCGCTGCGTACGTCCGCACAATCTGCGAATAATGCGTGCTTTTACGCATGCTTGCCGTATATGCGTACACTGAACTCTCTACCATAATAGCCGGATACGGGAAGCCGACCAGCACGCCCGGTCCGTTTTTTTCAAGGCCTCCTGATCATGCCTGATGTTCTGCTTCGACACGCCACCAGCAAAGACCTGAACGCTCTGCTGCAGCTCGAAAACCGATGCTTCACCGAAGACCGTCTGTCCCGGCGCAGCTTCCGGCGATTTCTGGACATGCCCAGGGACCGACTGATCATCGCCGAGCTGGATGGCGAGCTGGTGGGTTATTGCCTGGTTCTGATGAATGCCGCCACTCGGCTGGCTCGCATCTACTCCATTGCGGTATCGCCAACCGCTCGCGGCCGGGGGCTGGGCGAGCAACTGATCGTCAAGGCCGAACAGGAAGCGGCAGCGGCTGGCCGGATTGTGATGCGGCTGGAGGTTCGGGAGGACAACGACGGCGCCATCAACCTCTACAAACGCCTGGGCTACCGCCAGTTTGGCACCTACCGGGATTATTACGAGGATCACGGTAATGCCCTGCGTTTTGAGCGGCGCATCCTGTTCTATGCCCCCTCGCGGGAATTCCCGGCGGTGCCGTATTATCCCCAGACCACGGATTTTTCATGCGGGCCGGCGGCCCTGATCATGGCCATGGCGGCCATGGATGAGTCGCAACCGGTGACCACCCTGGAGGAACTCAAGATCTGGCGCGAGGCGACCACGATTTTCATGCTGGCCGGTCACGGAGGTTGCGGCCCCCATGGCCTGGCCCTGTCGGCCTGGCACCGGGGCTTTGACGCCAGTGTCTGGATCAGCATGGAAGGTGCCCTGTTCAAGGACACGGTCCGCAACGACGACAAAAAGCGGGTGCTGGAGCTGGTCCATGAAGGCTTCCTGCACGACATCGGAAAAACCGGCATCCAGCTCCATCACGACCCGCTGACCCTGACAGCCATGGAGGAGGCCCTGCACGAGGGTCGCGTTCCGGTAATCCTGATCAGCACCTGGCAACTGAACCGGAGCCGGGTGCCGCACTGGGTCACCGTGTGCGCCATCGATGATCAGTTCGTCTATCTGCACGACCCGGAAATCGATGTCGACGAGGGGGAGTCCGTCGCCGACAAGCAATACCTGCCCATCGACAAACGGGTCTTCAGCCAGATCTCACGCTACGGCCGAAACCAGCCATTGCAGGCCGCGGTGATTGTCGGGCCCAAACGGTCCTGAGCCAGGCCGGTAGCACTGCGATCACCCGGTTCGCAGCGCCGCCTCTTTCAGTTCGGAAATTTCGTCACGAAGCCGGGCGGCGGTTTCGAAATCCAGTTCTGAAGCGGCCTTGTACATGTCGTCTTCCAGGCGGGCAATGTCCTTGAGAATCTCCTCCGGCGACTTGTTGCCGGTTTTCGCCCGGTACCTTTCCGCTTCTTCCGCCGCTTTCTGGCCAGGGCGCTCAGCCTTACGCCGGCCACGGCCACCGCCTCCGGCGCCTTCCATAATATCGGCGATTTTCTTGTTCAGGCCCTGGGGCGTGATGCCATGGGCTTCATTGTGAGCCGCCTGCTTCGCGCGCCGACGAGCGGTTTCATCGATGGCCCGCTGCATCGAGCCGGTTATCCGGTCACCGTACAGGATGGCCCTGCCGTTCAGGTTACGGGCCGCCCGGCCAATGGTCTGGATCAACGATCGCTCGGAACGCAGGAAGCCTTCCTTGTCCGCATCCAGGATAGCCACCAGAGACACCTCCGGCATATCCAGCCCCTCCCGCAGGAGGTTAATGCCCACCAGCACATCGAATTCACCCCGGCGCAGATCCCGGATGATTTCCACCCGCTCGACGGTATCAATGTCTGAATGCAGGTAGCGCACCTTGATGTCGTGTTCCATCAGGAAGTCGGTCAGGTCCTCGGCCATGCGCTTGGTCAGTGTGGTCACCAACACCCGCTCCCGGACGGTGACCCGGGCATGGATTTCGGAGAGCAGATCGTCCACCTGGGTCGACGCCGGCCGAACCTCGATGTCCGGGTCCAACAGCCCGGTAGGACGCACCACCTGCTCCACCACCTGGCCGGCGTGCTCGGCTTCATAGTTGCCCGGGGTTGCGGACACAAAGATCATCTGGGGGGCAATGCGTTCCCATTCCTCGAACCGCATGGGCCGGTTGTCCAGCGCCGAGGGCAACCGGAAGCCGTATTCCACCAGGGTTTCCTTGCGGGAACGATCCCCCTTGTACATGGCGCCGATCTGGGGAATGGTGACGTGGGATTCGTCCACCACCAGCAGCGCACCGGGAGGCAGGTAATCAAACAGGGTCGGTGGCGCCTCCCCGGGACGACGACCGGACAAATAGCGTGAGTAGTTCTCAATGCCGTTGCAGTAGCCCAGCTCCATCATCATCTCGATGTCATAGCGGGTACGCTCCTCCAGCCGCTGGGCCTCCACCAGACGGTTGTTGTCCCGTAATTGCTGCAGGCGCACATCCAGCTCCGCCTTGATGTATTCAACCGCGTCCAGAACTTTCTGGCGGGGGGTCACATAGTGGGATTTCGGGTAGATGGTGACCCGGGGCACCCGGCGGATCACTTCACCGGTCAGCGGATCGAAATAGCTGAGATTTTCCACCTCGTCATCGAACAGTTCGATGCGGATGGCTTCTTTCTCGGATTCCGCCGGGAACACGTCGATCACGTCGCCGCGCACCCGATAGTTGGCCCGGTGGAATTCGACGTCGTTGCGGGTGTACTGCAATTCCGCAAGGCGACGCAGGATGAACCGCTGGTCGATCTGATCGCCCCGGTCCAGATGCAGCATCATCTTGAGGTACGACTGGGGATCACCCAGACCGTAAATGGACGACACAGTCGCTACGATAATGGCATCCGGCCGCTCCAGAAGCGCCTTGGTGGCCGACAGGCGCATCTGCTCAATGTGCTCGTTGATGGAGGCGTCTTTCTCGATAAAGGTGTCCGAGGACGGCACATAGGCCTCGGGCTGGTAATAGTCGTAGTAGGAGACGAAATACTCCACCGCGTTGTCCGGGAAGAACTCACGGAACTCGCCATACAACTGGGCCGCCAGGGTCTTGTTATGGGCCATGACAATAGTGGGCCGCTGGATCTGCTGGATGACATTGGCAATGGTGAAGGTTTTGCCGGAGCCGGTTACCCCCAGAAGCGTCTGATGTGCGAGACCGGAGTGAATACCATCGACCAGTCCTTCAATCGCTTTGGGCTGATCCCCGGCAGGCTGGAACGGGGAATCCACCTTGAAGGCACCGTCTTTCATGAGCGCGCCGGTTTCTGAAGTGGCCATAGTCGGGAGACATCCTCCGTTCAATCAGGTTTGGTTTGCACAACGAGTGCACAGGTTGCAATCTGCAGAGAAACTTATCGTCACGCGGGCTTCATGATACCATCTGTGGCATCCAGGGCGGCCTGAAGATGGTGTAAACCACTACCTTGCAGCCGCTGGAGCCCTATCAGACGCAGCTTTAAGGAGCGCAAGTTTGGACCTTCAACTTTCCAGCCGAGTACAGGCAATCAAGCCCTCTCCCACCCTCGCTGTCACCAACAAAGCAGCCGAATTGCGTGCTGCCGGCCAGGACATTATCGGCCTCGGCGCCGGCGAACCGGACTTCGACACCCCCGAGCACATCAAACAGGCAGCCATGGAGGCCATCAAAAACGGCCAGACCAAATACACTGCCGTGGATGGTACGCCGGCCCTGAAAAAAGCGATTATTGCGAAGTTCAAGCGGGATAACGGCCTGGAATACGAAGCCAACCAGATATTGGTAAGCAGTGGTGGCAAACAGAGCTTTTTCAACCTGGCACTGGCCACCCTGAACCCGGGCGATGAGGCGATCATTCCCGCGCCCTACTGGGTCTCCTATCCGGATATGGTGCTGGTCGCCGAAGGCAAGCCGGTGATCATCGAAACCGGTGCCGAGACCCGCTTCAAGATTACCCCGGAGCAGCTGGAAAACGCCATTACCGAGCGCACCCGTCTGTTCGTGATCAACAGCCCGTCCAACCCCAGCGGCATGGCGTACACCCTGGAAGAGTTGCAGGCCATTGGTGAGGTGCTGAAGAAGCACCCGAACATCATGATCGCCACCGACGACATGTACGAGCCGATTCTCTGGACCGGTAAGCCGTTCTGCAACATCCTGAACGCCACCCCGGAGCTTTACGAGCGCACGTTTGTGCTGAACGGTGTATCCAAGGCCTACTCCATGACCGGCTGGCGTATCGGCTATGCAGCGGGCCCGACGAAAATCATCGGCGCCATGAAGAAGATCCAGTCCCAGAGCACCTCCAACCCGGCGTCTATCTCCCAGGCGGCGGCCCAGGCTGCCCTGGGCGGCTCCCAGGACTGCGTGGGCGAAATGGTCAAGGCGTTCAAGGAACGCCACGACTGGCTGGTGGAAGCCCTGAATGGCCTGCCAGGCGTTGAGTGCCTGAATGGTGACGGTACCTTCTATGTGTTCCCCAGCTTCCGGGGCGCCATTGAGGCAGACGACAGTGTCGGCAACGATGTCGAGTTCGCGGAAAAGCTGCTGACCGAAGCCGGCGTGGCTCTGGTTCCAGGCTCTGCCTTCGGTGCACCAGGCCATATGCGCCTGAGTTTTGCCACCAGCATGGACAACCTGAAACAGGCCATTGAACGCCTGCATAAGGCACTGGGCTAAAAAGTCCGGCCAGGGGTTGACGAGGCCGTGAGGTAACCTTAATATACGCGCCTCGTCACACGACGACGTTCCCCGATAGCTCAGTTGGTAGAGCAACGGACTGTTAATCCGTTTGTCGCTGGTTCGAGCCCAGCTCGGGGAGCCATTCTTCTGAAAACCCGCTAATTCTTTGAGTTAGCGGGTTTTTTTATTGTCTGATTTTTTCTTCTTGGTTGGTGCTTTTGGTCGACTTCTACCCCAGCCTGCCTGTTGACGGGACCGGGGTGGCTGTCAGAACTTTCCAAAACACGCTACAAGCACGTCCGTGTGCGCTTGTTTCGGGCCGTCCATGGCCCTCTACAGTTTTGGAAAGCTCTGACAGCCACCCCGACCTGAGAATACAGTTGTCCGCATTTCAAACATTAAATCTACGCCGGAGTAATAATCTTTAATTTCGGACTTTTTATGAGAAGTCCTTAACGGTGGTGTGGGGCCCCACACCACCGACCCCTCTACCCGGCAGGCTGGGGCAAAGGCATGATTCTCGCCAAACGTTAGAGGCCATGCACCTCAGAATGAATCGCCTCCAGAGCCACCAGCGGATCCGGCGCCTGGGTAATCGGCCGGCCAATTACCAGGTAGTCAGACCCGGCCTTCAAGGCCTCACTCGGCGTCATGATGCGCCGCTGGTCGCCCTTATCGGCGGTCAGCGGCCGGATCCCCGGGGTAACCAGCTTGAAGTCTGTGCCCTGCTCGACCTTGAGTTTTAGCGCTTCCTGAGCCGAGCACACAACACCGTCCAGGCCGCAGTTTCTGGTCAATGTAGCAAGCCTCGAAACCTGGGCTTCCGGGGAATCGGTGATGCCAATGCCAGCCAGGTCACCCGCACTCATACTGGTGAGCACGGTCACGGCGATCAGCAAGGGGCGGTCGGCGCCGAAGGCTTCCAGGCGTTCGCGGCAGGCGGTCATCATTTTTTCGCCACCCGAGGCGTGGACATTGACCATCCAGACACCGAGGTCCGCAGCGGCCGCCACCGCGGCTGAAGTGGTGTTCGGTATGTCGTGGAATTTCAGGTCCAGGAACACCTCAAATCCGCGCTTTTGCAGGCTCTGAACCAACGGCGGGCCTGACCGGGTAAACAGTTCCTTCCCCACTTTGAGGCGGCACTTGGCGGGGTCAAGCTTATCGACCAGGGCCAGCGCAGGCGCCTCAGATGGGAAATCCAGGGCGACAATTATTCTCGGATCGTTAACAGTTTGCACGTTCAGATATCCTGGACAGTCTCAGTAAAGGGTTATTCGGCTTCCACGCCCTGAATCGGGCGCACGGTTTCCCATTGCTTGCAGCTTGGGCACAGCCAGTGTAATTGCTGGCCGGAGAAGCCACAGCTTACGCAGCGATAAACCGGCCGGTTGGCAAGTATCAGGTGGCCGATCCGGCTGACCAGCCGGCCTTCGTCGGTCGTCATGCCCTTTTCGTAGCCGGCCATCTCCACCAGGCGGAGCAGACCCCGGACGCTGGGCCGGATTTCCAGTTCCTGGCGCAGCAGATCGATGGCAGCGGGGCGCCCGGAGGCCCGCTCAACCGACTCCACCAGTGCCAGTAACAGGCTGGTACTGGGAAAGCTCTCATAGAGCTTTCTGAGTTTCTTCACCAGACGACCGATATCACCGTGTTCGTGCTCCAGTTTCATCAGGCGGTCAATGGCTTCCGGACCAAAGGCCGGGTTCTGCTCAAACACTTTCAGGCCCTGGTTGCCCGCGTCCCGGAAGCTGCCCTGGCGCACCAGCAGTTTCATCAGGATAAGCGTGGCCCGGACACAGGAGCGGTCGTACTCAAGCGCTTCTTTCGCGAGTTTCTGGGCGCCCCAGCGATCATCGTGCTTAACCGCAAGTTCCGCCAGTTCACAGGTAAGGTAAGCCAGGATTTTGAACATGGCCGGATCGGCATCGCCCCGGGTGAGTGTCCGGGCCACTTCCGCGGCCTTGGCCCACTCCTTTTCCTGCTGATACAGCTCAATCAGCTGTTGCGCCGAGTGGCGACCGTATTCCCGGTCTCCCATCAATTGGTGGAACAGGGCTTCGGCACGGTCCAGCAGGCCGGCGTTCATGTAGTCCATGGCCAGCTCGAGGGTAACCTGGGGAGAAAAGCGCGGTGGCAGTTCCGGGCGTGCCAGGAGGTTCTGGTGAATCAGGATTGCCCGATCGGTTTCCCCCTTGTTGCGGAAGTGACTGCCAATGGACAGATGAAGACTGACGGTATCCTTGTTCACAGCCAGCGACTGAACAAAGTTTTCAACCGCCTGATCCGAGTAGTTGGTAAACAGGAACTGAAGCCGGTCCTTCACCGATTCCTCATCGGAAATGGTGGTGCTGGATCGGGAGCTGGTGTTACCGAGTCGGCCGACAAACCAGCCAAGGGCGACTGCAATCGTTAACAGCAGCCACTGAACCACTATATCCATTAAAGCGTCCGGTCGTTCTGAGCCCTGGATTTTTCCAGTGCCTGTTCGGCACGATCAAGTCGTTTCTGAAGGGTACGCCGGGCAACTGACGTTCGGAACGTGGCCAGCATGGTGATCAGAACGCCAATCAACGCTCCGATGACAAATGACATGATCAGCCAGACTGCGACGCCATGGGGCTGTGTCTCAAACAACAGGAAATTGAGGGAGACCGCCATCTGATTGTTCAGGGAAAAAACGAGCGCCAGCAACACCAGGACCAATACCAACAGAATAATAAGGATTTTCTGCAATCCTGCCATAGTGGTCGCACTCCTGAAGGGCATTCGAGGCCCGGGTTGGTTCCTTTAGCGGCTCAGGGATTAGAAACCCTGCTTCAGACTGTCGTTCACCTGTTCACGCAGTTCCTTGCCCGGTTTGAAGTGGGGCACATACTTTGCCGGCAGTTGAACCGCTTCTCCTGTTTTCGGGTTGCGTCCGGTTCGGGCTGCCCGATGGTGCAATGAAAAGCTGCCAAATCCCCGGATTTCAATTCTCTGACCACCGGCGAGCGACTGGGACATATGCTCTATGATGGTTTTAACCGCCAGCTCCACATCTTTCACGGAAAGCTGGGTCTGCTTTGATGCAATTAACTCGACCAGTTCGGACTTCGTCATGAGGCGCTTCCCTCTTTCATTATTATTCACCCGCCGGTTGCCGGATTGCCATGACCCTAGTTTAGCCAAACCAGTAAAAAACACAAAAAAAACGGGCTCTTAGAGCCCGTTTTTTTTCATACCAACCGGAAAGTTATTCCTTGTTGGCGTTTTGCTGCTGCATCTGCTCCTTGATGAGATCACCGATGGTGGTCGCACCAGAGGATTCAGCGGTCTTGGTCCGCACGCTTTCCAGGGCCTGCTTGTCGTCCTCAACGTCCTTGGACTTCACAGACAGGTTGATGATGCGGTTCTTGCGATCAATGCTGATGATCTTCGCTTCAACTTCCTCACCTTCCTTCAGCGCGTTACGTGCGTCTTCAACACGATCACGGCTGATTTCAGAGGCTTTCAGTACCGCTTCAACTTCGTCGTTCAGGGCAATGGTCGCTGCCTTGGCATCCACTGCAGACACGGTGCCCTTAACAATGGAGCCCTTGTCGTTCAGCTGTACAAACTCGGCGAACGGATCGCTTTCCAGCTGCTTGATGCCCAGGGAGATACGCTCGCGCTCGGGATCAACAGACAGGATAACGGTTTCAACTTCGTCGCCCTTCTTGTATTCACGAACTGCTTCTTCGCCGGTCTCGTTCCAGCTGATGTCAGACAGGTGAACCAGGCCGTCGATGCCGCCATCCAGACCGATGAAGATACCGAAGTCAGTGATTGACTTGATCTTGCCGGAGATGCGATCACCTTTGTTGAAGTTGCTGGAGAAATCTTCCCACGGGTTGGATACGCACTGCTTGATACCCAGGGAGATCCGACGACGCTCTTCGTCGATATCCAGAATCATCACGCCCACTTCGTCACCTACCTGGACAACCTTGGACGGATGGATATTCTTGTTGGTCCAGTCCATTTCGGAGACGTGAACCAGACCTTCAACACCTTCTTCCAGCTCGGCAAAGCAGCCGTAGTCGGTCAGGTTGGTGACGCGGGCAGTCACCTTGCTGCCTTCCGGGTAACGACCCTTGATATCAACCCAGGGATCTTCGCCCAGCTGTTTCAGGCCGAGGGATACACGGTTACGCTCACGATCAAACTTCAGAACCTTGACGTTGATCTCATCGCCCACATTGACGATTTCGCTCGGATGCTTGATGCGCTTCCAGGCCATATCGGTAATGTGCAGCAGGCCGTCAACACCGCCCAGATCCACGAACGCGCCGTAGTCGGTCAGGTTCTTGACGATACCCTTGATTTCCATACCTTCGGTCAGGGTTTCCAGCAGAGCTTCACGCTCGGCACTGTTTTCAGCTTCCAGAACGGCGCGGCGGGAAACAACCACGTTGTTACGCTTCTGGTCGAGCTTGATAACCTTGAATTCGAGTTCCTTGTTCTCCAGGTGCGCAGTGTCGCGAACCGGACGAACGTCTACCAGAGAGCCAGGCAGGAAGGCGCGAATACCGGCCAGATCGACGGTGAAACCACCCTTGACCTTGCCATTGATAATACCCTTAACCACTTCCTCAGCTTCGAAGGACTTCTCGAGTACCTTCCAGGCTTCTGCACGCTTGGCCTTTTCACGGGACAGACGGGTTTCACCGAAACCGTCTTCCACAGCGTCGAGAGCTACGTCAACAACGTCGCCAATAGCAACTTCCAACTCGCCTTTTTCGTTCAGGAACTGGGAGGCGGGGATAACGCCTTCGGACTTCAGTCCGGCGTTAACGGTGACCCAGTCGTTATCGACGTCAACTACGGTTCCCTGGACGATGGAACCTGGCTGCATGTCAATTTCTTTCAGGCTTTCTTCAAAAAGATCCGCAAAGCTCTCGCTCATTATGAGTCCTATATGATCAACGCAAGTGTGCTCCGTGCCACCAGCAACACGGTCTGTTAATAAGTTCCGGATCAAGCCTGTGGCTGGCAGATAACGCTAGATCCGGCATTTCAACAACAAAAAGGTGTGGTCAGGCCTGGCTTGCTGCAGCCATGCACCTGTCCAACACCTCTTCTATACTCAACCCCGTAGAATCAATGACTTGCGCATCATCTGCGGGCCTGAGGGGGGCTGCGGAACGGTTCATATCCCGTTCATCACGAACCCGTATCTCCTCTAAAAGGGCGTCAATATTAACATCGACACCCGCGTCCTTCAACTGGCTGTAGCGCCTTCTGGCACGTTCCTCGGCACTGGCCGTCAGGAAGATTTTCACCGGTGCGTCCGGAAACACCACCGTCCCCATGTCCCGGCCATCGGCCACCAGCCCCGGAGCCCGCCGGAACTCCCGCTGGCGCTGCAACAGGGCGTCCCGCACCGGCTGCATGACGGCAACCCGGGAGGCATTATCACCACAGGTTTCAGTGCGGATTTCAGCAGTCACATCCTCGCCCGCCAGAATCACTTTCGCCGGCTCGCCTGCGGGTGTTGGCTCAAACGCCACATCCAGCGACAGGGCCACCCGCACCAGGGCGGTTTCATCATCGAGCGAGACACCCTGGCGAACCGCCGCCAGGGCTGTCAGGCGATACAATGCGCCACTGTCGAGAAGGTGCCAACCCAGTTTTTTCGCCAGCATCTGGGTAACCGTGCCCTTTCCCGACCCACCGGGGCCGTCCACCGCGATGACCGGCGCCATTTTTTCCGCCATTAGTCAGCCCCCTCGGCCGAGATATTGATGCCAGTCGCGCCGGCGAGCTCGACAAACCCGGGAAACGACGTTGCCACATTGGCACAGTCGGTTACCGTGATGTCAGCCGTGGCGCGGAGCGAGGCCACCGCAAAGGCCATGGCAATGCGATGGTCGCCATGGCTTTTCACGGTGCCGCCGCCAATGGCCTGGCCGCCCTCAATCACAATGCCATCCGGTGTCACGGTGGTTTCCACACCCAGGGCCGCACGGCCGTCCGCCATCACCTGAATACGATCGCTTTCCTTCACCCGCAGTTCTTCCGCACCGCGCAGAACGGTTCGTCCGCTGGCGCAGGTGGCGGCAATAAACAACACTGGAAATTCGTCAATGGCCAGTGGCACCTGATCTTCGGGAATATCGATACCCTTGAGCTCCGCCGAGCGAACCCGTAAGTCCGCGACCGGTTCACCACCGATTTCCCGCTCTTCCAGCACCTCAATGCTCGCGCCCATTTGTTGCAGAATGTTGATCACCCCCACCCGGGTGGGGTTCATGCCCACATGGCGCAGGGTCAGGTCAGACCCGGGTGCAATGCTGGCGGCGACCAGGAAGAAGGCCGCGGAAGAGATGTCTGCGGGCACGTCAATGGCGGTTGCCGTGAGCCTGCCACCACCACTGACACTGGCCGTGGCACCGTCACGGTGCACATGGTAGCCAAAGCCGGCCAGCATCCGCTCGGTATGATCCCGGGTTGGCGCCGGTTCAGTAACCGATGTGCTGCCATCGGCGTAGAGCCCTGCCAGCAACAGGCAGGATTTGACCTGAGCGCTGGCGACCGGCATTTCATAGTGAATACCGGTCAGCCTCTGGCCACCGCGAATCTTCAGTGGCGGACGACCGCCATCGGCGGTTTCAATCACCGCACCCATGGCACGCAGAGGGTCGGCGACCCGGCCCATGGGACGACCAGACAAACTGGCATCGCCGGTCAGCTCGGAATCGAAGGGCTGCGCTGCCAGCAATCCGGAAAACAGCCGCATGGCGGTGCCGGAATTACCCAGATACAGCGGACCTCGAGGCGCCTGCAGCCCGTTCATGCCCACACCATGAATGCGTACGAAACCGTCATCCGGACCCTCGATCATGACGCCCATGTCCCGGAACGCCTGCAGTGTGGCCAGGCTGTCCTCACCTTCCAGAAACCCCTTGACCTCGGTGACGCCGTCGGCCAGCGCACCCAGCATGATGGAACGGTGCGACATGGATTTGTCACCGGGCACCCGGATATCACCAGACATCGCGCCACCGGGCCGAAGACGAAACGTTACCTGCTTTTCACTGTTGTTTGTCACGTAAGCCTGTCCTGAGAGCATCTTTGAAAAATGTTCACGCGCCGCCTTGGCGCGACTGAAAACCCGTAACAGGGTTGCACTGTCCTGATTGGCAATGGCGGTGCGCAGCTGTTCCAGGTCGTGGGTAAAATGGTCGATTCCCCGAAGAACCGCCTCGCGATTCGAGAGGAAGATATCGTGCCACATCACCGGATCACTGGCGGCAATCCGGGTAAAATCGCGAAAGCCGCCGGCGGCATACCGGAATATGTCCATGTTCTCATCTTCCCCTGCCAGGGTATCTACCAGGGAAAAGGCAATCAGATGTGGCAAATGGCTGGTCGCGGCCAGTACTTCGTCGTGATAGGCCACTGACATGGTCAATACCGTGGCGCCACAACCTTCCCATAATGCCCTCAGCCGGTCGAGATGAGGTTCACTGACGTTGTCCGGAGGCGTGAGAATCACCTTGTGGTTGGCGAACAGCGCCGGATCGGCCGCGCGGATGCCGCTTTTTTCCGAACCCGCGATCGGGTGGCCGGGAATCACCAGCGGAGAAAGGCTACCAAATACCGCCTCCACATCTGCCACAAAACTGGACTTGGTACTGCCAACGTCTGTCAGAACGGCACCTGGCTCCAAACAGGAACGAACCTCTTCCAGAACCGCCCGGGTTGCCCGGACCGGTACTGCAAGCACTACCAGGTCGGCCCCCTTAACGGCCTCGGCCACGGTG
The DNA here is from genome assembly GCA_966210405.1 of uncultured Marinobacter sp. GTDB lineage: Bacteria > Pseudomonadota > Gammaproteobacteria > Pseudomonadales > Oleiphilaceae > Marinobacter. The sequence continues at coordinate 20,282 of CBIHLH010000033.1, forward strand.
GCCGCAGCCTCATCAATAACACCGAGCCTTTTCCCGAGCTGCAGCTCTTCCTCGCGCTGGTCTGTACCCACCACCTTGCCGGCCAGTCCATGACGCCGGATAGCGCTGGCCAGGGAGCCGCCAATCAGCCCCAGGCCAATCACCGCTACCCGCTTGAACAGAGGTTCGGAAAGCGCCATGTCAGTCGCTCAACCCGGAGGATGTCAGTGCCTGGGCAAGTGCGTCGATAAACCGCTCGTTCTCCTTCGGAAGCCCGACCGAGATGCGGAGATGGCGCGGCATGCCATAGCCGGCAATCGGACGGACAATCACACCGTGGGCCAGCAGGGTCTGGTAAACCCCCATGGCCGACTCCCCCACCTCCACCGCAATAAAGTTGCCGGCGGAGGGAATATAGCGGAGGCCCATGCGATCAAATGCCTGCTCAAGCTGACGCAGGCCGGCACTGTTCACTTCCCGGGAGCGCTGGAGGTAATCTTCATCCTCCAGCACTGCCGTGGCCGCGGACAGGGCGATCGTGTCCACGTTAAACGGCTGGCGTACCCGGTTGAGGATGTCGGCGATGGCGGCGGAGCTGACGCTGTAACCTACCCGCAGGGCGGCAAGCCCCCAGGCCTTGGAAAAGGTCCGGCAGACAATCAGGTTCGGGAACCGGGACAGCAGTTGAACGCCGTCGGGATAGTCTTCACCGGTGAGATACTCGCAGTAGGCCTCATCCAGCACCACCAGCACGTTCGCCGGAATCTTCTCCAGGAATGACTCGATGGCACGGGCCTTGTGTACCGTGCCCGTGGGGTTGTTCGGATTGGCGACAAAAACCAGCTTGGTACGGTCGGTCACTGCCGCGGCCATGGCGTCCAGATCGTGCCCCCAGTCCCGGGCAGGCACGGGCACGCCTTTCGCCCCGATGGCCTGGGTCACCAGTGGATAAACCGCAAAGGCGTACTGGGAAAAAACAACGTCGGAACCGGCATCGGCGAAGCAACGGGCAATCACTTCCAGCACATCATTGGAGCCATTACCCAGAGTGATCTGATCCATTCCGACGCCCAGACGCTCCGACAGTGCCTGCTTCAGGTTGAAACCGTTTCCGTCCGGGTACTGGCACAGCTCGGACAATGCCCGTTGGGCGGCGGCAAGCGCCCTGTCGCTGGGTCCCAGTGGGTTTTCATTGCTGGCGAGTTTGATGATTTCAGCCGGGTCCAGACCCAGTTCCCGGGCCAGCTCCTCGATCGGCTTGCCGGGCTGGTACGGAGACAGGGCCTGTACGCCCCGGACTGCCAGACTCTGATAATCAATGGCCATACATCGTCCTCGATATTCTTTATTCAACGCCCGACGTTCAGTGCGGTATCCAACGAACGTTCATCGGGGTATTCAAAGAACGCCAATCGGGTAAGACCCCAGGCGCTTGAGTTCGACCGCCTCGTCGCTTACGTCTGCCAGTACCTTACGCACCAGCTTGTCCTCCATGTGCCCCTCAAAATCGATGTAGAACACGTAGGCCCAGGTGCCACTTGGCGACGGTCGGGTTTCGATACGGGTCAGGCTGATGCCCTGGCGGTGAAACGGCTCAAGTAACTGGTACAGGGCGCCCGGCTTGTTTCGCATGGACACCAGAATGGAGGACTTGTCGTGGCCGCTGGCGGGGACTTCTTCCCGGCCGATGATCAGGAAGCGGGTGGTGTTGTCCGGGCGGTCTTCAATGCTGTTGGCCAGCTTTTCAAGGCCATAGAGCTCAGCAGCCATGTCGCCGGCAATCGCCGCCGTTCCCGGCTCTGCGGCTGCCCGCCTGGCAGCCTCGGCGTTACTGGAGACCGTTACCCGTTCAATGCCGTAACGATGGGTGTCCAGCCACTGGCGACACTGGGCAAAGGACTGCTGATGGGAGTAGATCCGGGTGATTTCCTGGTCTTTGTGCTGCGACGACACCAGCAGATGATGATGGATTCGCAGTTGCACTTCGCCACAGATTTTCAGGGGCGAGGACATGAACATATCCAGGGTATGATTGATCATGCCCTCGGTGGAGTTCTCCACCGGCACCACCCCGTAATGGGCCGCGCCGGATTCCACCTCCCGGAAGACCGCATCAATCGCGGGTAGCGGCACGCTGATCACGGAGTGGCCAAAATGCTTGAGCGCGGCCGCCTGGGTGAACGTGCCGATCGGCCCGAGAAAGGCAATGTGCATGGGCTTTTCCAGCGCCAGGCAGGCAGACATGATTTCCCGGAACAGACGGGCCATTTCCTCGCCGGACAAGGGCCCCGGATTCTGCTCCTTGATACGCCGCAACACCTGGGCTTCCCGCTCCGGGCGATAGAAGAATACGTCCTGCCCGGGATTGGCCTGCAGCTTCACATGCGCGACCTCCTGGGCACACCGGGCCCGGGCGCTGATCAGGTCCATAATGTCCTGATCGATCCGGTCTATCTCGTCCCGCAACTGGGCCAGCCGGGTCTGTTCATCACTCATCTCAGCCCCGCTCCCTGGCAAATTCAGCCATGTATCCGATCAGGGCATCAACGCCCGCTTCCGGCAGAGCGTTATAGATACTTGCCCGCATGCCCCCCACCGAGCGGTGCCCCTTGAGGTTCAGCAGGCCACGGGCATCTGCGCCTTTCAGGAACTCATTGTCCAGGGCATTGTCGGCCAGGGTAAACGGTACGTTCATCCAGGACCGGAACCGACGCTCAATCGGATTGGCGTAAAAATCGCTGCCATCAATGAAGTCGTAGAGTTTGCGGGCCTTGCGCAGGTTGATCTCGCCCATGGCCTGAACACCGCCCTGCTCCTTCAGCCACTTGAACACCAACCCTGCCAGGTACCAGGAATAGGTGGCCGGCGTGTTGTACATGGAGTCGTTGTCGGCGTTGACCTGGTAATTAATCATCGTCGGCGTCTCTTTACGGGCCTTGCCCAGCAAATCCTTGCGGATGATGACCACCACGAGGCCGGATGGGCCGATATTTTTCTGGGCACCGGCGTAGATCAGGCCGAACTTCGACACATCCAGCGGGCGCGACAGCAGTGTGGACGACATGTCCACCACCAGCGGCACATCGCCGCTGTCGGGGACGAAGTCAAACTCCAGCCCGCCGATAGTCTCATTCGGTGTGTAGTGCAGGTAGGCAGCATCGGCCCGGGTTTGCCAGGCGGCCTGATCCGGAATGGTGGTAAAGCCGCTGTCTTCCGAGCTGGCCGCCACGTTGATCTCACCGTACCGCCGTGCTTCGGCAATGGCTTTTTTGGACCATATGCCGGTATTCACATAGTCTGCGCCGGTTTTATCCCCGAGCAGGTTCAGGGGAATCATGGAAAACTGGCTGGAAGCCCCTCCCTGCATGAACAGCACCGCGTAATCATCGGAGACACCAGCGAGATCACGCAGGTCCTGCTCCGCTGTCTCGGCAATCTGCACGAAATCATCGCTGCGATGGCTCATCTCCATCACCGACATGCCGGTGCCACGCCAGTCCAGCATTTCATCCCGTGCCTGCCTCAGCACGGCTTCCGGCAAGGTTGCCGGGCCTGCACAAAAGTTATACGCCCTGCTCATGTTCCTGTGGTCTCTCAAGTCGCGCTGAATCTGTCTTCGGCGGTGCCGGCTTATTCCTCGCCGGCACTTTCACCGTCTTCACCTGCTTCCGGGCTGCTGCCTGCCGCTGCGTCTTCCCCGCTCTCACCGTCAAGCTCTTCGTCATCGGTTTCAGCAATCCGCTCGACGCCCACCAGGCGTTCGTCTTCCTGGCTGAGCTTGATCAGACGCACACCCTGGGTGTTCCGGCTCAGCACAGAGACTTCATCGGTGCGGGTGCGCACCAGCGTGCCCTTGTCGGAAATCAGCATCATTTCGTCGCCATCGAACAGCTGGAGAGCTGTGACCAGGTTGCCGTTCCGATCCGAACACTGCATGGCAATAACGCCCTGACTTCCCCGGCCATAGGTGGGGAATTCGTCGATGGCGGTACGCTTGCCGTAACCGTTCTCACTGGCGGTCAGAATCACACCGCCTTCCTGCGGGATGATCAGGGACACCACATGGTGACCTTCCGGCATCCGGATACCGCGTACACCACGGGCCGTCCGGCTCATCGGGCGAACCGCTTCCTCGGCGAAGCGGACAGCCTTGCCAGCAGTTGAGAACAGCATCACCTCGGCATCGCCCTTGGTAATGGCTGCCCCGATCAGGGTGTCACCTTCATCCAGGGACAAAGCGATCAGGCCACTGCTGCGTGGGCGTGAGAAGTTGGGCAACGGGGTTTTCTTGACGACACCGGCAGACGTGGCCATCAGCACGAACTGGTCTTCCGGATAGTCACGCACCGGCAGGAAGGTGGTAATACGCTCACCCTCGTCCAGGGGCAGAATATTCACCATCGGACGGCCACGGGATGCGCGGCTTGCCCGGGGAATCTCGAAGACTCGCAGCCAGTAAACCTTGCCACGGTTGGAGAAGCACAGGATGGTGTCGTGGGAGTTGGCCACCAGCAGCTTTTCAACGAAGTCTTCGTCTTTCATGGACGTGGCGGCCTTACCCCGGCCACCACGACGCTGGGCCTGGTAATCCTCAACCGCCTGGGTCTTGGCATACCCGCTGTGGGAAATGGTGACAACGAGGTCTTCTTCATCAATCAGGTCGGCGATGGTCAGGTCGCGCTGGGAGCTGGTGATTTCGGTACGACGCTCATCGCCGAACTCGGACACAACCGCTTCCAGCTCTTCACGGATCACCTGCATCAGCCGATCCGGGTCGGCCAGAATTTCCAGCAGGCCGGCAATCTTTTCCAGGATTTCCTTGTACTCGTTCTGGAGCTTCTCGGTTTCCAGACCGGTCAGGCGGTGCAGACGCATATCCAGAATAGCCTGGGTCTGCTCTGGCGACAGGTAGTACAGGCCATTACGCAGGCCATAGATTTCCGGCAGATCGTCCGGGCGGCAGGCGTCTTCGCCGGCACGCTCGAGCATGGCCAGCACATCGCCGGGGGCCCAGCCCCTGTCCATCAGCTTTTCCTTGGCTTCCACGGAGCTCGGGGAGGCCTTGATCAGCTCGATCATCTCATCAATGTTGGCCAGCGCAACCGTCAGGCCTTCAAGGATGTGGCCCCGCTCGCGGGCCTTGCGCAGTTCGTAGATGGTCCGGCGGGTCACCACTTCACGGCGGTGGCGCACAAACGCATCCAGCATCTGCTTCAGGTTCAGCGTTTTCGGCTCGCCATTGATCAACGCCACCATGTTGATACCGAACACCGTCTGCAACTGGGTGTGGGCAAACAGGTTATTGACCACCACATCCGGGTTTTCACCCCGGCGCAGCTCAATCACCACCCGGATACCTTCCTTGTTGGATTCGTCCCGCAGCTCGGTGATGCCCTCCAGGCGCTTCTCTTTCACCAGCTCGGCGATCTTTTCGATCAGGCGGGCCTTGTTCAACTGGTACGGCAGCTCGGTGATGATGACAGCGTCGCGGTTGGTTTTGTTATCGTGCTCGATCTCGTGGCGGGCACGGATATAGATGCGGCCCCGGCCGGTGCGATAGGCCTCTACGATACCGGCACGGCCATTAATAATGGCCTCGGTCGGGAAATCCGGCCCCGGAATGAATTCCATCAGTTCATCGACGGTAAGATCCGGATTATCAATCAGCGCCAGGCAGCCGCTAACCACTTCCGTCAGATTGTGGGGCGGAATATTGGTGGCCATGCCCACGGCAATACCGGAGGAGCCATTCACCAGCAGGTTGGGCACCCGGGTGGGCAGTACGTCGGGAATACGTTCGGTACCGTCGTAGTTATCGACGAAATCCACCGTTTCCTTGTCCAGGTCCGCCAGCAGGGAGTGGGCAATCTTCTCCATGCGGATTTCGGTGTAACGCATGGCGGCCGCGTTGTCGCCGTCAATGGAACCAAAGTTGCCCTGGCCATCCACCAGCGGGTAACGCAGCGAGAAGGGCTGGGCCATGCGCACGATGGTGTCGTATACCGCGGAGTCACCGTGGGGGTGATATTTACCGATGACGTCACCCACCACACGGGCAGACTTCTTGTAGGCCTTGTTCCAGTCATTGTTCAGCTCGGACATGGCGAACAGGACACGACGGTGAACCGGCTTGAGGCCGTCCCGTACATCCGGAAGGGCCCGGCCGACGATAACGCTCATGGCGTAATCGAGGTAGGACTGTTTCAGCTCGTCTTCAATATTGACCGGCAGGATCTCTTTGGCTAACTCACCCATCGAGAAAGGTTCCTTTGCGTTATCTGGAAGTCGTGTCGGGGTCGTTTCGCGGCCCCTTGGTTATTCTTCAACAAGCCGCCAAGTCTACCACAGTCGCCGCCCTCGGGGGGCAACTGTGAGGCAGCCTTAATCAAACACCACCGTCTTGTTTTCGAAGGTAATCACCCGGTCTTCGATGTGGGCTCGCAATCCCCGGGCCAGCACGTTCTTTTCCACATCCTTGCCCAGGCGCACCATGTCTTCGATGGAGTCACTGTGGGTGATACGGATGACGTCCTGCTCGATGATGGGGCCTTCGTCCAGGTCCTGGGTAACGTAGTGGCAGGTGGCGCCGATCAGCTTCACGCCGCGGCTATAGGCCTGGTGGTAAGGGCGTGCACCGGCAAATGACGGCAGGAAACTGTGGTGGATATTGATCACCCTGCCCTCGTATTTTTCACACAGTTCACCCGGAAGAATCTGCATATACCGGGCCAGCACCACCACATCGACTTCGTACTTCCGGAAGAGGTCATCAATGTGGGCGAAAGCCTCCGCCTTGTTCTCCTTGCTCACCGGCACATGATGGTAGGGAATCTCATGCCACTCCACCATCCTGCGAAGATCGTCGTGATTGGAAATGACGGCCACAATCTCGGCATTGATTTCCTTGCTGTGCCAGCGGTACAGCAGATCGGCCACGCAGTGGGATTCCTTGCTGCACATCAGGACAACTTTCTTCGGCTGGGCCGAATCGGCAATGTGCCAGTGCATATTGAATTCACGGGCGATGGGCTCGAATGACGCCCGGAACTGGTCGAGGCTGAACGGTATCGAACTGGCCTTGATTTCGTGCCGCATGAAGAACCAGCCGGTCTGGGTGTCCGAGTGATGGCTCGCTTCGGTAATCCAGCCGTTGTAGGTGGACAGGAAATTACTCACCTTGGCGACAATTCCCACCCGGTCCGGGCAGGAAATCACAAGACGATAGGTATGCTCCATGAAAGCCTTTCCTTAACTGAAATCCGGGAAAGCGGGTGCGTCGGGGAAGCACCGCCGTCAATAACGGCGGGTTAACGGTACGCACCGATGAAAATGACCGGCTATCATAGCCTATCTGAATGCCAGAAACGAGGAATGGAGACATGGACAGACACCCACACCGACCAACCCCCAAAGCAGCCACCAGCAGGCGCACAGGCGGCTGGCGCGCCCTTACGGCACTCGTTATCGCAGTGCTGACCGTACCGGCCTTCGGCCAGGCCATTCTGGAAGGCGAGCGCTTCCACCCGGTCACCGCCCGGCAGGGCATGGTGGCCACCAGCCATACCCTGGCCACAGAGGTGGCACTGCAGGTTCTCAAAGACGGCGGTAATGCCGTGGATGCCGCGGTGACCGCCGGCTTTGCCCTGGCGGTCACCCAGCCCCGCTCCGGGAACATCGGCGGTGGCGGCTTCATGCTGATCGCCAAGGGTGACGGCTCCGAACCGGAAGCCATTGATTACCGTGAAAAAGCGCCCGCAGCGGCCACGGAAACCATGTTCCAGGACGCCTCCGGCGAGGTGGTACAGAACCGGAGCCGGTTCACTCATCTGGCCGCCGGGGTCCCCGGCACCGTCGCTGGCCTGGCCCTGGCCCTGGAACGCCACGGCACGATCTCCCTGGCCCAGGCGCTGGCCCCGGCCATCAAACTGGCCCGGGACGGTTTCATCGTACCGTCGCGATTCACCGAAGGGCTGGGACAGGCCCGGGAACGACTGCAGCGCTGGCCGGCCTCGCTGGCCACCTTCTACAAGGCGGATGGCAGTGCCTGGCAGCCCGGGGAGCGCTTCCGGCAACCGGAGCTGGCAGCCACGCTCCAACGCATTGCCGACCAGGGTGTGGACGGCTTCTATGAGGGCAAGACCGCGCAACTGATTGCCGATGAGATGGCACGTAACGGTGGGCTGATCACCCTGCAGGACCTGAAGTCCTATGAACCCGTGGTGAGGCAGCCGGTCCATGGCCGCTATCGGGGTTACGACGTCTATTCCATGTCGCCGCCCTCCTCCGGCGGCACTCATATCGTTCAGATCCTCAATATCCTCGAAGGCTTTCCTATCCGGGAGTCCGGCCACAATTCCGCGAACACCATTCACCTGATGGCCGAAGCCATGAAACTGGCCTACGCGGACCGGTCAAAATACCTGGGCGATACCGATTACGTAACGGTGCCCCTGGCGGGGCTGACGAGCAAGGCCTACGCCAACGAACTTCGGAAAACCATCGATGCCGACAGAGCCCGCCCCGCCAGCGAGATTGACGCTGGCAAGCCGGCCGCCTATGAAAGTCCGGAAACCACCCATTTTTCGGTGGTGGACAAATGGGGCAATGCGGTATCCAATACCTACACCATCAATTTCAGCTATGGGTCCGGCATTACCGTTCAGGGCGCGGGCTTTCTGCTGAACAACGAGATGGATGACTTCAGCGCCAAACCCGGCGTACCCAATGCTTACGGCCTGATCGGTGGCGAGGCCAACAAGGTCGAGCCCGGCAAGCGCATGCTCAGCTCCATGTCGCCAACCATCGTACGTAAGGATGGCGAAAATTTCCTGGTCACCGGCAGCCCCGGTGGCTCACGGATCATCACCACCACCTTGCAAGTCATCATGAATGTGATTGACCATGGCATGAATATCCAGACCGCCGTTGCCGCGCCCCGCATTCATCATCAATGGTTGCCGGATGAACTGCGCATCGAACAGGGCATCAGTCCGGATACCATCGCCCTGCTCGAGGCCCGGGGCCACCACGTGGTCACCAACTCGGCCATGGGCGCCATTCAGAGTATCATGATCGGTGAAGACGGCACCTTGTTTGGCGGTGCCGATCCGAGGCGCAGCACATCCTCGGCACAGGGTTTTTAGCCCGGACATCGGGCCAGAATCAATCACCGGACAGGAGGCAGCATGTTTCTTTCCGTACAACTCAGTTGCTACCCATTGAAAGACGAGTACAAACAACCCATCCGCGACCTGATCGCACGGCTTGAGCAGAGTGGCCTTGAGGTGCACGCCGGACGCATGAGCACCGAGATGTTCGGGGAATACGATGAAGTGATGCGTGTGCTCTCGGAAACCATGAAGTGGTCGTTCGAGACTTACGGCAAAGCCGTCTTCGTGGCAAAAATCATGGAAGGCGACCGCAGGCCCACGTAACTCAGCCGCACATCAAGGGCGTGGAGCCGGATAGCGGATCCGGCTCCA
>CBIHLH010000034.1:0-29162 GCA_966210405.1 uncultured Marinobacter sp.
CCGGTGTTGTCCGGCTTGACGCGCACCTTTACGTTGTAGTCGATTACTCGTTTTACAGCGACCAGAACCTTCATAGATTCCTCGTTCTTCTACGATGGGTTTAATGACTTGCAATCCTCACGCGGGGCCTGCGGTCACGGCGACCTAATACTGCAGGCAAAGGCAAAATGGGTCAATAGTCCCACCCGACGCGCCAGGAGTGCTTTCAAAGCCAATGGACCGGTGTTGACTCGGCCTGGCTGTGAGACGATACTAAAAATCGCCTCAAAACACACGTTGTTTCGGTGCACCACTACAATGCCAAAGGAACGCCTGAATTTCAAACAAACGTTTGTTTGATTATTCAAATACGGTATCCTTTTCTGTACAGAAGTCGGTGTGGTCGGCTTCGGGCGGTCGTCTGACGGCGCGTTTGCCGGTATGATGATGCCCCTGAATTATCTGCCTGCGGGCACACAATATCCATTAAAAGAAGCTTGAGGAGACCAACGTGGAACGCGAATCGATGGAATTTGATGTTCTGATCGTCGGCGGCGGCCCGGCGGGCCTGTCGGCAGCCTGCCGTGTCATGCAACTGGCACAGGAAGCGGGCGAGGAACTCACCGTATGCGTGGTGGAAAAGGGATCCGAGATCGGCGCGCACATCCTGGCCGGCACCGTGTTTGAGCCCACCGCCCTCAATGAGCTGTTCCCGGACTGGAAAGAGAAAGGCGCCCCGCTCAACACGCCGGTTACCCGTGACGACATATTCCTGCTGAAAAACCAGCAAAGCGCCACCAAAATCCCGAACGCCTTTGTGCCCAAAAACATGCACAACCATGGCAACTACATCATCAGCCTGGGTAACCTGTGCCGCTGGCTGGCCGAACAGGCGGAAGGCCTGGGTGTTGAGGTCTATCCCGGCTTCGCGGCCGCCGAGACCATTGTTGAAGACGGCCAGGTAAAAGGCATTATCACCGGTGATATGGGCGTTGCCCGTGACGGTTCCGAGAAAGACGGCTACATGCCGGGCATGGAACTGCGCGCCAAGTACACTTTGTTTACCGAGGGTTGCCGCGGACATCTGGGCAAACGCCTGATCAACGACTTCAAACTGGATGAAGGCAAGGACCCCCAGCATTACGGCATTGGTATCAAGGAGCTGTGGGACATCGACCCGGCCAAACACGAGCCCGGTCTCGTCGTACACTCCACCGGCTGGCCCCTGAGCGAAAGCGGCACCACGGGTGGGTCGTTCCTGTACCACCTTGAGAACGGCCAGGTGTATGTGGGGCTGATCACGGACCTGTCCTACAGCAATCCTCACCTGAGCCCGTTTGACGAGTTCCAGCGCCTGAAGCTGCACCCGGAAATCAGCAAATACCTTGAGGGCGGCAAGCGGGTCTCCTACGGTGCCCGCGCCATTACCAAGGGCGGTTTTAACTCTCTGCCGAAGATGAGCTTCCCGGGCGGCCTGTTGCTGGGCTGCGATGCCGGCACCCTGAACTTCTCCAAGATCAAAGGCTCCCACACGGCCATGAAATCCGGCCTGCTGGGCGCGGAAGCCGTCTTCGAGGCCCTGAAGGACGGTAAATCCGGTGAGGAGATCACCAGCTTCGGTGACCGCTTCAAGGAAAGCTGGCTTTACAAGGAACTGTACGCTGAGCGCAACTTTGGCCCGGCCATGCACAAGTTCGGCAACATCGTAGGCGGTGCTGTCGCGTACCTCGAGCAGAACATCCTGCGTAGCAGCCTGCCGTTCACTTTCCATGATACGACGCCGGACTACGCCACCCTGAAGCCAGCCGATCAGGCCAAGGAGATCGAGTATCCCAAGCCGGACAACAAGCTGACGTTCGACAAGCTGTCTTCGGTGTTTATCTCAAACACCAACCACGAAGAAGATCAGCCGGTACACCTGAAGCTGACGGATCCGGACATTCCAGTGAAGGATAACCTGCCCAAGTACAACGAACCGGCCCAGCGCTATTGTCCGGCGGGCGTTTACGAGGTGGTTGAGAAAGACGATGGCAGTGGCAAGAAGTTCCAGATCAATGCCCAGAACTGTGTTCACTGCAAGACCTGTGATATCAAGGACCCGGCCCAGAACATTACCTGGGTGACGCCAGAAGGCGGCGGCGGCCCGAACTATCCGAATATGTAATGACTAAAAAAAACGGCTCCCGAGGGAGCCGTTTTTAGTCAGGCATCAGAAACGCTTAGTGAGCGTGTCCGTGCTCCTGCTCTTCATCGGTTGCCTCACGTGCCTCAACGACTTCAACGTCAAAGTGCAGTGTCTGCCCGGCGAGCGGGTGGTTGGCATCGATGGTCACGGTCTCATCATCCACTTCCACGACACGAACGACCTGGGGACCGCCCGGAGTCTGCGCCTGGAACTGCATACCGGGCTCGATGGTGTCAACGCCTTCAAAGGCAGAGCGCGGAACCGGCTGGATCAGCTCTTCGTTCAATTCGCCGTAGCCCTCGGCAGGTTCAACAGAAACCTTTACCTGATCGCCCGGGCTCTTTTCGTTCAGCGCACTTTCCAGTCCACCGATAATGTTCTGTGCACCTTCCAGATAGGACAGCGGCTCACGACCTTCTACACGGGAGGAGTCAAGCTGCTCTCCCTCTTCGTTAGTGAGCGTGTAATGGATGGTGACAACACGAGGTTGGGCCATGTGATCTCCTTGCGTGTCGCAATGACTGTTTGATTGAATGTAGGCAATCGCAAGTAATCGTGAACAGCCAGACTGCACAGAGGGACTAACGACCACCGGGCCTCGTTAGAGAGCCAGGCTCGTAACAAGTACGAAAACACAGTTTAACAAGTGATATCGTGCGTTTTCTACCGTCAATTCTGGGGGCGTGCCGGGGCTTTTCAACCGCCCTGCCCGATTTTGTAGAAAATTCCGTGACTAAACACACCCAAAACGGGGTGGCCCTCTTCGTTTCGCTCCACCACATGCCCCGCCAGATCGTAGAAGGCGTTGGTAACCAGCCGGGCGTCCACCCCGTGCCGGACCCGGACAACCGGGCGCGGTTCGTCGGAATCCGGATAATGACCAACGGCCAGGGGATGCTCGGAGCCAACTTCCAGGCGCTCACCAACGTTGGTGGTCAGCGAGACCACCTGCCGGTCGCCTTGACCCTCCACCTTCAACGTGTGTGCCAGTAACGGGGTATCCTCAACCTGGATACGCCATTTTTCCACAGGCGTCACCAGGTAATACTCGCCATCGTCTTCCCGGCGAAGAATGGTGGAAAACAGGCGGACGATCGCTTCCCGGGCCAGGGGCTCTCCCCTGAAGATCCACTCACCGTTGCGGGCGATACGCAGGTCCATGTCGCCAGACAACTCCGGATGCCAGTCCGCCACCGGTGGTTGCCCGGGCGTGTTCACGGATTCTGTCACCTGTCGGGCCAGCTTGTCGGGACTGTTGCTCATCATCGGGCCTCCGGTTCAATCGGTTGGGTCTGGTCAGGGCACTATGGCGGGAGTCAGGGTAAAAACTGCGCTTTCAGGTCACCACAGCCCGGACCAACCACCGGCAGGTCCACCATAACCGCCTGCGATGTCATGAACGGAATGCCCCTTCGATGGGCATCGACGAGCAAGGTGGCGAGACTGCCAACCAATGGCATGTGCGACACGACCATCAGCGGTGACTCCTGGGCGTCGATCAGGGCGTCCAGGCATTCCGCCGGGTCATCATCTGGCGTAATGAATAACTTTTCTTCCACCGGGCAGTTCAGTATCTCGGAGGCAATGGCCGCCGTTTGACGGGCCCGTACGTAAGGGCTGCTCCAGATCAGCTTCGGGCGCCAGGGGGAATCGGCAACCCTGGACGCCACTTCCGCCACATGCAAACGGCCGGATTCGGTCAGCTCGCGCTCCTGATCCAGGGTATGCCAGCCGGCCTCACCATGACGCATGATCAGCAATTGCACTGGCGTTCCCTCCGTTTGTCAGCCCGTTACTGGCTGATGGTGCGAGGCAGGATGAACTCCACGTCGGAGTTCTGGACCGACATCATCAGGCTGTTGATGACTGCGGTGATCGAAGCCCCTTCGTACAGGATTTCATGCAGACCGCGCACCAGTGGCATATAGATCTTGATGGCTTCGGCCTTCTCCTTGACCAGCTTCAGGGTATAGATGCCCTCGGCGACCTGCCCCAGTTCTTCAACGGCGTCGTCAAGTTTCTGGCCCGTGCCCACGGCGTAGCCGATGCGGAAATTCCGGCTCTTCGACGACGTGCAGGTGACAATCAGATCCCCGACCCCGGCCAGCCCCATGAAGGTCATCGGATTGGCGCCGAGGCTCACCGCGAATCGACTCATCTCCGCCAGCCCCCGGGTAATCAGCATGGCCTTGGCGTTCTCCCCCATGTCCAGGGCAGAAGCCAGGCCGGCCACGATGGCGTAAATATTCTTCAGGGCACCGGCCAGTTCGACCCCGTACACATCGATATTGGCGTAGACCCGGAAATATTCGCAGCCCAGCAACTCCTGAACGGTCCGTCGCACGTCCGGATCCTTCGCCGCTATAACCGTGGCGGTGAGGTCACGGTTGACGATTTCACCGGCCAGGTTGGGGCCACTCAACACCCCGATCCGGCACCGTGGGATTTCCTCCTGGAGGATCTCACTCATCAGTTTGAAGCCGTGCTCTTCAATGCCCTTGGTCAGGCTGATAACAATCTGACCGTCGCGGAATTGATCGCTGTGCTCACGGATAACGGTCCGGAACGCCTTGCTTGGAATGGCCAGGAACACAATCTCGGCCTTGCTGATGGCTTCCGGGAGATCCGTGGTTGGCTGGATATCACCGGTCAGTTCGATACCGGGCATGTAGCGGGAGTTGATGCGTGTGGAACGGATTTCGTCGGCCTGGGACCGGTCACGCATCCAGAAGTGGACACAGTGACCATTTTCACCAAGGACCTTGGCCATGGCGGTTCCGAAGCTACCGCCGCCGAGAACCGCGACATCGTGCACCTGGGATCTCGCCCCGCGGTCTTGAGGCAGATTGTTTTCAGACATAATGCTTCCGTTTTCTGTCAGCCCGGCTCTTCACATTCCAGAGCCCGCACCAGATTCTTGAACTCTTCCCGGTTACGGCTGTTCAGCCCCATCAGTACCTTGTGGGCATCCAGGACTTTGTCGCGAACCTGTTGTTCGCTGGCCCTCAGCACGGGGATTTCTTCAAGTTCTTCAATGCGGGATGCCGGTTCGCGGACAATGATAAAGATCTTGTCGAACCCCATGGACGTGGTAATTCGGGTGATATCAGGATTGGTGGAAATCAGCGTGGGCAGGAAATGGCTTTGTTTCTGGGCGGCCATGGCAATCTTGGCCAGCAGGCCAAGTGTCGTGCTGTCGATTATCTCGGTTTCGGTGAGGTCGACCACCACGGTTTTGAATTCCGGGTCCTGGGTGATGGACTCAACCAGATGGTCCAGCGTCGAACACAGGTTCAGCCGGATTTCACCAATAAACTTCAGGACATAAATGCCCTGTTTCTCAGCTTGCAGGATCTTGTAACCAGCCATTTTCACACTGCCACTATTTCGACGACGTGTTGTCTGACACTGTTATGGTATCAGTAACCGAGACGATCGCGATATCGTCCGGTAACTCTGTAATCTCGTCCAGATCCAGAGCCTCCCTGAGAGAGGCGATAGTGTGACGACCTCCGGATACGAGTTCAAGTAGTGTCCGCTCCTTTTCATCGAGACTTTTCTCCCGAATCACCTCCAGAATGCCGTCCGAGAACAGGATCAGGTGGAACGGCTTGTCCAGCGGTACTTCATAGACGTCCCAGCGAGGCGACTCAAAAAGCCCTACCGGCAGGCCGCTGCCCTCCAGGAACGAGGTTTCGCCGCCCTCAAACGAGAGGATGGGCATCGGAAAATGGGCCCCGACGGCATACTGCAAGGTGCGCTCCGCCAGGGAGATGATGCCCACGAAAACTGTCACGTGTTTGCCAAGCCCGGTATCCAGCAACTCGGTATTGATACGCTCAAGGAACCGGTCGGGATAAAGAACATCTTCACTGGAGCGCCTGCGCAGGTTGCGCTGGAGCCGATTGGTCAGATTCTTGAGAAGCACGGTCACGAACGCCGAACTGGCCCCATGGCCAGAGACATCGGCAATGTAGACCAGCACCTTGTCTTCGGAAATCCGGAAGTAATCCAGAAAATCACCGCTCAGATAAAGCGAGGGTTTGATCAGGTGATCTATCTGCAATCCGCTCATCACCTGCTCATGCTCGGGCAGCATCCGCAGTTGCACTTTTCGCCCCGCCCGCTGATCCGCTCGAAGCTCTGCAATACCGTCGCGCAGATCCCGGTTGGCCTCTTCCAGCTCCTGCCGGTAAAGCTGGTTCAGCCGGTTGACACGAACCCGGTCGAACAGTTTGCCGATCACGTCGTCGAGTGCGCCCTTGTCATCACTGCAGGGCTTGAGCACAAAATCCGCGGCACCGGCGCGGAGCGCGCTCACCACATCGGCACTGGAGGCGCTGGTGGAGCAGGCAACGATCGGGGTAAAGGTTTCCGCTTCCTCCAGCCGACTGGCGAGATCGCGGATGGCGTCCGGAGGCAGGTCTGCAAAGATGACATCAGGAATGTTATCGTCGAACAGCGCCCTGGCCCCGGCCAGATCACGGTAGCCGGTCACGTAGTAACCGCGCGCTTCCAGGTAACGGGCCAGGTCGGTTCGGGCCTTTTCGTCGGCGTCAATAATCAGTATGCGCTCGGTGCGCGAAGTCATGGCGACTGCCCTAAACTACCAGCGATAAACGATAAAATGGCTTGATTAAGCCTATTCTGGCACGACCCTGTGATATAACAAGGCCAGTTTTATGAAATTGGGAGATTCCTGCTGATGAGACGTGCCGTTAATGACCTGCTCGGAGCCTATGACAAACTGATCATGGACCCGGTACATGGCGGGATTCCACTCTACCGGCATGAAATCCAGGTGATCGACCACCCGCTGTTCCAGCGTCTGCGAAACATTTGCCAGAACGACATCCTTAGCCTGGTGTTCCCGGGTGCGACCCACTCCCGCTTCCTCCATAGCATTGGCGTCATGCATGTCGGCACCCGCATGTTCCGGTCGATGATCGACGCCTACCTGAGAGAGCGGCAACTGAGTGAGCAGACGGATCTCAGCCTGAGCCAGCTCGACGCCATCGACTATCTGGCCAAGACGATTCGGCTGGGCTGCCTGCTACACGACAGCGGTCATTCCAGCTTCTCCCACCAGTTCACCCAGGCCCGTCGCATCCGGGAACTGATGTCCCGGCCAGGGCGCTTTACCGATCTCTGGCGCGGCGTCGATTATTCCGCCTATCACCGGGAAGAGCCCGGGGAGCTCGAACACGAGCATTACTCCGTACGGGTTGCCCATGAGGTACTGTCTGCCGTCGACCTGGCCGGCGCCGGCCTGGACGCCCGGGATGTGATTGGCATCATGGAAACCACCGACGTTCAGCCCAGCGACACCTTCTGCCGCCATGCCCGGACGTTCTGGGGCTTTATTGCCGGTGAAGACGCCGTGTCCGGGTCGCTGCTTGGGGAAAACATACCCCGGCTGGTGATGGACCTGCTGTCGTCCATTGTGTCTGGTGAGATTGACGCTGACCGGGCCGATTACATGCTCCGGGACGGCTTCCATTCATCCGTGACCATTGGCGGTTTCAACCTGGACCACCTGCTCAGTAACCTGCGTTTCGGATGGGACGCTTCCGAGCCCTGGCTCGGGCTTGCCATTACCCAGAAAGGCCTGGGCGCGCTGGAGGATTTTGTTTACAGCCGTCACCAGATGTACCGCAAGGTGTATGCCCATAAAACGGCGCTGGGGTTTGACTGGTTATTGCGGGAGGCCATCAACGAAGTCCTGGAAGACTCGGACAGTTTCGACTGGGTGGATACCTGCCTGAGCGACATGCAGTACTTTGCAGAGCTCACCGACAACTTTTTCTGGGAAGCGTTCCGGAAAGTCGCCCGCAAACACCCGGAGAGTTTTTCGTTCTGCATCGTGAACCGGATAAAACTGAATCACCTGGACACCCGGGAAAACCTGACGCCGGACGGAATCGCCAATCACCGTGCCTGGCTGGCGAAGGAGCTGGGGCTGAACCCGGCCCATGTGGTGACCTGTTCGATGCGCGCCCGGTTTTCCAACATCCAGGACAATTTCAATGGCATCAAGGTACTGGTTCGTGACCCCATCAACCGGGCCCGTTCCCTCAAACGGATTACCGGTGTCAGTGCGTTCTTCAGCAAATTCAGCGATGGCACCATCACCCACTTCTACACGCGCCCGGACGTCACCATTGCCGGAGAGGCCAACCCGAACGAATGACCCCGGTCCGGTCAGCCCTGACTGGCCATAGCCTGCACCAGGCCGGTTGCACTGTTAAACGCGCCCTCTACCCGGCCGCCGCTCAACCAGTCACCCGCCAGGCCGATCCCGTTCTCCTCGAACCACAGGTGACCCGGCTGTCCACCGCCGTCTGAGCGGGCATACAGCCAACGATGACTTAGCATCTCATCCGGCATCCCGGGGTAGCCTGTCAGTTCCCGGAACGCATCGACCAGTTTGCCTGCCACCCGGTCTGGCGCGGTGTCCAGGTGTTGCTGGCTCCAGGCGGAGCTGGCGTGCATCACCCACCACTGCCCCTGGCCATTCCGGCCCGGTTTGCTGGAGTTGTTGGCGACCCAGTCCAGGGCGGGATGCTGACAGCGCATACCCTCATGGTCAGGCCAGGGGCACTCCGGGAAGTGCGCAGCCACGGCCCAGCAAGGCAGTACCCGTGACACCGCGTCGTTCAGCTGCTCGGCCAGGAAGCCGAGGCCGCTGTCTGCCAGGAGAGCCCGGGCCTGGGCCGGTGGCGCAGTGATGATGACCTGATGAAACTCGCCGAGGTCCCGGCCACCGGACGCTTCAAGGAACCATCCGTCCTCACGCCGGGCCAGTTTCCCGACCCGGGTTTCAGCCTCAACAGGCACGTGGACCGATAAAGCCCGGGTGATGGCGGTCATCCGCGGCTGCCCCACATAGCGGGGCTCTTCGGGAAATGCCCACCAGTCACCCGTCGGGGCCTGAAAGCCGAAGCGTCCGTGCCATTTTGCAAAACTGTCGGGGCCGGCATAACGAGCCAGGAATGGCAGAAAGTCGGGGTTTCGGGCCGTAAAATACTGAGCGCCGATGTCCACGGAGCTTCCGTTTACCCGCTTGGCCGCCAACCGGCCACCAGGACCGCGACTCTTTTCGAAGACGGTGACATCATGCCCGTGGCTCTGCAGCAAAATTGCCGCCGTCAGCCCGGCCAGTCCTGAACCAACAATGGCAACACGCCGTATAACAGTGACATCAGTGGTCTGATTAAACATGGGTCTTGGTGCATCCAAATCCGGTAGTCGAAACGTACAAATCAACAATCAATGTGACCCGGCTATCCCGACGATCACAGTACGACGATTCCTAACACAGAAAAAGGGCAATCAGGGTATGACCCGAGTGCAATACTGGCTTACAAACATTCTGAGGTGGTTCGACTCCGATGCGGGTTCGGATCACATCGACACAACCTCCCGTTCATTCAGTTTCGTCCGCGTGATTCCGTTTCTGGCGCTGCACGCTGCCTGCCTGCTGGCGTTCTACACGGGCGTCAGTGTCTTTGCCGTTGGCTTTGCCGCCGCCTTCTTTGTGATCAGAATGTTTGCCATCACCGGATTCTACCACCGCTATTTTGCCCACAAGACCTTTAAAACCAGTCGCCCGGCGCAATTCCTGTTTGCCGTCATCGGCGCCAGCGCCGCCCAGCGAGGCCCGCTGTGGTGGGCCGCCCATCATCGCCACCACCATCAACACTCCGATGACGAGCTGGACCTGCACTCACCGCACCAGGGCGGATTCCTGTGGTCCCATATCGGATGGTTTACCTGTGATGCCGGCTTTGCCATGGATGAGCGGCGGGTTCGTGACTGGCTGAAGTATCCCGAACTCCGGTGGATTAACCGCTTCGATTCCGTTGTGCCTGCGGTTGCCGCCGTGGCGATCTATGCCCTGGGGGAAGCGCTCGCAGCCTGGGCCCCCGGGCTGGGCACCAACGGGTTGCAGCTGCTGGTGTGGGGCTTCTTTATTTCCACCGTTGTATTATTCCACGCCACCGTATCCATTAACTCGCTGTCGCACGTCTGGGGTCACCGCCGCTTCGACACCGAGGACGACAGTCGCAACAACTTCTGGCTGGCACTGATTACCCTCGGCGAGGGCTGGCATAACAACCACCACCGGTGGCCGCAATCGGTGCGACAGGGCTTCCGCTGGTATGAGATTGACGTTACCTGGTACGGACTCTGGCTGATGTCCAGGCTGGGCATTATCTGGGAATTGAACCCCATCCCGAAACACATTCAGGAAGAAACCCGTCAGTTGGACATGAGGAGGAAGAAGTAATGGCGACCGCCTCAATAATCGAAGTCGGCGCCCCGGATTCCGCGGTTCCCGCAACGCTGGACAAGTTCAGGGCCCTGTTCAACACGCTCGACAAAGGCAACCTCAAATCCCTGTCCGGGGTATACAGCGAGGATGTCCGTTTTCAGGATCCCCTGGGCACGGTGGAAGGACTGGATCAGCTCACACACTATTTTGCCGGTGCCTACGCCAATGTCCTCTCCTGCCGGTTTGATTTTGGCGAGGCGATGGTTGACGGCCGTTTTGTGGCCGTTCCCTGGGCAATGCATCTGCGGCACAAACGCATTCGCAAAGGCCGGGAGATTCAGGTCTCCGGCATGAGCCACCTTGAAATCCGTCATGGCAAGGTCTGCTATCACCGGGACTATTTCGATGCGGGTGAACTGCTGTACGAAAACCTGCCGGTGGTGGGCGGTATTATTCGCCGTGTGAAGGGCTATGCGGGATGAGCGGACGGCTGCAGGGCATCTCAAATATCTGGATTACCGGGGCAAGTTCCGGGATTGGCGAGGCGGTAACCCGGACCCTTGCGAGGGGCGGGCACAGGCTGATTTTGACCGGTCGCCGCCCGGAGCCGCTGGAAGCGCTCAGGACCCTGGCACCGGACCGGATCGCCTCCGCCCCGGCGGATACCACCAGCCGAGACAGCCTGGCGGCTATCGCCGGCTCCCTCGAGCAGTTCGGAACGCTGAATATGGCGATCCTGAACGCCGGCACCTGTGAGTACCTGGACATCGCTGATTACCGCAGTGACGTGGTTGAGGCCAACATTCACACCAACGTCATCGGCACGGCCCGTTGCCTGGAACTCGCCCTGCCGGCACTGAGGCGGGCCCGTGCAAGTGGCCAGCCGGCAACCCTGGTGATTGTGAGCTCCTCCGCCTGGTGGTTCCCGTTCGGACGGGCCGAGGGCTATGGTGCCTCCAAGGCCGCCCTGACCTACTTTGCCCACGCCCTTCGCGCCGACCTGGCCGCCGAAGGCATCGACGTGGTGGTGGTCTCCCCGGGCTTCGTGAAAACGCCGCTCACCGACCGGAATGACTTCCCGATGCCATTCCGGGTGTCGGCTGAGGATGCCGCGGAACGCATTGTCAGCGGGCTCGCGAAAGGCCGCTGCGAGATTGCCTTTCCCAAACGTTTCACCTGGACACTTCGCCTTCTGGGCGCACTCCCCCAGGCTCTGATTGATCGAATGGCCGCCTCCATGGCGCGCCAGGGCAACCGCCAACAGGACCACAGTAAATGAGCGACGAACGTCAGCGTATTGCTGTCATCGGGGCCGGTGTTTCCGGCCTCACCGCAGCTTGGCTACTGGCCGAAAAGCATCATGTTGAGGTGTTCGAGGCCGGCAGCTATGCCGGTGGCCACACCAACACCGAAACCGTTGAAGCCGGAGGGCGCACCTGGCCGGTAAACACCGGCTTTATTGTCTTCAATGACTGGACCTACCCCAATTTTATTCGGCTGATGGACCGGCTGGGCGTCGCATCGGAAGTCAGCGACATGAGTTTCAGTGTCGACTGCAGCCGCACGGGTCTGCAGTACAACGGCACCAGCCTGAACACCCTGTTTGCCCAGCGGCGCAATCTGTTCAACCCGTCCTTCCTGAAGATGATCCGGGAGATTCTCCGGTTTAACAGGGAAAGCCGTGCGGATCTGGCCTCCGGCGACATCAGCGATTCCGAAACCCTGGGCGGCTACCTCAACCGCAACGGGTACTCCCGGTATTTCCGGAATTACTACATTGTTCCCATGGGTGCCGCCATCTGGTCAGCCCCGGAAATCGTGCTGGAGCAGTTTCCGATTCGCTTTTTCCTGCAGTTTTTCAACAACCACGGCATGCTGTCCGTGGACGACCGGCCAACCTGGCGGGTTATCTCGGGCGGTTCCGCCCGGTATGTCACCCGGATGATGGAACGCCTCGGCGAAACCACCCACCTGAACAGCCCGGTTGAACGGGTGACCCGCGATGACGACGGGGTAACGGTGACGGTGGGCGGAGAGTCACACCGGTTTGACCAGGTCATATTCGGGTGCCACAGCGATCAGGCGCTGGCAATGCTGGCCGATGCCAGCGACGAGGAGCGGAACATTCTGGGCGCCATCGGCTACCAGAACAACGACGTGGTGCTCCACACCGACAGCACAGTCATGCCTGATAACCGGCGGGCGTGGGCCGCCTGGAATTACTTCCTTCCCCGGCACAGCACCGAGCCGGTTTCAGTAACCTACAACATGAACGTGCTGCAGAACTTCCACGACGCCCCGGAAACCTTTTGTGTAACCCTCAACCGGAGCCACGACATCGCGCCGGATAAGGTCATCAAACGGTTCGAATACGCGCATCCGGTGTTCACACTGGCGGCTGTCCAGGCCCAGGAGCGCTACCACGATATCGGTAACCGCAATCGCACCCACTACTGCGGCGCCTACTGGTTCAATGGCTTCCACGAAGACGGCGTACGCAGCGCCCTGCGGGTGACCGACGCGTTCGGAGTGGGGCTCTGATCATGGCCAGCCAGTGGCTGGAAGGGTCTATCCGCCACCGCCGGATGCACCCGGTTCAGCATGCGTTCAGCTACCGCACGGGCATGCTTGCCCTGGATGCCGACGAGTGGCACCGGGTCGCCGGCATCAGCCCGCTGTTTTCTCTGGAACGGTTTAACTGGCTCTCGTTGCGGCGCAAGGATTATTTCCGGCCGGAAGCCGGTGAGCTGTCCACGGCCGTCCGTGACCATGTTGAGACCGCGACCGGCTGGCGCCCGGACGGTGAGGTGGAACTGATTACCCATCCCCGCTACCTGGGCTACGTATTCAATCCCGTCAGTTTCTATTTCTGCTACCGGGCGGGCGCGAGTGCCATGGCGGGCGACGTACCTGCGGTCATTGTTGCCCAGATCACCAATACACCCTGGCAGGAAAAGCACGCTTACTGCCTGGAAACCGTGGGGAACGCGCGCAATGCGGCGGGATGGTGTTCCGAGCAATTCTGTTTCAACAAGCGGTTCCATGTATCGCCCTTCAATGGTATGGCGCAACAGTACCAGTGGACCTTCAGCTTCCGTGGCCCGGAATTGCGCATCCATATGAACGTGATTGAACAGGGCCGCAAACATTTTGATGCCACGCTGGTAGTCCGGCGCACCCTTCTTGCACGTAAACAACTGCACCGGAGCCTGAGGCAATTCCCGCTGGAAGCCTTCAAGGTGGTGGCCGGTATTTATTGGCACGCCCTGAAGCTGAAACTGAAAGGTGCGCCTTTTTACAGCCACCCGGACAAGCTTCCGGAAACCGACCCCGCCCACAAGCGCGGTGCAGAGGATGCCGGTCAGGATGTTAGCCGTCCCGACAAACAGGCCAGCGACAACGATCAAAAAAGCAGTATTCGCGGAAGGGTTAGCTCATGGAGAATCTGAATACACCGGTTGAATCCACCCCGGCGAACACCGGGCGTTCATCGCCACTCAGCCAGTTTGCCCGGCATCTTGTTATCCAGCAGTTGCGTCAGCTTGCCGACGGCGTGCTGACGGTAACCGAGCCCGGGTACGGGGATCAGGTCTTTGGTGACGGCGATACCCGCTACCCGCCAGCGCAACTGACCATTCACGATCACAGCACCTGGCGCGACCTGCTCACTGGCGGCAGCGTAGGTGCGGCGGAAGCCTATGTGGCCGGCGACTGGTCCAGCCCGGACCTGGTCGCCCTGCTCCGCTTCTTCACCCGCAATGTTGACCGCATGAACGCCTTTGAAGACCGATTCAGCTGGGTGACCAAACCAACCCTGAAAGGCTTGCACTGGCTCAACCGGAACACCAGGGCCGGCTCCCGGAAAAACATCAGCGCCCACTACGACCTGGGCAACGACCTGTTCGAGACCTTCCTGGACCCTACCATGATGTATTCCTCGGCCATCTATCCCGATGACGAGGCGACCCTGGACATCGCGGCGGTGCACAAGCTCGACACCATTTGCCGCAAACTGGCCTTGCAGCCCGGCGACCGGGTAATCGAAATTGGCACCGGATGGGGTGGTTTTGCCATCCACGCCGCGAAGCACTATGGCTGCCATGTCACCACCACGACCATTTCACGGGAACAGCTCGAACTGGCGCGAAAGCGCGTGCGGGAGGCAGGTCTTGAAGACCGCATCACCCTGCTTTTCGACGACTACCGGGATCTCCAGGGGCAGTTCGACAAGCTGGTGTCCATTGAGATGATAGAGGCGGTCGGCCCCCACTTTCTGGACAGCTACGTGTCCCGGATCGACGCCTTGCTGAAGCCCGATGGCCTCGCCCTGGTCCAGGCCATTACCATGCCGGAACAGCGTTATCATCGCGCGCTCAGGAACGTCGATTTTATCCAGCGCTATATCTTCCCCGGCAGCTTCATCCCTTCATTGGGGGCCATTCTGCAGTCCGTCGGAAGCCAGAGCAGACTGGTACTGACGCACACCGAGGATACCGGCTTCCATTACGCCCGCACCCTCCGTGACTGGTGCAAACGGTTTATGGCCCAGCGTGACCAGTTGGACGCCATGGGCTACGACGAGGCCTTTCGCCGGCTCTGGCATTTCTACTTCGCCTATTGCGAGGCCGGATTCAGCGAGCGGGCCATTGGTGTATCACAGTTGCTCCTTGCCAAGCCAGGCAACAAACGTGCGAATATCCTGAGTGTATGATTGCATCAAAAACGCTTCGTAACAGTCTGAATTTCATACTGTTCCAGCTCGGCTGGTTTGTCTGTGTACTGTATCCAGGGCCGATAGGCGCCCTGAGTGCCCTGGGCCTGGTGGCCGTCCACTTTCTGCTGGTCAGCCAGTCGCGTTACGCCGAACTTCAGTTTATCGGGCTGGGCACCGTGGTGGGCTCCGCGCTCGACGGGCTCTGGCTGAATACCGGCATTCTCAGCGATGGCCAGGACCAGGCGGTGCTGACACCACCCTGGCTGGTGGGCATCTGGGCCCTGTTCATGACCACGCTCAGCCATTCCCTGGACTGGATCAGCCGTAAGGCCTGGCTTCCGTTCGTATTGGCCCCGGTGGCCGGCCCATTCGCTTACTGGTCCGCCAGTCAGCTCGGAGCCGTGGAACTGCCTCACCTGCTGCCCTCCCTGATCGCCCTCGCGGTGGGTTGGCTGGTGGTGTTTCCGGCGTTACTCTTTGCCCGTCGATCCCTGTACCCGGAGTTGCTGACATGAACGAACGGCGATCCCGCTTCGGCCCACTGCCACTTGTTTTCCTGCTGCTGCCGGGCCTGGCTCCCGCTGCAACGTACAATTTCGTGGGCACCGCCTCCCAGGAAACCGGGGGGACTCTCTACACCGAGCACCACCGCATTGAGGGCAACTGCCAGGAGGGGGTATTCCGCCCGGGCACTCACCAGGTCGAGTATCGCAAGCCGGGGCAGCCAGAGGCGTTCGCCAGCAAGCAAATGAGTTACGACCCGTCGCCAATCCGGCCGTCGTTCACCTTTCGTCAGCCGACGTTCAACGAAGTGGTTGAAGTCCGTTATCCGCGGCCGGAAACACTGGTGGTGGACTGGCAAAAGCCCGGTGACGGTCGCGAACAGTTCACGGTTTCGCTGACGCAGGATCTTGTGGTGGATTCGGGCTTCGACAACTTTGTCCGCCGTCACTGGCAGCAGGTGACGAAGGGCGAATCCGTGAACTTCCGTTTTCTGGCGCCAACGCGGGGGGAGCATTACGCGTTCGTACTTGAGCCTGTCACCCATTCCGGCGTAAAGGCGGATCATACCGTGCAGATTCGCCCCACGGGTATGGTGCTCCGGTTTCTGGTGGACCCGATCATTCTGGGCTATACCGATTCCGGTGCCCTCTCCGATTATCTGGGCCTGACCAATATCCGCAAGAATGCCGACGAGAACTACACGGCGCACATCCGGTATACCGTGAAAACCTCACCGGATTGTGAACTGACTCCGTGAAACCGTCGTCGCTGCCAAGGCGGCACCCCCGGGCCGTTGTGGTAAACTCCGCCGGGAATCCATGCCGGAGAGTGTTCAGCCATGATGTTCGTATCTTTTAATGTCAACAGTATCCGTACACGCCTGCACCAGCTTGAAGCGGTTATCGACGCCCTGGAACCGGATGTGATCGGCCTTCAGGAAACCAAGGTGACCGATGAAGAGTTTCCCGTAGAGGCGATACAGGCGCTCGGCTACCACGTTCACTTTCACGGCCAGAAAACCCATTATGGCGTGGCCCTGCTGTCAAAGGCAGAGCCCGACCGGGTCACCAAGGGCTACCCCAGGGATGGGGAGGACGCCCAGCGCCGCCTTATTACCGGGCACTTCACCCGCAACGGCGAACCCCTCACCGTGATTAACGGGTACTTTCCCCAGGGCGAGAGCCGTGACCACCCGGTCAAATTTCCTGCCAAGGAAAAATTCTATGGCGACCTGATGGCCTACCTGGATGACCTCAGGCAGTCCGGCGGCCATGTGGTAGTGATGGGGGACATGAACATCTCGCCCACGGACAAGGACATCGGCATCGGCGAAGACAACGCCAGGCGCTGGCTGCGCACCGGCAAGTGTTCGTTTCTGCCCGAGGAGCGAGAGTGGCTGGGCGCTGTCGAACGTCGCGGTTTTACCGACGTCTTCCGCCACCTGCATCCGGATGAGGCCAATACTTTCAGCTGGTTTGACTACCGCAGCAAGGGCTTTGAGCGGGACCCACGGCGAGGCTTGCGGATTGATCTCATCATGGCCAGTGACAGCCTCCTGCCAAAAGCCCGGGAAGCCGGGGTGAGTTACAGCATCCGTGGCATGGAGCGCCCGTCGGACCATTGTCCGGTGTGGGCCCGCTTCGATATCTGAGCCAGGGACAGGCGAGGTATGAAAAAAGTCAAAACCCGTGATCGCATCCTGGACACCAGCCTGGCCCTGTTCAACAGTACCGGTGAACCCAATGTGACGACGCTGCTGATATCCGATGAGCTTGATATCAGCCCGGGCAATCTCTATTACCATTTCAAGAGTAAGGGGGACATCGTCGAGGAGCTGTTTGCACGCTTCGAGGAAGAAATGCTGGATTTGCTCGCGGTACCGGCCGATGCCGATATCAGCCTGGACCAGCAGGGATTTTTCCTGCACCTGCTGTTCGAGACCGTGGCCCGTTACCGCTTCCTGTATCAGGACCTGGTGAATGTGCTGACACGCTACAGCCAGCTCCAGGTGCGGTTCCGGAAAATTCTCAAGAAGAAGACCCGGGCGTTTCAAAGCATCTGTGAGAGCTTCCGGCGCCAGGGCATGATGCTGATCGGGGCAGACGAGCTTGACTCCCTGTGTGAGCAGCTCACCCTGACCGCGTGTTACTGGAGCTCCTTTGACACGCTCTCACACCTGGATGACCGGGAGGCCGTGGACCCCGGCCGGGGCGTCTACCAGATGATGCACCTGGTCATTCCCTACCTTGAGCCGGGCGAACAGGAGCAGGCCCGGCTGATGAGTCGCGACTATCTCTGACGCCTGAACCCTCTCTGACGCCTTATTCCTCGTCGTCCGTACCCTGTTGCAAACGCTTCAGTTCGCTCTCCAGCACCTCGATCCGCCGCTCCAGCGCCTCGATCTCTTCCCGCCGATGAATGCCGAGCCGCCGCAAGGCACCGGATACGCGCTCGTCAAACATGGTTTCCAGGCGATCCCAGGTCCCGGTCGCCCGCTCCCGAACACCTTCAACACGGTCTTCCACAGACTTGATCTGTTTGCCAACCACGCCGCGGGTCTTGCTTTCAAGCTGCTCGCCTTCCTGCACCAGGCGCTCGAACAGCCGCCCCGTATCCTCTTCGGCTTTGGTATAGGCGCCCAGGCCCGCCAGCCAGATCTGACGGGCGGAACCCTTGATCCTGGCGGCCAGTTGCGGATCGTTATCCGGCTTTTGGTCGTTTTCGTCAGACATCTGAAAACCTCGAAGTGCTGTGAAAGGCCATTGTATTACAGCTGAGCGCCAATTTCAGTGGGCCTGAAACCCGCACAACGACAGGCTTTAGTATAAACACGTATCCGATATGAAAAAATGTTTTCAAAGGCATCCGGCCTCGGCTTGAAGTGTTTAAAATATGGTCAATACTTCCCTATACCGGTGTCCCTGCTGATGCCGGTTTGTCTGGAAGTCTTTCATGGATACTACTCGCACGCCTCTGCCCGGCATCCTTTGCCGGGCTTTTTTTGCGTTCAGGCTGATTGAACGTTACCGCACACAATCCTGAGCGTTTCTGTTAACGTATCGAACCGTAGATTCCCACTGCGAATCCGGGCCCGTGTCTGTGGAGACCCGAGCGCGTTTGATTCTGGAGGTCAACCCCATGGATATCCGACAAATTGACGACCACCTGGCCGTCTCGCCGCAAGTCTCGGTTGAGGATGTGGCAGAAGCCGCAAAGCTTGGCTTCAAAACACTGGTCGCCAACCGCCCCGATCATGAAGAGCATGGTCAGCCTGCGATGGCGGACCTGGAAGCCGCGGCCAAAGCCCACGGTCTTGAGTGGGTCTACATGCCGGTGGCGTCTGGGCATATCACCGACGACGATGTCGATCAGTTCGCCCCGATGATCCGCGACGCCGAGAAGCCCGTACTGGCTTTCTGTCGCTCAGGCACCCGCTGCACCGTGTTGTGGGCCCTGTCGGCGGCCCGAACCGCTCCTGCCGATGAGGTTGTCTCAAAAGCCAGGAAGGCGGGCTACGACATCAGCGGTCTGGTACCGCGCATGGCTCAGCAGGCCCGGAACAACAGCTGAGCCACTCATACTTCCGGTTTTCCCGTCAGGATCGATCCATGCAATACAAAGGCTCAGAGCAGTTCAGCCATAATCAGCCCGAGCGCCTGGGCATACTGGTGACTAACCTCGGTACACCGGATGCCCCAACCACATCGGCCCTTCGCCGGTACCTGGCGGAGTTTCTCTCCGACCCCCGGGTTGTTGAACTGCCCCGGCCGCTGTGGTGGCTGATCCTGCACGGTGTGATTCTGCGGATTCGTCCGAGACGAAGCGCCAAAGCCTACGCTGGCGTATGGCAGCCCGAGGGCTCCCCCCTGTTGATTCACACCGCAAAGCAGGCCGAAGCCATCCGCGAGGCCCTCAAGAAGACCTACGGCCCCAATGTTGTCGTCGGCTTTGCCATGCGCTATGGCAACCCGGCCATCCCCAAGGTGCTGGACGAGATGCAGCAGCAAGGCGTCCGCAAGTTACTGGTTCTGCCGCTGTACCCCCAGTACTCCGCTTCCACGTCGGCCTCGACATTCGATGCCATTGCTCAGGATTTTGCCCGACGCCGCTGGCTTCCGGACTTCCGGTTTGTGTCCCATTACCCGGATTACCCGCCTTACATCGAGGCCATGGCTCGTCATATCGAAGCACACTGGGCCGAACATGGCCGGAACCAGAAGCTGGTGCTGTCCTATCACGGTGTGCCGTTGAAATACCTGACCAGGGGCGACCCCTATCACTGCGAATGCCACAAAACCTCCCGGCTTCTGGCCCAACGCCTTGGCCTGGGCCGGGAGGACTATATGACCACCTTCCAGTCCCGGTTCGGCAAGGAAGAGTGGCTAAAACCTTACACCGATGAAACACTCAAGTCGCTGCCCGGACAGGGCGTTCAATCCATTGACGTGTTCTGCCCGGGGTTCTCCTCCGATTGCCTCGAAACCATCGAGGAAATCAACGAAGAAAACCGGGGTTATTTCATGGCGGCTGGCGGTCAGGGATTCAGTTACATTTCGGCATTAAACGCCACGCCCGGCCACATCAACGCGCTGGTTCAACTGATTGAGGACAACCTGCAGGGCTGGACGACGCCGGAAAATCACCCCGGTGAACTGTCCGCCCGACAGCAGCGGGCCGATGAACAGAAAGCGGCTGTTTATCCGGATCGGGCAGTATAAGGCAAGGCGTTACACAGGATTTCAGCACGGACGCTGTACATGAGCGGGACACACGAGGATGGCCTGGAATACGGAAGGTTTGCAATACAGGAAGACGTTCGGGAAGAAGGAAAATGGCGGTGGGCCAGGGATTCGAACCCCGGGAAGGCTACTAACCTTCGGCGGTTTTCAAGACCGCTGCATTCAGCCACTCTGCCAGCCCACCGTTTTTCCATCGCCGCCTTGCGACAGCGGGATGCATGATACCGGAATTGCCTGTACTGTCAACGCTTGGCCCGGAACCAGGCCGGCCAACCAACATTAACGGAGTTTAATGGAATCCGAAACAAACATTTCTGTCGTAAATGATTGAAAGTTGAGAATACAACATTATTATTAAGGGGAAACCCATTGCACCCGGGAGCCGCGAGTGAGCAGCTCCCCTACTGGCTGTATAAAACCGGAGAAAGGAATGGAAAACAGACGCTATAACGCCCAACAGAATCAGGGTAGCCTGGTGCATCGGGGCTCGGCCACAGCGGCCATCAGCCCGGAGGCCACCAAGGTTCTTCGGAATACCTACACCCTGCTCGCCATGACCCTGCTGTTCAGCGCGGCCATGGCCGGGTTGTCCATGTCCATTGGTCTGGGCCGCGGCGCCAGCCTGATGTGCAGCCTGGGTGCCCTGGCGCTGGTTTGGCTGGTACTGCCACGCACCGCCAACAGCTCCGCCGGCATCGCCGTGGTGTTTGCCTTCACCGGCCTGCTGGGCCTGTCCCTCGGCCCTATCCTGCTGCATTACCTGCAGATGGCTAACGGCGGTCAGATTATCATGCAGGCACTGGGCGGTACCGGGCTGGTTTTCTTTGCCCTGTCTGGCTATGTACTGACCACCAAAAAGGACTTCAGCTTCATGCGCGGCATGCTGGTTGCGGGCCTGGTCGTGGTGCTGGTTGCGGCACTGGGCGCCATGGTTGCGGGCATGTTCGGTGTGGAAATTACCGCCTTCAGCCTGGCCATCAGTGCGGCCATCGTGTTCCTGATGTCCGGCTTCATCCTCTATGACACCAGCCGCATTGTAAACGGTGGTGAAACCAACTACATCCTGGCCACCACTGGCCTGTACCTGAACATCTACAACCTGTTTCTCGCCCTCCTGCATCTGCTGGGCGCCTTCGGCGGGGATGACTGATCGCGGATCGCGTCATACCTTGGAACCCCGGCAGACGCCGGGGTTCTTACATTCGGTACGCTGAAAATCCATGCGGGGCCTGACATCCGTGGAACAGACACCTTCTCCCGAGACCCAGTCCTTCACCCTGGTGATTACCGGGGCACCCTACACCTCCCAGTCCCCGCAGACCGCGCTGGGTTTCGCCCGGGCCGCGGTGGCCGCCGGTCATCGGATTGACCGGGTGTTCCTGTATGGAGACGGGGTCCACCTGGCCTCGGCGCTTGCCACCCCGCCGTCAGACGAAACCCACTGGCCCCGCGAATGGGCGTCGTTTCTTGCTGAGCATAAAATACCAGGGGTTGCCTGCATTGCCTCCGCGCTTCGCCGTGGCCTCATTGACCAGGCCGAGCAGGCCCGCTATCAATTACCCGCCAGTAACCTGCGCCCGCCTTTCGAGATTGCCGGTCTGGGCGAATGGGTGGAGGGTAGCCTCCGGTCGTCGCGGGTTCTGTATTTTCACGGGGGTGACTGACAGTGAGCACCTTGATTGTGATTGACCAGCCCCCCTACGGCACCTGGGCCGGCCGGGAAGCACTGGATATGGCGTTTTCGCTGGCGGCGTTTGATCAGTCGGTGACCCTTCTGTTTGCCGGCGCCGGCGTTAACTGGCTGCGCAAAGAGCAGAGCGCCGAGTCGATCCAGCAAAAATCGGTGGTGAAGAACCTGTCCGCCGCGCCGATATTCGGAATCGATAGGCTGCTGGCGGATGACGAGGCCTGCAAACGGTACGGCCTGGACGAGGAAACCCTGATGGCAGGTGTTACCCTTACGACAGCCGGTGCCACATTGTTGCGGCAATACGATCAGATTGCTTTCGCGGGCTGAGCCCCACGAGCACAACAATCGGTGACGCAGTCAACCCGATGCCCATGAACAACGGACGCGCCTGATGGATACCTTGCACATCCTGAACAAATCCCCGGATCATACCCGGTTTTCCCGGTGCCTGGCCGCGGTGGCGCCTGAAGACGGCCTGCTGCTGACAGAAAACGCCGTCCTCGCTGTCACCGGTGGGTTTACCTTCAACACCGCACAGGTATACGCCCTGGGTTCCGATGTGCAGGCCCGGGGGCTGGAGCATCACGGTACCGGGGTTTCCCGCGTTGACTTTAATGGCATGGTCGACCTCACGACCCGGGCCCGTCGGATAATCAGTTGGTGACCCATGACTGAACACAGCCTGCCGGATCGCAATAACGAAGGTTTCCTTGAGGACGCCCACGCCTGGCGCCCGGATATTGCCGAATTGATTGCTCGGGAAGACGGTATTTCATTGACGGATGATCACTGGGAAATCATAAAGTTTCTGAGGGATTTTTATAAAACACATGAAATATCGCCCCCCTCTAACCGGCTATTCGTCAAAGCCGTGAAAGAGTCGCTGGGTGAAGACAAGGGCAACAGCATTTACCTGATGCACCTGTTTCCCGGCACCCCGGCGAAAACCGCCTGCCGGATTGCCGGTTTACCCCGCCCGACGAACTGCCTCTAGCTGGCCCGAAACGGCACGTCAGGCCAGCGACAGGGCCTGGAGGGCACCAGCCAGAGCACCAAGAATGCCCCCGACAACCATCAGTTGAAATTCCTCCTCGCGGAACGCCGGTCGCAGGATGTCCTGGAATTCCGCTGGCCCGAGGGCCTTCATCTGGCTGGCCAACACACCGGCCACCACCGGCGCCCGTTCGCGATTGAACGCCGGGTCGCTGAACACATCCCGGGTCGCCACGACGGCTTTCTGGTTCATGGCTTTCTTGAGCTCGACATAGCCGGTCATGCCGACGGTCACCTGGGCAGAAAGTTTCAACACGATGGAGTTATCCAGCAGCGGCCTGAGGTGTTTCTGGAGAATCGCCCGGGTTCGGTCACCCTGGGCACCATTGAGCATGGCGTTGGCCACCTTCTCAACCGTGATCAGTTCCTCAGCCACCAGCCGCGCCCAAACGTCGCTGATTTCGGGCTGCCGTCGCAGGAAAAGGCCCTGCTCCTTCCAGTACCGGAACCGTCGGGGCCTGAGGGGGGCGAAAATCAGATTGATTGCCAGCCAGTTGGTGGCAAAGCCAACCAGGAAGCCGCCAACCGGCAATACCCACGGCGCCGGATACCGCAACCAGAACGGCAGTAGCACTGCCCCGAGCAGACCACCAATGATGGCGCCACGGTTGATCACCGATCGTAATTCCACGGCGCCAGCCTGCCGGAAAATGCGGTTCATCAGATCCGGGTGTTGCTGCAATTCCGCGCTCAGCAGTGCCTTCAGGTCGACCAGCTCATCCAGGTCATCGCCGAAATCCTCAACCAGGTCCTCGACCCGGGAGGGCAACTGCTGCCGGGCCCACTGGTAAATACGATGGCGGACAAATATCGGCAGATTGTCCCAAAGTACGGGCTGAATGTCGTACATCACTTCATCGATGTATTCATCAAGCCTCGGGGTTACCTGGGAAATGACCTGCTCAACAATACGCTGGGGCTCCAGTTCCTGGTAAACCGCGTTCAGATCCCCGAACTGTTGCAGGGTCCGGTCGATGCAGATGTGCGCCATCTTTTCGGCTTTACGGGGGATAACGCCCTGCCAGCCAATAACACCGAACCCGACAAATCGCACCGGGTAGAACGACATCTGAATAGCGAGCCAGTTGGTGAACCAGCCCACCATGGCAGCCAGGATGGGCACGGACAGAAGCGCAAGGTCAATCAAGAAAAACCCCGGTTATCAAATTGCAGGCGGTTAAGAGAGTCCGGGTACCGTTTTGACCCGATGTTTCTGTAACCCATCATGCCGCAGCCGGATCGCTACGGCATTGGCCCAGTCGCCATCAAAAACCGGGAAGTGTGGCAGCTACTGGTAATAGGCGTTTTCGGTATTGGTGTGATCCGTCACGTCCCGCACGGCGGTAATTTCCGGCAACCGTTCCTTGAGGGTGGATTCCACCCCCTGCTTGAGCGTGAGGCTGACCGCTGAGCAGCCTTGGCAACCGCCGCCAAAGCGAAGAACCGCGACGGATTCGTCGACGATTTCCACCAGGGAGACATCACCACCATGCGCTGCAAGATTGGGATTGATCTCGGACGCCAGGATATAATTCACCCGATCCGGGAGCGGCGCATCATCATCAATCTTGGGCACCTTGGCGTTGGGGGCCTTGATGGTGAGCTGGCCGCCCATCTGATCCTTGGAATAGTCCACATAGGCTTCTTCCAGGAACGGCACGGAGTTATGGTCCAGAAACAGGGTGAACTTGCCCATATCCAGTTGTTCGTCCGTGGGAACCACTTCGTTGGGCGGACAGTAAGCGAGACAGGTCTCGGCATTCTTGGTGCCGGGCTGGGTAACGAAGATCCGCACGCCCATGCCGTCAACATCCTGCTTCTCGATAAGTTGTGCGAGGTAATCCCGCGCGGGATCTGTCACAGTAACCAATGCCATGTTTTCAACCCGTTTAAAAAGTTCGATTTCATTTTAAGGGACTTCGCGGGAACATGAAAGACCCAGTAAAATAGTCAGGCTTTATCGGGGTACAGAGTTTCCCTTACCCCGGTCGCTTGACACAGGCCATGGAGAATCATCAACGGAACTACGACGAGGTTCCGCATTTTTGCTATGATCCGGCGCCATTGATTTTAATACGACGCATTAAACGACATCCGGAAGTAGACCTATGACCGACCGCAACACCCGCCTGGAACAGCTGCACAAAGCCCTTGAGCAACGAATCGTTGTTCTCGATGGCGGCATGGGCACCATGATCCAGAACCTGAAACTGGACGAGCAGGCGTTCCGCGGTGACCGGTTTGCGGACTATGATCAGGAAGTCCAGGGCAACAACGACCTGCTGAACCTCACTCAGCCCGCCCTGCTCCGCAACATTCACGCGGACTATCTGGACGCGGGCGCGGACATCATCGAAACCAACACTTTCAATTCCACACGCCTGTCCCAGGCCGACTACGGGCTCGAGTCCATCGCCCGGGAACTGAACGTGGCCGCCGCCCAGCTGGCCAGGGCCGTTGCCGACGAGTTTACCACCAGAAACCCGGACAAGCCGCGCTTTGTCGCCGGCGCCGTTGGCCCGACGTCACGCACCGCCTCGATTTCCCCGGACGTCAACAACCCCGGTTACCGTAACGTCGATTTCCAGACCCTGGTTGATAACTATTACGAGGCGGTGGTAGGCATGGTTGAAGGTGGCTGCGACCTGATCCTGATTGAAACCATCTTCGATACCCTGAACGCCAAGGCCGCCATCTACGCCACACAGCAATACTTTGAAGACAGTGGCACGGCGCTGCCGATCATGATTTCCGGGACCATTACCGATGCCTCCGGGCGGACCCTCTCGGGTCAGACCACCGAGG
Organism: uncultured Marinobacter sp.; assembly: GCA_966210405.1. Taxonomy (GTDB): domain Bacteria; phylum Pseudomonadota; class Gammaproteobacteria; order Pseudomonadales; family Oleiphilaceae; genus Marinobacter. The sequence goes on from CBIHLH010000034.1 coordinate 25,945, forward strand.
CCTTCTGGAACTCCGTGGCCCATGCCCGCCCCATTTCAGTAGGCCTTAACTGCGCCCTCGGTGCCGATGCCCTGCGGCCCTATGTGGAGGAGCTCTCCGCCAAGGCTGAGACCTACATCAGTGCGCATCCGAACGCCGGGTTGCCCAACGAGTTCGGCGAGTACGACCAGACGCCGGAAGAAATGGCCGAGATCATTGAAGGCTTTGCCCGGGATGGCTTCCTGAACATTATCGGTGGCTGCTGCGGGTCCCGCCCGGATCACATCGAGGCGGTGGCCCAGGCAGTCGCCAAATACCCCCCACGCAGGATTCCCAAGCGCCCGAAGGCCCTCCGCCTGTCCGGCCTTGAGCCGTTTACCGGCGACGAAAACACGCTGTTTATCAACGTTGGCGAGCGCACCAACGTCACCGGCTCCAAGCGCTTCCTGCGACTGATCAAGGAGGAACAGTACGAGGAAGCCCTCAGCGTCGCCCGCGACCAGGTGGAAAACGGCGCCCAGATCATCGACATCAACATGGATGAAGGCATGCTCGATTCGAAGGACGTTATGGTGACGTTCCTGAATCTGGTGGCCTCGGAACCCGATATCTCCCGGGTACCGATCATGATCGACTCCTCCAAATGGGAGGTGATCGAGGCCGGGCTGCGCTGCATCCAGGGCAAGGCGGTGGTGAACTCCATCAGCCTCAAGGAAGGCGAGGCCGAATTTATCAAACGTGCCCGCGACTGCATGCACTACGGCGCCGCCGTGGTGGTGATGGCCTTTGATGAGCAGGGACAGGCAGACACTTACGAGCGTAAGACCGAGATCTGCAAACGCTCCTACGACGTGCTCATCGGCATCGGGTTCAACCCGGGCGATATTATTTTTGATCCCAATATCTTCGCCATTGCCACCGGCATCGAAGAACACAATAACTACGCTGTGGACTTTATCAACGCGACCCGCTGGATTCGGGAGAACCTCCCCCACGCCAGCATTTCCGGCGGTGTCAGCAATGTGTCCTTCTCTTTCCGCGGTAATGATGTCGTTCGCGAGGCCATCCACTCGGTATTCCTGTACCACGCCATCAAGGCCGGCATGAATATGGGGATCGTCAATCCGGGCCAGTTGGTCATTTACGACGAAATCGACCCGGAACTGAAAGAGCTGGTGGAAGATGTGGTGCTGAACCGTCGGGATGACGGCACCGACCGCCTGTTGGAGATCGCCGAGCGCTACAAGGGCAAAGGCGGCAAAACTCAGGAAGAAGACCTCACCTGGCGGGAGTGGCCGGTGAAGAAGCGCCTCGAGCACGCGCTGGTGAAAGGCATTACCAGTCACATCATTGAGGATGCCGAGGCCTGCCGCCTGGAGGCCAGCCACCCGATTGAAGTCATCGAAGGCCCGTTGATGGATGGCATGAACGTGGTCGGTGACCTGTTCGGAGACGGCAAAATGTTTTTGCCTCAGGTGGTAAAAAGCGCGCGGGTGATGAAGCAGGCGGTTGCCCATCTGATTCCGTTCATCGAGGCGGAAAAGACCGAGGCACAGAAGGCGAAGGGCAAGATCCTGATGGCGACGGTCAAAGGCGATGTCCATGATATCGGAAAGAACATCGTGGGTGTGGTGCTGCAGTGCAACAACTATGAAGTCATCGACATGGGCGTGATGGTGCCCTGCGACAAAATCCTTGCCACCGCGAAAAAGGAAAATGTCGACATCATCGGCCTGAGCGGCCTGATTACGCCGTCTCTGGATGAAATGGTTCACGTTGCCCGGGAAATGCAGCGACTGGATTTCCAAATCCCGCTGATGATCGGGGGCGCCACCACGTCCAAGGCCCATACGGCGGTCAAGATCGAGCCCCACTTCAAAAACGACATTGCCCTGTATGTCTCGGACGCCTCACGCTGCGTGAATGTCGCGTCCCAACTGCTGAGCAAGACCGCCAAGCCAGCCCTGGTGGAAGCAGCCCGCACCGAATACGATGAAATCCGCGAACGTCGGAAAAATCGGGGCGATCGCACCAAACTGGTGTCTCTGAAAGAGGCCCGCGACCGGGCGCCGGAGATCACTTTCGAGGGGTATCAGCCCCCAAGGCCGGCGTTCACCGGCATTCGGGTATTTGAGGACTATGACCTGAACGAACTGGTGGATTACATCGACTGGACGCCGTTCTTCATTTCCTGGGACATCGCCGGCAAATACCCCGCCATCTTCGATGATCCCAAACGGGGCGAGGCGGCAAAAAGCCTGTTCGACGATGCCCAGAAGATCCTGCGCCGGATGATTGATGAAAAAAGGGTGTCGGCCCGGGGCGTCATCGGTTTCTGGCCGGCCCACCGGCGCGGCGATGACGTCGTGGTCTATACCGATGAATCCCGCACCCAAGAACTGACTGTACTGCATCATCTGCGACAGCAGGATGAAAAGGCCCCCGGCAAGCCGATGATGGCGTTGTCCGATTTTGTTGCGCCGGAGGGCGCTGATGCCTGCGACTATGTGGGCGGATTCGCCGTAACCACCGGCGTCGGTGCGGAAGAGTTTTCCCTGGAGTTCAAGGACCAGAACGACGACTACAATGCCATTATGGTCAAGGCACTGGCGGACCGGTTGGCCGAGGCCTTCGCGGAACACATGCATGAGCGGGTTCGGCGGGAGTTCTGGGGCTATGCGGCCGACGAGCAGCTTGCCAACGATGACCTGATCAAGGAGCGCTACCGCGGCATCCGTCCTGCGCCCGGATACCCGGCCTGCCCGGAGCACACTGAAAAGGCCGCGCTGTTCAGTCTGTTGGATGCCACCGCCACCACCGGCATCGAACTGACCGAACACTTTGCCATGTTCCCGACCGCAGCGGTGTCCGGATGGTACTTTGCTCACCCGGAGTCAAAGTATTTCGCGGTTGGCAAAATTGGCGTGGATCAGGTCGAAGACTATGCTGCCCGAAAAGGAATATCCAAAGCCGAGGCAGAGCGCTGGCTGGCACCCAGCCTGGCGTATGATCCAGCGGAGTAACATTCACCTGCAGCGACTCGCGAGGCCCGCACCATGACCAACAGGTCCGATATGGAAAAAGGTAAGGAACAGAAGCCCCGGGGACCCGGGGTACTGAAGGTTATGCAGAGCATCCTCGCCGGAGCGTTCGGAGTGGAGTCCGACAAACGCCGCGAGGAGGATATTTCCAGTCACAGCCCCTGGCCCTAAATTATTGCCGGCGTCCTGTTCACGGCC
>CBIHLH010000035.1:0-28961 GCA_966210405.1 uncultured Marinobacter sp.
AAATTCCGCATACCCGAACCCCGCAACCACGATGCCCGAAAAACCACCGATAAATTTACCCGGCAGCGTCATCAGCGAGCTGAACAGCGCGTACTGAGTGGCCGTAAACGAGGCACTGGTCATACTCGACAGCCAGGCAATCAGTGCCACGTTGGCGATCCCCCCACTCAGATTATCGGCGCTCACCACCGCCGCCAGGGTCACGAGATTGGGCGGGTACTGGGCCAGCAGAACGAATAAAAGGTTGGTGGCGGCCGTAAGCACAGCGCCCAACAACAGAATTCGGCGAATCCCGTAATGAACCACCAGCACGCCGCCCGCCAGCGAACCGGCGATGGTCATGAAAAAGCCAAAGACCTTGGTGACATCCGCCACCTGAGTCTTGCTGAAACCCATGAAATCCAGATAGAAGGGATTGGCCATCACCCCCATGGCAATATCGGCAATCCGGTACACCGCCACCATCACCAGAATCAGGATGGCCAATTCCTTATAACGACGGAAGAAGTCCAGGAACGGGCCCGCCACGGCGGCATAGAACCAGCCGACCAGCCGCGCAACACGAGGGTTCAGGTGGGCCCGTTTGCCGGCTTCCTGCTCAATCTTGTGGGCGATATCCCCGGCCACCGCGAAATGGTTCACCGCCGGCTCACGTACCACCAGAACCGTGAGGGTGCCAACGCCCACCAGCAGTGCCATCACCTCGTAGGACCCCTGCCAGGACCAGACCTCCGCCAGGTACAACGCCCCGGCACCAGCCACCAGAAGCGCCAGGCGATAGCCGAAAATGTACGTCGCCGCCAACGCCGCCTGCAGGCGCTCCCCGGCAATCTCGATACGGTAGGCGTCGATGGCCACGTCCTGGGTGGCGGAGGAAAACGCCACCAACAGCCCACAAAGGGCCATCATCTCCGGCGCCACCGTGGCATCCACATGCGCCATCAGGTAAAGCCCCGTGGCAATACCCGCCTGCGCCAGGACCATCCAGCTACGGCGCTTTCCCAGCAAGCGGTCCAGCACCGGCAACTTCAGCCGGTCCACCACCGGCGCCCAGAACACCTTGATGGAATAGGTAATCCCAAGCCAGCTGAAGAACCCGATGGTCGCCGTTTCCACCCCCACATCCGCCAACCGGGCGTTCAGGGTGGAAAACACCAGTAAAAACGGCAACCCGGCGGAAAAGCCCAGAAACAGCAGGGCAATCACCTGCCAGCGGGTATAGGTGTGGAGCGTATCCTTGATCAGAACAAACCTCCCTTTGGGGTCAGACCCCTGTGGATAGACCCCTGTGGATAACTTAGTTTTGTCCACAGGGGTCTGACCCCAACGTCTCAATCGCGGAAATTGTTGAACTGCAGGGGGATCTCCAGTTCGGCTTCGCGAAGCAGGGCAATGGCCGTTTGCAGGTCGTCCCGCTTTTTGCCATTCACCCGGACCTTGTCGCCCTGAATGCTGGCCTGCACCTTCAGCTTGGCATCCTTGATCATTTTCACGATCTTCTTCGCCATGTCGGTTTCAATGCCCTGTTTCAGCAACAGGTGCTGTTTCACCAGCTTGCCGGCCTTGCTTTCGCCATCCTCCGCCAGGGCACGGCTGTCGATATTGCGCTTGGCAAACGCCATTCGCAGCATGTCCATCAACTGTTCGAGCTGGAATTCCTGCTCCGCGCTGATGGTGATGCCCTTGTCATCCTGCTCGATGTCGGCCTCCACATTCTTGAAGTCCCAGCGATTGCCCAGTTCGCGTTTGGCCTGGTCCACGGCGTTGGTGACTTCGTGCATATCAATTTCAGAAACTATGTCAAAAGAAGGCATGGTCGTTATTCTCCAGCGGCCAGTGAAGGTATACTGTGGCCTTGATTGATTCCCGGATGTTCAAGGTGCCAAAGCATACCAAGCCCCGCACACAACCGCATCTGACAATGGACTGGTGAGACGTAGATAACAATGCCAAACCTCGACCTACCCATCCTCGTTGTAGACGACGCCAAGTTCAGCAGTATGGTGGTTGGCCGCACGCTGAAAAATGCCGGATATCGCGACGTACGCATCGCCAATAACGCTCCCGCCGCCCTGGCGCTGATTGAACAACGACCGGTGAGTGTGCTGATTGCCGACTGGCTGATGCCGGAAATGGACGGCCTGGCGTTGACCGACCATGTGCGCCAGCAGGACGAGCAGGACAATCACTACACCTATGTGATCCTGTTGACCGCCCGCGAGAGTGTCGAAGCGCTGTCTGAGGCCTTTGACCGGGGCGTGGACGATTTCATCTACAAGTCAGACATGACCAAGCAGCTGATTCCCCGCATCTTTGCGGCCGATCGGATGGCCGACCGGCAGAACACCCTGCTGCGGGCCAACTCCCTCCTGATCGACAACAACCGGGAGCTGGAATCCACCAACATCATTGACCTGGAAACGGGCCTGTGCAACAACAGGTACGGGCGCGAACGGCTGGCGAAGATGCTCCGGCACGCTGAGTCCCGTGGGGGCTCCTGTGCCTACGTGTTGTGCGGCGTGCGCAACTGGCAGGCGCTGAAGCGCACGCATCCACCCACGGTGATGGGCGAGCTGGCCATCGGTATCGCCCGCCGTCTGAGCACACTGATCCGACCGATTGATGCGCTCTGCCGGGTGGGTGACAACCAATACGCCATCGTGGCCTATTTCCCGAACAGCGATCACTGTACGACCACCGCATTCCGCCGGGTGTTTGATGGCATCAACCACAAAGCCCTGAAAACCACCGCGGGCTATGTGTCCGTGGAGGCCGGCATGGTGCTGTGCAAAGCCGACGCCCAGAACGGAACCCCGTCGGTGCAGGAGATGGAGCGGGCCGCTGTTCAGGGGCTGGTAGATGCCTATGAAACCCGGCGGTTTACCGAAACGGCCCCGCAGGTTGGTGAGAAGGCCTGACTGCCTTGTCGGATTAGAAAGCGTAATCCAACTCCCCGCCATCACATTCGGTAACACTGATACACACATCACACACAGACATATCAGAACGAAAGACATAGTCTGCAAGGGTGGATTCAAGCAGTATCCCCCATGGCGGAGGAGCCGTGTAGTACCTCCGCCGCCATATGGGGAAAGATCCACCGGATTAACGAATTTTTCAGGCACTTTCGTTCTTTCCTTGTTTTTTTCAGGCCAGCTTTTTAGCTGGCCTTTTTATTTTCCCGTCCAGACTCCCCCGCACATGTTCCGTTATACTCCGCCTATAACGACTCAAAAAAACAGTGCTGCCACCATGGAAACCCTCGGAACCGCCTCCATCGCTGCCCTGCGCCAGTACGTTCGTGCTGCCGAATCCGCCGGCGTGGACACCCGGCAGATTTTCGAAACGGTGGGTCTTAACCCGGCCATCCTGGACACCGATGACGGGCGCATCAACGGCGACCAGTTCCAGCAGTTTATCCGGCGTTTCTGTGAACAGACCGGCAACCCGATCCTTGGCCTGGAAACCGGCGACTTCGTTCAGCCCGGCTCCTACAGCGTTCTGGGCTACATCACCATGAGCTGCGCCACCCTGGGCGAGGCCGTGGCACGCATTGCGCCGTTCGAGAAGCTGGTGGGCGACATGGGCACCACCAGCCTCACCATGAAAGGCGACGACATCACACTCACCTGGACCTGCAACTACACCGATCCCGTGGTACGGCCACAACTGGTGGACAACGTATTCGCCTCCTGGGTGAACTACGCCCGCTGGCTGGCCGATGACCAGAAGGCGTCACCCAGCTCCGTGAAACTTCGCCGCGCCTCTCCGGGTCCGGAATTCGAAACGGCTTACCAGCAGCGCTGGCACTGCCCTATCACTTTCTCGGCCGATGAAGACAGCATCACCCTAAAGAAACGCCTGCTGGAAACCCGACTGAGACAACCTGACCCCCTGCTGCGCAAAACCCTGGAAGCCCATGCCCTGAGCCAACTGGCATCCCTGGACACTGGCAGCGACCTCACCTCAAAAGTACGCCACAGTATTCAGCAACAACTGATGCACGGCATCACACGGCAGGACATGGTGGCGGACGACCTGGGAATGACCAGTCGTACCTTGCAGAGAAAACTCGGCCAGGAAGGCGTGTCTTATCAGAAACTACTGGATGAAGTGCGGCAAAAAATGGCCGAGAACTACCTCCGCAACAGCGAACTGGCCATTCCGGATATTGCACTGCGGCTGGGATACAGTGAAACAACATCGTTTCACCGGAAATTCAAAGCGGTAACGGGCAAGACGCCCGGAGAGTTCCGGGCGTCTGTAGAACAGTCTTAAAGCTTGCGACCCTTGCCAGCAGCAATCCGCAGACGCAGTGCATTCAGCTTGATAAAGCCTTCCGCATCCTTCTGATCGTACGCGCCCTGATCTTCCTCAAAGGTCGCGATCTTCTCGTCAAACAGGGAATCCTCAGACTTACGGCCAACCACATCCACATTGCCCTTGTAGAGCTTCAGGCGAACGGTGCCGTTCACATAATGCTGGGTCTGATCAATCAGCGCCTGCAGCGCCTCACGCTCCGGTGACCACCAGTAACCGTTGTAGATTACCTCGGCGTAGCGCGGCATGAGGCTGTCTTTCAGATGCGCCACTTCGCGGTCCAGCGTAATGGACTCGATGGCACGGTGCGCACGCAGCATGATGGTGCCGCCCGGCGTTTCGTAACAGCCGCGGGACTTCATGCCCACGTAGCGGTTCTCGACGATATCCAACCGGCCAATGCCATTGGCGCCGGCCAGCTTGTTCAGAGTTTCCAGAACCACGTGGGGCTTCATGTCCTGACCGTCAATGGCAACAATGTCGCCCTTCCGGTAGGTCAGCTCAACGTAGGTCGGCTTATCCGGCGCGGCTTCCGGAGACACGCTCCAGCGCCACATATCGTCCTCGGCTTCCGCCCAGGGATCTTCCAGATTGATGCCCTCGTAGGAGATGTGCAGCAGGTTGGCATCCATGGAGTACGGGCTCTTGCCCTTCTTCTTCTCCACCGGAATGTTGCGCTCGTCGCAGTAGGCCAGCAGCTTCTCGCGGGAGTTCAGATCCCACTCGCGCCAGGGCGCAATCACCTTCACACCCGGCTTGAGGGCATAGGCGCCCAGCTCGAAACGAACCTGGTCATTACCCTTACCGGTCGCGCCGTGGGAAATGGCATCGGCGCCGGTCTCATTGGCGATATCAATCAGGCGCTTGGCAATCAGCGGGCGGGCAATCGACGTACCCAGCAGGTACTCACCTTCATAGATGGTGTTGGCGCGGAACATCGGGAACACGTAGTCACGCACGAATTCCTCGCGCAGATCCTCGATGTAGATTTCCTTGACGCCCAGCGCCTCGGCTTTCGCCCGCGCCGGCTCCACTTCCTCACCCTGGCCAATGTCGGCGGTGAAGGTCACCACCTCACAGTGATAGGTATCCTGCAACCACCGAACGATAACGGAAGTATCCAGGCCACCGGAATAGGCCAGCACCACCTTGTTAATATCAGACATGCCCTTGCTCCAGACTGAATAGAATGGATGTATTGAAAAGAAGGGCAGTATTGTACGGGAGAGCGGGGGGAATGGCTATTAGCCAGCCGCCTGCTGGCTTACCGCCTCGTCCCGGATCCCATCCCAGCCTTCCTTGACGGAGCGCAGCAAATCCGCCACTTCGTCCAGCTTGGCCAGATCGTTTTTGGCGTTGGCCTCAAACAGGGTTCGCTCCATGTAGTCGTAGAGCCCTTCCAGCCTGGGTGCCAGATCACCACCCTGCTCGAAATCCAGGAAGCTGCGCAGGCCGCCAATGATCTCGATGGCCTTGCTGATCAGCTTGCCCTTGCCCTCGTAGTCCTTCGCCTGCATGCGGGCCTTGGCCATATTGATGCGCTCCAGGGCCCCGTTGTACAGGAGCTGGATCAGCTTGTGCGGATCGGCATCGGTGATGCTGGTTTGGGTGTTTACCCGCTGGTATGCCTGTAGACCGTTCATAATCGACCTCTTCGTTCGCTGACCGGCGTTCGCCGATCAGTCGTTATTTCGGTTTTGGGGGGCCAGTGCAGCCAGTTGCTGCGTTACGAAATCCCGGGTGTTGTTAAGCTGGGCGATCAGGGCATCGGCGGCGCTGAACTGGGCCACGAGGCGTTCGCGGTAGGAAGTCAAACGCTCTTCAAGATCCAGTCGATCCTGCTGCACCTCTTCCAGAGCCTGGTTCAGGCCCTCAGTACGGGAGGCAATGGCGCCATCCGCACCGAGAATACCGGTCACCAGATTGACGGTGCGCTCCGCGACCCCTTCAATAAAGGTGATCGTGCCACGGCTGCCGGTATCGGTCCCCGCCACTCGCACCTGAAGCCCGGACGCGTCCCCCCGGCCGGCACCCAGGAACAGCACCTGGCCATCGCCCTCGGCCAGCTTCCCGTCAATTGTGCCCGCAACGTTCTGGCCGGCCGTTCCGCTCGCCTCGGCCAGGCCATAGGCCGAACCATCCTCGATACTGGTGATGCTGACATTCGAGCTCTCACCGAACGCCTCGGAGGTAAACCGCAGGGCACCTGTACCGTCCAGATCCACCGCTACCGACGTACCGGCCGCCTTCAATGCATCGTTCTCATTCAGCTTCGCCTGAATCTGGTCAACCAGATCCTGCGGTGTCGCGTAGGCGCCGGCATCCAGCGTAATGGAGACAGAGGTCCCGCCGTTCACCTCAAAGGTAATATCATCGTTGGCCGAGGTAATGGATACGTTCGAACCAAGCGTCGCACCGCCCGTCAGGGATCCCTGAGTGGCCGCACGGGTAATGTTGATGTCATAGCTGCCGGGAACCGTGGCGGTGCCACTGCGCACGAATTCGACCTGGCTGTCGGAAGCGCGACCCTGCTCCGCAAACAACGCCGTCACGTCGTCCGGGTTCTGCTCCAGTTTCTCTTCAAATTTTTCCCTGTCGAGCTCCAGGCCACCGGTATCCGGGTTGGTGGATATGCCCACGTCCGCCAGGGTTCTCACGCTGGCATTCTCAAGCCCCGGAACAACCCGGGTCAGCAGATTGCGCAAATCGTTCTGAATACCGCGCACGATCGAGTCGCCATTGAGAATCCCGCCCCGGCCGGCTTCCGCGTCGTAGCCCGCCAGGCTGTCAATGGTGCCCTGAAGTGCATTGAACTTGTCGACAAACGATTGAACACGATCGGCCACCGCGCCAAGGTCCCGCTCAACCTTGATCACAGACGTCACGCCCTCTTCCTTCACCTCGAAGCTCAAGCCGTCGATCACGTTCTCGATGTTGTTGGACGAGCGGGAGATATCGATACCATTGATGCGGACTTGTGAGTCCTTGGCGGCCACCGTTTCAGTCAGGTTGCTGGTGGTACCATTGAAAGCGAACTGGGACAGGCCTGCGGCATCCGTGTTGTTACCGTCGTCGTCATTGACCGTCAGGGAGATGGCATTCGCCGTGCCGGTTTCCTCGGAGGACATGACCAGCCGGTACCCGTCGCCGGTATCGATGACACCGGCGGTCACACCGATTCCGGATTCGTTGATTTCGTTAGCGAGGCCCTGGAGCGTATTGTTCGTACCATCAATCGTAATCGTTTTGCTGGCGTCTCCGGATTTCAGGGTAATGGTGCCCTCTCCCACCGTCGTGGCATCCTTGTCGGCAAAGGTGCCGGATGCCAGAGACTGTGCCTGGGCAAGCGCAAGCACTTCCACGGTGTAGCTGCCTCGCCCGGCCTTGCTGTTATCCAGGCTGACCTCAACACTGTCGTTGGAGGATGTGGCGGAATAGGCCGTCAGGTTGTCGGCCGCGCTCAGCTGGCGCATGGGAAGCCGCAGCTCGGTTACGGCACTGCGCAACTTGCCGTAAGCGGACAACAGCGCTTCATTTTTCTGGGTCTCCAGCGTAAGCCGATCTTCAGCAGGCTTACGTTCCGCAGCCACCAGCTTGTCCACGAGGTCTGAACTCAGAACCCCTGAACCAATCCCTAATGATGAAATTCCGGCCATAACGGTGCCTCCCCACAGGAGCAAATGTCTCTACTTAAACCCATATCGGCAAACACCGGCAAAACTTTGCCCTCAGGCATGCCAAATTTGTAACAACTCGTAAAAGCTTAGCCTAAAACGCAGAGCACCGCCGGTCCCGTCAATCAGGGAGCGGCGGTGCTGAAATACCGTCATTTCCATCAGCCCAAAGCGGCAAGCCGTTCGACTCAGATGTTAAACAACGTCAGCGGTTCATCCTGCTGCAAGTTTTCTGCCAACCTCAACGGAACCAGAGATATTCGCCCCTCAGCCTACGACCATGAGCGGCGGAAACCCGAAAACCGGATGCTCCGGGTTTACTGTAGCAGCGACAGAACTTGCTGTGGACGGGCGTTGGCCTGTGCCAGCACCGATATGCCGGCCTGCTGCAGAACCTGGGCCTTGGAGAGCCTGGCGGTTTCTGCCGCGAAATCCGCATCCAGGATTCGGCTGTTGGCGGCGCTCAGATTCTCTACGGAGGTCGCCAGGTTGGCGATCGTGGATTCGAAACGATTCTGCAGCGCGCCCAACTCACTTCGTAGCTCGTTAATCTCTGTCAGCGCATTGTCCACGCGAATCACCGAATCCTGCGTACCTGCAACGGTTGTTATATCGACACCTTCAAGCGACCCCGCCGGGCGAGCTTCCGCCGCATCGAACGTTGCCACAAGATCCGTCAGGTTGCCGGTCAGAACAATGGCCTCACTCGAGGTCACGCTCACGGTACTGCTTTCTGAGTCCAACACCGCAAGAGCGCCGGGCACCTGGGCGTTGATAGCGGACACAAAGTCGGCCGTTGTTTCAAAGTCTCCCACAATGCCAACGGCCTCGGCGTCGCCAATCTGTATGGCGAAATCGCCCTCGGCCAGGCCATCGGAAATAGAAGGAACGCCATCAGTCGTATCAGCCGTGTTTGAAAAGCCTGGAAAAAATGCTGAACCGCTGTCGAATTCCGCCGTTGAGAAATTCGTACCATCTTCCCGCAAAATCGACAAAGTTCCATTAGTAATGGCCTCCGTCAGATCTGTCGAAGTACCGAGATCGAGGCTGTATCCACTCTGCACACCGCTTCCGTCATTCCCAAACCCTGCGCCGGTAAAGCCAGTGACCATTTGGGCAACCGTCACGCGGCCGATAGGGAAACTATCGGTGTCGTTGGCCACAACGGTGAGCGAATTGCCGGCACCGTCATCAAACGTCAGTTGGTAGATGTCATTACCACCACCACCAAACCCATTGCTAAAGGTTCCCAGAGCAAGTGTTGCAGGGTTTCCTCCAGCGAGAGCGCCATCAAGGAGTGTGGCGCTAACCTCAGCCTTTGCACCCAAATCCGACAGGCGACTGCCCGTGAGTGAGGTGAGCCCGATGGCCTCGCCAGCCTTCGCTCCCACTTGAAAGCTAAGCTCGCCGAGGGACCCGCCCAATACGTTCAACCCGTTAAACGCCGTCTGGGTCGCAATCCGGTCGATCTCATTGAGCCGTTGCTGCACCTCGTCATTCAGCGCTACCCGGTCAGCCGGACTGTTAGTCGCGTTGGCGGACTGAATAGACAGCTCCCGAATTCGCTGGAGGTTGCCAACGACCTCCTGAAGTGCACCTTCAGAAGTTTGCGCCAACGAAATACCATCATTGGCGTTTCGCCGAGCGACGTTCAGTCCTGATATCTGGGATTGAAAACGGGTAGAGATAGCCAGGCCGGCGGCGTCATCACGAGCAGAGTTAATTCGCAGGCCTGACGATAGCCGTTCCAGCGCGGCCGCAGACAGAGCAGATGATTGTTGCAACTGTCGTTGTGCGTTTATGGATGCAACATTGGTGTTGACACTCAAGGCCACTGCGCCTCAGTGCGGAAGAAGGCCAGGGCCTGCACAAAGCGCCCCGGCCATTTTTTAGACCTTTATATTGAACAACGTCAGCGGTTCATCCTGCCGCAAGTTTTCTGCCAACCTCAATGCCACTTCATCGGGAATCTGTCGAATCACTTCCCGGGTTTGCTGATCCACCACCTTCACGATGGTCTGTCCAAGGTCGTTGTTCACCTCGAACTGCAGATCCCGCTGCACGTTCTGAACATAATCGTTCAGCTGTGACACGGCATCTTCCAGTTGTTGCTTCTGGGCTTCGTTACGTTTCTGCAGCTTTTCAGCCCTGGAAACATCCGAAGAGGGGTCAACGGTCGGTGCCACCACCTGCCCAGTTGAAGAAACTGCAGGGTCGTAGGCATTCCTGCCTTCGGCCTGAGATGACGACATTGCCCGAGCCGGTGCTTGGTCACTGGTGCGAACCAGCTTCAGATCCGGGCTATTCAGGTTAACGCCATTCATAGCTCACCTCCTTTAACGGCGGAGAACCGGAACCCGAAGGTTCCGGTTCTCACCGCTAGCCCCTGTTTACTGCAGGAGGGACAGAACCTGCTGTGGGCGGGCATTAGCCTGAGCCAGTACCGAGATGCCGGCCTGCTGCAGAACCTGGGCCTTGGACAGCTTGGCGGTTTCTGCCGCGAAGTCCGCGTCCAGGATACGGCTGTTGGCGGCGCTCAGGTTTTCTGAGGTGGTCGCCAGGTTGGCAATGGTGGAGTCGAAGCGGTTCTGAATCGCACCGAGCTCGCCACGCAGGCTGTTCACCGTCTTGAGCGCTGAGTCCACACGCTGGATCGCGTCGTTGGCGTTGTCGACGGTATCAACAGTGACACCACCAAGGTTGCCAGACAGGCCGTAGTTATCGGTTCCACCAATTACGCCGCTGGCGTCAGTGACCGAGAAGGACTCCAGGGCATTGATGCTGACGGTGCCGTACTGGATTGCGCCAACACCTGAGGTCGCGCCAGAGGTTACAGCATCAGTAAAGCCGCCCGCACCACTGGAACCGGAAATCGCATTCTCGGTGATTGAGAAGTTCTCGCCGTCGGCGACGGTGAACTTCAGACCAGCGGAGCTGGTTTCGACGGACAGACCTTCAACGCCGGCTGAGTTGATGGCGTCGGCCAACTCATCGCTGGTCACGGAACCACCGGAAGCCATATCAACCGAAACAGTCACTGCGTCCGCATCACCAACCTTCAGAGTTACGCTGTAGGTTGAACCACCGGAGGTGGAAGAGTCAGTAACCGCAGTAAACGCCAAGTCTTTCACGTTAGTCGCAGACACCAGAGACAGGCCATTAATGTTCTCTGCCTGAATGGCATCGGCAATGTCCTTGGCACTGTCACCTGAGGCGGCAGTCACGCTGACCGCATCCTCAGAGCCCACCTCGATACTGAAGGTGCCTCCGCCGGAGCCGATGGCCAGATCACCCGTGGAGGCGATTTGGCCGATGGAATCCTTGGTGGTGCCCTGGGTCAGGTCGATGCCGATGGTTTCGCCGGCGTTCGCGCCTACCTGGAAGTCCTGACGACCAAACGAGCCGTCCAGTACCTTCAAGCCGTTAAAGGCAGTCTGCTTGGAGATACGGTCAATTTCTTCGATGCGCTGCTGAACTTCGTCATTCAGGGCGGCGCGGTCAGAAGCACTGTTGGTGGCGTTGGCAGACTGAACCGCCAATTCACGAATACGCTGCAGGTTGTTGGTGATCTCGTCCAGTGCGCCTTCCGTGGTCTGGGCCAGGGAGATGCCATCGTTGGCATTCCGGGTAGCCACGTTCAGGCCGGAAATCTGGGACTGGAAGCGAGTGGAAATGGCCAGACCAGCAGCGTCATCTTTTGCAGAGTTGATGCGCAGGCCAGAGGACAGACGCTCAAGCGCCTGGTTGGACAGTTCCTGGGACTTGTTCAGTTGGTTCTGGGCGGAAATTGACGCCACGTTTGTGTTGATTCCGAGAGCCATGTGCTTCTCCTTAACCTTCGTCTTTTCAGTGATAAGGTTTAGCGACCGATGTCTCGCCCCGGTACGCTGCCCTGTTGATCCAGTTAACGGCCACCCCCCGGATTGCTTTAGGCACTTGATTAAAGTTTTTGTTAATAAATGTAAAACCTGCCAGATAAACGGCAAAACCCTGCCACTGCTCTCCTTGCCGGTTACGGACGTCGCCGAATAAGACACATGTTTATTTCCATATTTTCAATGCCTTGAAAGTTTTTTTGAACAAATGGCACACAATTCGCTTCTGGCCTGCCAACGCTTGAAAAAAGAAACCGCCGGCACCTGAACCTTTCTCAGAAACAGGCAACGGCACCCAGAACAGGGGAATGACAATGCCTCAGGTAATTAACACGAACATTGCTTCACTGAACGCTCAACGGAACCTCGAACGATCCCAGAGTGAATCCAACGTGGCGCTGGAGCGTCTGTCTTCCGGACTGCGTATCAACTCGGCAAAAGACGACGCCGCCGGCCTGGCCATCTCCACTCGCTTTGAATCACAGATTCAGGGTCTGAACGTGGCCACCCGGAATGCCAACGATGGCATCTCCCTGGCCCAGACCACGGAAGGCGCACTGGCGGAGGTCATTTCCAACCTGCAGCGCATCCGCGAACTGTCCATCCAGTCGGCCAACGCGACTAACAGCGCGTCCGACCGAATTGCCCTGGACCAGGAAGTGCAGCAGCGGATATCCGAGATTGACCGTATCGCCAAACAGACCACGTTTAATGGTCTCAAGGTTCTCGACGGCTCCTTCGGCATCCAGAGCTTCCAGGTAGGCGCCAACGCCGGCGACACCATCGATGTGAACCTCTCCAACGGCTCCACGGCAGAAGACATCGGCAAAATCGCCATTGCCAGCGGCCTGTCCGTTCCGGCCAGCGGCGGCGGCACCTTCTCCATCGAAGTCGGCTCGAATGAGCCGGTGACAGTGGAAGCGGCCTCCGGCGCATCCGCTGCGGATATCGCCACGGCAGTGAACGACGCCAATATCCAGGGCGTAGCGCTGGCGACGGCCTCCAACGAGCAGACACTGACATTCAACGATGTCCAGGACGCCTCTGGCACCTCTGGTGGTGGCCAGTACACGGTCACCATTTCCGTTGGTGATGAAGACCCGGTTACCGTGGCCGTCCCGGTCAGCTCCGGTGGAACGATCACCAAGGGTAATGTGGCCGCCGCCCTGGAAGAGGCCAATATCCAGAATCTTGAGGTCTCCGAAACCACCGGCGGGCTTAAATTTACCGTCCGTGGCGGCGAAGACCTGGTGATTACCGAAGGTGGCACCGGGGTGTCCGGCGTGACCACTTCTGGTGTCGGCTTCAGTGAAGCGGAGATTGGCGCCTCGGGTACACCGCTGAAAGGTGAGATCAAAATCCAGGCCCTGGAGGCGTTCGCCATCAATGACCCGGCCGGTCTGCTGGGCGCCTCTGGCTCCACGGACTACCTGACAACCGGCAACCTGGAAGGTGTCAGCATCAAAACCGTGGAGGGCGCCAACGACGCCATTATCCGGGTCGACTCCGCCCTCACCTTCATCAACGCACTGCGCAGTGAACTGGGCGCGGTACAGAACCGGTTCGAGTCGACCATCGCCAACCTGTCGACCACCAGCGAAAACCTCAGTGCCGCCAACAGCCGGATCAAGGACGCCGATTTTGCCAAGGAAACGGCGGAACTGGCCCGCACCCAGGTGCTCCAGCAAGCCGGGCTGTCGGTACTCTCGCAGGCGAACGCGAGGCCCCAGCAGGTGTTGCAGTTGCTCCAGGGCTAACGCCCCGGCGACACTCAAAAAAACGGGCCACAGCGGCCCGTTTTTTTATACCTCAACCGCTGACTCCCGGTCATGGATGGTCATTTCCAGCCAGCGCTCGCCCTCACCGGTCGCCTGGTCGGTAATCACGCTGGCGTAGTGCGCCGGCACCGCCTCGAGAAAACCGGTGAAGGCCTCCTTCCAGCGGGTGGCGACGGGTATGGCCTCGGCGTCGTCGGCACAGGCCATGGCGTGATACAGCCCCACGGTCATGAAGTGCATCAGCGTGCCACGCAACAGGTGCTGGGCCACGTATTGCTCGGGCTGAGGGGCATTGAACCCTTTCGGTGTTTCTATAACCTGGGAGCCGTCAATCAACGGTGCCATCAAACGCACCACGTCTTTCTTACCCCTCAGCGACCCCAAGCGCAGTATCTGCTTGAGCTGACCCGCCCGACCGGCAAGAAAAGTCCCGACTTTGGCAAGACGATCTTCCAGCTCGTCGTCCCGGTGGGTCTGAACCAAGCTGGCGACGACGTCAGCGGGAGTCGGCTCTTCAGCGGCTTCATCCACAATCCGGTCAACCGTGCCGGCGAACTCGTCAGGCGCGAGCCAGGGCGCGCCCGAAATAACCGCGCCATCGGCACAGTTCCAGACTTGCACATCATGGTCCCGCTCCCGGGCCCAATGCAGCAGGTTCTCGACACTCCGCATGGCGGTAAAGTAGTCCGAACGGGTGAAAATCTTGCCACCATCAACGGCATCCACCTCAATCAGCTTGCCTTCCAGAAAGTTCTTCCGGGCCAGGTCGTTCAGAAGCACCGACACTTCACTGCTGTCGTCCCGACTGCCATACACAGAACCGGACGCGTGGTGCTTCGTTCTGTCCTTAAAGCCGTAATCCGTTCCGAACAGGAAGAAGTTACGGAACCCAAGCTGCTGGAAAATCGCAAAAGCGGCGTTGGTGCAGGTGGGGTTGCAGTGCTCAAAGGCGTACTGTTCAAGCCGGAAACCTTTCGGCGCCGGGTTGTCCTTCTTGGCATAGAGAACCACCTCGTCAAACAGTCCGGGCACAAGCGCGTTGATCTCATTAACCGCAATCAGGGTAATACCCTTCAGCTTCTCGCGACCAATATCGTTCAACAGTTGATAGATCAGGTAATCCGGGTCCAGCTCCACGTGAAAGTCCGGCTTCACGCCGTTATTGATCAGGGCCTTCAGGCCGGTACCGGCAGACACCAGGGTGATGCTGTCGCGGCATTGCCGGATCAGCGGCAACCGCTCGTCGATCGACGGGCCGCTACCAACAATCACCACCGGCTTGTGGAAAGTGCCGGTTACGGACTTCCGGAGGAATTTACGACCGGCGCGCAGATTAAACGCGGTGTTGTTCAGCCGCTTCATCTCATCATCATAGTTGCCCCAGGAGGCAAACAGCGTTGGCAGGTCCTTGCGGATCTCCTCGGCGATGCTGCGGTTGATGTTGCAGGCCTGGTGGTTGAAATAGATGGTCATGGCCGGATGCAGTGGCACCCGTTTATTCAGGTTGCGTTCAAGCAGGTCCTTGAGGTTACGCTCGGTGGCGTCCACGCCGATGGCAAACCGGATGTCATAACCTTTCCTGGACAGAAAGCGGTCGCAGATCGACTCCCAGTCCACCGTGAACAGACTGGCGGCAAACTTTTCCTCATCCGGCTCGAAGACAAGGGCATTGACAATATCCGCACGCTCGACCAGCGCCTCAATCTGATAACCGAGGCCGCACCCCAGAAACACGATAAAGGGAAAAAAGTTGCCCATGGGATAGCCCGCAAACCCGGTTTCGCGATCCGGCAGGGCCTCCAGGCAGTTCCGGAGACTCCGGCTGGCCAGCCGCGGATAACCGTAACCACTGGCCAGCGGCGGGCGGAACGTCTTCAGATACTGGTAGGGCTCATTGTCCGCCAGGAACATCTCGGTCTCGCGCAGGCCCGTTGCCTTCGCTCGCCCCTGGTAAAGGCTCTTGCCCTCCACGTGCAGATCCACATCGACTTCCACCGGGCTCACCACCAGCTCCACCCGTTTCATCATCAGGTTGCCGTAGTGCTTATGAATCGCCGGAAACCGCCTTCTGAAGAACTCAAGGTTCTTGGCTTTTCTCCGGACAAAAGTCTCAGCTGTTTCTTGTTGGTCTGGGCGCATCGATTGAACCTTAAGTGGAAAACGTCAACATAGCCCCCGAGTTTAGCGGATTGTCTCCACCGAAAAAATACGGGGTCAGACCCCAAGACATTTCACCTCACCAAATGCACTGGGGTCTGACCCCAACTTTACCGGCGCACAAACATTCCCTCAAACAACGCCGTTCGCCTCATTCTCTGGTCACCCTCCTCCCTGAACCGCGCACTCTCCGGGTCCAGCTCGATCAGGCCGAGTAGCTGGTACAAAGTCACCATCCGCAAACGCAACGCTGACCTTGCCTGCTCTTCTTCGCTCATATAACTGACCGGGTATGCGGCAACGGGTAGCCGGGGGAAGGCCTTGAGCATGTCATCCAGGTATTCCTGTACCGGGCGCCACTGGTCACCCTTTTCTGCCAGCAACCAGAAACAGAAGGGGCCGATGTACTGGATGTCATCCATGCCCTCGTAGTGGTCAAGGGAGGCCCAACTGAGTTTTCTCAGCGCGGTGTTAAGAAGATCCCCATAGACAGTCAGCCAGCCCTTTTTGTCCAGCCTGGCTTCAGCCGTCTTCTTCAGTGAAAGCACGCCTTTCTGCTTCTTGGTGTAGCCGGCAATTTCCAGCAGCACGCGGGTGAGGATCACGGCCAGAACGTGTTCTTCGGAGCGAACCGGGGAGTATCGGGCCATCGGCGCCACCGTGGATTCTCCACCGGCGTCGATCATTGCCTTGACGTGCTTCAGGGGCAGATTGCCCTTGCCGGTCAGCCGAATGCCTTTGCCTTGCATGGCCCCCACCAACACCTTCGTCATACGAATGACCGGTGCTGTGTCGAGCGCCTCATTCACCGTTTCGGCGTTAAACAGAGGCTTGAAAACCGAGGGGCAATTCAGCGGATCCTGCAACAACTCATGGACCTGGCTTGGGCTCAGGCCATGAAAATCACTGGCCGGCGGAATGCCGCCTTCGGGATCTTCTGCAAACAAGGCGTCACGCACGGCCAGATCCTGATTGATCTGTTCAAGATCCACAACGTCCGGTTCAAACCACTCGCCCCACCATTCACGCACGGCGATGTGCTCCGGGTGCGCCATATCTTCCATGGCTTCCAGAAAATCATAGAACCCGTGCAGTCCGCCGACATCTTCCGGCGGACATTGGCGTACGGCCTTGATACAGCACGGCAATGCTTCGCTGCCTGCCTCCGCGGGAAGGATTTTTTCGAGGGCAATCTCATGCTCCCAACTGTCGCCGAAATCGTATTCGTAGTGCAGCGTCTGGCCTTCTTTGAACAACACGGCGGACACGGGCACCGCGGCTTCATCCCGGAAACTCATCAGGCCGTCGAAGTCCTCGGCCGGGTCGCCGATCAGAGTGCCGTCTTTTGCCTGAAACAGGTGCAGATGCGACGCCTGCCAGCCCATCGCGACCTGGATAATGCGGTGCAGGTCCTGGAAGGTGGTGCCCGGTTTTATCAACAGTCGCCGCCAGATGGGTGGCTGGGCGCCGGTGAGGGATATTTTTACCTGGTATGCGCTGTTGTTCGGGTTGGGCATGGGGGCTCCTGGAGTCTTTACCGGATCATGATTCGAGCAGTGTATGGGCATTGGGGTCTGACCCCAAGGCATTTTGCACCACCAAATGCATTGGGGTCAGACCCCAACCAAATCTGGCACAGCTTTCGCAGGACATCTTCCAAAGCACGGCAAACCGTCAAAAAAATGCAGACCTTTGCCGCTCCGAATGGCGGTAGAAACAACGAGGTGTTCCATGCAAGCCAAGCATCACATTCAGGTTCCCCAATCCCAACAGGCCTATGTCGCCCGTCTGATCCTGCAAGGCAACCTGGCCTACGGGGAATCCAACAACCAGGGCCTCAGCCATATCCAGCGGCTGAAAGCCCGGGCGGAATGCCGTCAATACCTGAATGAGGCACTGGCGCTGGAGCCCGGGCATGCGGGTGCCCTGGGACTCTTGGGACGGGTTGAACTGGACGACGGACAGCTTGAGAAAGCCCACACATTATTCAATGCCAGCCTGAACCATCAGCCCGAGCAACCTCAGCAGTATTGCAACCTCGGCTACTGGGCCATAAAAACCGAGCGCCCGGCGCTGGCGGAGCAGTATTTCCTGCAGGCGCTGGATGGCGACCGGCAATCCGCCGCCGCTTTCTGTGGCGTGGCCCATGCCAAGCGGTTGCAAGGCCAGTTCGATGTCGCCTACCTGCATTACCGCAAATTGCTGGAAACCGGTGCCGAATGGGAATCCGTGTACAGCGGCATGCTGACCTGCGCCCAGCACCTGGAAGTCAACAAAGCCGACACCGCCATGGCGCGGGATGCCATTGCCCTGCTCCAGCGGGATGGCCTGCCCCATCAGGAGCTCGGCCGTTTTGTCGGTGCGATCATTCACCAACAGTACGATCTGGACAACCCCAGCGCAGACATATTCCTGCACGCCGCGAGCGAAGATGAATTGCTGATCCTGGCGCTGCAAAAGACGCTGATGCCCAACCCGGCGGTGGAAGAACTGGTCACCCTGCTGCGCCGGGCCATCATCGCCGAAGTCGCACAAACCGTCGAACTGCGGGACGAACTCCAGCACCTGGCCCTGGCCATCGCCCAGTACGCCGACCGAACCGGCTACGCCCTGGCCGCCGAGGAGGATGAAGAACGCCTGGTCGCCGCGATCAATAACAGCATCCAGGCCCAGTTTGCCCTCGGTGAAGAACAGGACACCCTGATCGGCTCCCTGATGATCAGCGCCATGTACGGCGCCCTCTTCCACCAGAGCTTTGCAGTCCAGCTGGGCCAGTGGAACCTGGTGGACTGGCCTCTGGCCCTGCAGCCGGTTCTGGCCGCCAGCTATTACGACAAGGCCGAGGAAGAAGCCATCAAGCAGAACTTCGACGAGAAGGCCGAAGAACTCTGCCTGGATAAAACCGACGTACCCCAGGCCTGGCCGTCATGGTCGCAACTGGCCTATCGCGCCGAAAGCAGCCTGAAAACCGTAATGGCAACCGAGCTGGGCCTGGCGACCAAGAACCTCCCGGCCACCCTGCGCATCCTGATCTGCGGCGCCCAATCCGGCCAGCACGCCATGGAACTGGCCCGTTATCTGGACGATGTGGAAGTCATCGCAGTGGACGAATCCCTGGCCAATATCGCCAAAGCCACCCGTATGGCCAACCACATGGGTATGGACAACATCGTGTTCTGGCCCTGGTCCGTCGCCCAGCGCTTCGTGGCGGATGGTCACCAGGTGCACTGGATTGATGTCGGCCGCCTGCCCTCGCCAGCCATGACCGACCTCTCACTGGCAGCACTGATAAACGATGCCACCGGCTCCGGTGCTGTGGTTCACATGCATACCGCGGTGGCCGAACAAACCACCGGCGACAAACAGATTCGCAAACTGATCGGGGAACACAAGCTCCAGCCCACCCGTCAGACCCTGCGCCAGCTCCGCCGGATGGCCTTGGCCAACCGGAACGATACCACCTGGCAGGCACTGACCGCCGACGCCGATTTCTACAGCCTCGGCGGCTGCCGCGACCGCTGGTTCCGGCCCCAGGAAACAGCGCAACTGAACGAACTGGTAGCGATGGTCAGCAACGAAGTGGAGTGGAAGCTGGTCAAAGCCCGCGACGAAGACGGCCACAGCCTCGCCACCGGTCCGGTTCAGCAACAGATTCAGGCGGAAGCGCTGGGGAGTGAAGTGCAGAGCTTGATGGGGCAGAACCTGAGCGTCTACTTCCAACGCCGCAGATAACCATTTGGGGTCAGACCCCAGTGCATTTTCTCGCACCAAATGCACTGGGGTCTGACCCCGATTTACGATTTACAGGTAGGGGATCAACGATTCCCCGTACAAATGCAGTTCCTCCAGCACATGCCGCTTCTCTGGCGTCAGTTCCGGATCCGCTGCGAGGCGCTGCAGTTCACCGGCATAGGCCTCCAGCGACCGCCAGCCCTTCTTCGGGTGCATCAGCCGCTGGCTGCGAAACTCTTCCCAGCGATCCAGCTCCTCGCCTATCAGGGTACTGGGGTAATTACGGGCCCGGTAGCGGAAGAGCAACGTCTGCAGGCGCTCGTCCTCAAACGTTACCTCCTGCTCACCCAGGGTTTCCACCGGCAGCGCCAGCACCCGGTTCAGCGTTTCCCGGTCGGTCTTGCTGATGAAGCCGCCGGCGTACAGCTGTTCGTCCGGGTCGGTCAGGTCACTCTCGTGGGGCTGGTCGAAGGCCTTCGCAATTCGCGCAGGCAGATCCGGGGCCCGTTTGAGTAGCGCCAGGTTGGCCCGCAGCGTGTCGCCGTCCAGGTTCAGCTCCGCCAGGCGTTCCGGGCTCAGGGTTTTCAGCATAGTGGCCGGGGCCAGCACCGGGCATTTATTCAGTTGAACCCCCTTCAGCGGGAACCGGCTCACGCCTTCCCCCAAGGCAGCCTGGGACGTAAACACCCGCTCACGAATCTGTTCAGGCGTGGCGTTTATCAACTCGCCGGGGTCTTCCCGCAGGTCGTACACAATCACCAGGTTCTTGTTGGTGGGGTGCTCGGCCACGGGCGCCACCATGGCACAGCAACCCTGGCTGGCCGGGTATTTGGCGGAGATGTGAAACACCGGCTTCATGGACGCGGTATCCAGCATGGCCCGGGCCGAGTGCTTGTCTTTATTCTGCAGCACAAAATCGAACAGCTTGGGCTGCTTTTCCTTGATCAGCTTTGCGACCGCAATCGTCGCCTCGACATCTGACATGGCATCGTGGGCGGCTTCATGGGCAATGCCGTTGGCCGCTGTCAGCTCCTCCAGTTTGAAGCTGGGGCTGCCATCTTCCTTGCGCGGCCAGTGGATCCCCTCCGGCCGCAGGGCGTAGGTCAGCCGCACCATATCGATGATGTCCCAGCGGGAATTGCCGTTCTGCCATTCCCGGGCATAGGGATCGCGCAGGTTTCGATACAGGGTGTGGCGGGTCACTTCGTCGTCAAAGCGCAGGCTGTTATACCCCACCACGCAAGTACTGGGCTGGCTGAAGGCCTCGTTGATCCGGGCGATAAACTCAGCCTCCGGATAGCCTTCCTCCAGCGCCTTCTGTGGGGTAATACCGGTAATCAGGCAGGCTTCGGGCGACGGCAGGTAGTCGTCCGCCGGCTTGCAGTAGATCACCAGCGGATCTTCAATCATGTTCAGGTCCGCGTCTGTCCGCACACCGGCAAACTGGGAGGGGCGATCGTGAACCGGGTCCACGCCGAAGGTTTCGTAGTCGTGCCAGTAAAACGAGCGGATCAAGGTAACGGGCTCCTGCGCGGGTTGGTCGGAAACGTTCCCGCGCAGTCTAGCAGAATTCAGAAAATGCCGGTGCCACGGTCAATATAGTGGGTGCGTTCACGGGCCAGGCCATCGCCGATCAGCGTGCTCATATCCACCGTCATACTGGTGGGAATATTCAGGAACACGCCCTTGCCGGCGCTGATCACATTGGCACCATCGGGGCTTTGCCAGTCCACCCCTTCACGCTGAAAGCTGATAAAGAAGTCATCCGTGAAACCGACCGGCCCGTCGCCATTGTCGGTCCCCACGGTGAGCGAGCGGAGTTGGGAAAGCGGCGCGCAGTTGCTGCCCGGTGTACACACACCACTGCCGTCGTCGATCCCGATCTGCGTGGCGCGATAGTTGTCGGCCTGGTTGCTGGCGTTGAACAGGGTGGCGTCCGAAACGTTGCCCGCACCATCATTGATCTTCAGCCCAATATCGCCACTGAAGGAGGTGGTATTGGACGAGACGGTCCCGCGGGCCTGATGGAACCCCATCCGGAAACCCGCCAGTTCCTCGCCCACTTCCGCCAGCTCAATGAACGGCTGCACAGCCTCAAAGGGAACTGTCTCACCCTCGGCGTACACCTTGCCATTGTATTGCTCGCGGGCGCCATCGCGGGAAATATGGCCCAGGGCCAGGTCGGTGGCCGCAAAATCCACACCGGTGTCCGTCTCACCCACTTTGATGCTGTCAATATTGACCCGGGTTTCGACATCCATACCCAGTGTCATCCGGGTGAACTGGTGATTCGCTCCGGGAATGTTCTCAACCTGCAGAAACGCCTGCCCGGTGACTTCCCCCATGGCCTGTTCGGAAATCGGCTTCAACTCGGCCTGGGCAAAGGGCGCCAACCCCAGAAGGACCAGAATCAGGGCAGCGTATCCGTACGCTTGCTGAGCCATAGTGCGCGCCTCTCAAATGTGTTTTTTCGTTTCTGAATTGTTATCTTATGTGCCGTTAGCGCACTATATCCGAGGCGGTCGGCCGAAAAGAGTGAGCCTGGTCACATTCATTGACGACCGACCTGGAATCAAACAACAACCATGAACCCGTTCACAATGGCGCCCATACCCTATTTTGAAGGTAATTTCCTGCACATTACTGTAGTATTTATGTACATGACATCTGACACTGCTATAATGCACAAAATTTTTAACCAGCACCCCCAGACAGCATCATGAGCTCGCGCATACTGATCTGCGACGATTCCGCCCTGGCCCGAAAACAGATGGCCCGCGCCCTGCCTCCGGGCCTCAGCGGCGAATTCATTTACGCCGCCCACGGCCTTGAAGCGCTGGACACACTTCGCGCCAGAAAAGCCGACCTGATGTTCCTCGACCTGAACATGCCGGAAATGGATGGCTATGAGGTACTGGAACACATCCGCGCCGAGGACCTGTCCGTCCTGACCATCGTCGTATCCGGCGACATCCAGCCGGAAGCCCGGGAGCGGGTACGTATGCTGGGCGCTATCGGCTTCATCAAAAAACCCACCGACCCGGGCGAAGTCCTGGAGCTGCTTGCGGAATACGGCTTCTATCGCCCCTGCGAACTGGAACAGGCTGCACTCAAAGATACAGCCCTGAGCCGGCAGGGCGAAGGCACGGCACCGGATATCCCGGTGTCCCTGAACGACTACCTGCAGGAAATTTCCAACGTGGCCATGGGTCGGTCGTCCGATCTGCTGGCGCGGCTGTTGCGGGTGTTCGTCAAGCAGCCCATTCCGAAGGTGGCTTTCATCGCCAACTCGGAACTGCACATGGCCATCTCCGCTGCGCACGACAACGACACTTACTCCGCCGTGTGCCAGGGCTTCACCGGCGCCGGCATTGCCGGAGAAGCCCTGCTGCTGTTTGCCGATGCCAGCTTTCGCGAGATGGCCGAACTGCTGCACTACGACACCCTTGAGGGCGAAGCCGTTAACGTGGAAGTGCTCATGGACATGTCCAGCATCCTGTTCGGCGCCTTCCTGAGGGGCATCGGCGACCAGCTGGACCTGAACCTGGGCCTCGGCCACCCGACCGTGCTCGGGCAACACCGGCAAATCACCGACCTTCTGGAGCATCACAGCGCCCGGGAAGAACAGCTGCTCTGCATCGAAATCAGTTACCAGCTCGAAGACCGGGACATCCACTGCGACATGCTGATCCTGCTCACGGAGGATTCCGTACCGTTCCTCGAACAACGCCTCGACTACCTGGTGGACTGAACCATGGTTTCAACGACAATCGATGACAACCCGTTTCACTGGCTGGTAGACATGCTGGAATCCGTTGAAGTGGGCCTGGTGGTGCTGGATCTGGAATTCCGGGTACAGGCCTGGAACGGGTTCATGGAAAACCACAGCGGCATTACCGCCAGTAAAATCCGCGACCGGGTGCTGTTCGAGGTATTTCCGGATATCCCCCAGGCCTGGCTTGCCCGCAAGGTCGATGCCGTTGCTCTGCTCAACACCCGGGCCTTCACCTCCTGGGAGCAGCGCCCTTACCTGTTCCAGTTCCGGAACACCCGGCCCATCACCGGCACCGAGGATTACATGTTCCAGAATCTCACCATCAGCCCGCTCTCCGGCCCCTCGGGCCAGGTGGAGAAAGTTTGCCTGATGGTGTACGACGTTACCGACATCGCCACCGGCAAACGCGCCCTGGAACGGGCCAACGAGCAACTGGCCAAACTGAGCATGACCGACCGGCTCACCGGCCTGCTCAACCGCGGCACCTGGGAAAACCTGGTAGACGCCGAATACGAGCGTTACCGCCGCTACGGCCACGGCACCAGCCTGGTGATGTTCGACATTGACCACTTCAAGGCCGTCAACGACACCCACGGCCACCTGGCCGGCGATGAAGTGATCAAGCACACCGCCGCCGTTACCAAAAGCGCCGTGCGCCAGTCCGACAGCACCGGCCGTTATGGTGGCGAGGAATTTGGAATCATATTGCCGGAAACCGATGCCGAAGGCGCCCGTATTATTTGTGAACGCATTCGGGAAACCATTGAACAAAGTGTTGTTGAAACGAGCGTGGCGCCCATTCAATACACCATCAGCATGGGCATTGCGCAATTAAATGACGAGCCAGAGAATTATATGCAGTGGTTGCAGCGGGCGGATGAAGCGTTGTATGCCGCGAAAGAGAGTGGGCGAAATCGCGTGATAATAAAATAACTCGGGGATCGTTAAACAACCACCGCCCCTCAGCCATAAGAAAAGAGGGGCGGTGAAGGCTGAATCAGCCCTGCTGCCAGCTTTGAACCGCTTCCTTACCGTGCTTCTCACGCCACTCATTCAGAGTTTTGTGATTACCACCCCGGGTCTTGACCACTTCACCGGTGTGCGGGTTCTTGTAGGTTTTCATCGGGCGCTTGGCACGGGTACCGGTGCTGGTATCGCCCTTGGCGCCGGCAACGGACGGATCAATCGCCGCAAGAACCTGAAGAACATGTTTGGGTGACTTGTCATACTTCTTCATCAGAGCGCGAACGTCTTTTTCAAAATCCAGTTCGCTTTTCAGCGCCTGGTCTTTTTCCAGTTGATCGAGTTCTGCAGCAAGCTTTTCCATAAGCTGTTTTTTCTGGTAGTAATCGTTAATCTTTGCCATGGATAGAAAGCCTTATCTTTTCTGTGGTTTTTGAACGCCAGCGTGAAATGGAACTGGCTCAAATTCCGGAAAATAATAAGTCATTACTTAATATTTCGCAAAGATTATTTATTTACCAAGCATTAATAAATACATCATTAACGACAATAAAACGGTCATTCCGATGGAATTAATACAGCGGAATACCCCAAATCAATGAGGCACTCACGAAAGGTCTCTTTTGCATCATTATCACCATGAACAATCCGGATTTCCGACGGCTTTCCCGGAATCGAGGTAATAAACCGGATCAGGTCACTCTGCCCGGCATGGGCCGAATAACCGCCAACCTGATGAACCCGTGCCCGAATATCGTACCGCTTGCCGTCAAACTCAACCCAGCCACCCCGAGGGCCATGGCGCAATATATCCCGCCCAGGCGTGCCGGCGGCCTGATAGCCCACAAACAGCACATCGTTACGGGGATCGCCCAGCATGGCCTTCAGATAATTCACCACCCGGCCGCCGGCGCACATACCCGAGCCCGCCAGAACCACACAGGGGCGATGAGAGCGCACCAGATAATCCACCGCGTTCAGGTGATCCTCATGGGAGTTAATCAACGTTAGCTGCTCAAACGACAACGGATGCCGCCCCTGCGCCACCCGCTCCGTGGCTTCCGCGTCCCAGAACGGCTTCAGATTGAGATAAATCCGGGTGAACTCGGCGGCCAGCGGGGAATCCACCACAATTTCCAGGTCGCTCCACTTGAGGGCAATGGAGGGGTCTGACCCCAATTTACCCCGCCAGGGGTCTGACCCCTCGGGGTCAGACCCCACTTTATCTTTCCCACCAAACTCTGCAATCAAACCCTCAATCTCATACAACAAATCCTGCGTCCGCCCAATACTGAACGCCGGAATCAGCACCGTGCCGCCATCCGCCAGCGCATGCTCCAGCACCGCCTTCAACCGATACCGCCGGGTTTCCCGGTCCTCATGGTCCTTGTCGCCATAGGTGCTTTCGATCACCAACCGGTCTGCCCGCTCGGGGGAAACCGGAGCCGGCAGCAGGGGGGCGTGGGGCGCACCCAGATCACCACTGAACACGATCCGCTCGAAAATCCCGTGCGCGTCCGCCTCGCATTCCACATAGGCCGAACCAAGAATATGGCCGGCGGGCTGCAGCCGGACGGATAGCGAGCAACCGCCCTCGTCAAACACTTCGCGCCACTGCCCGTAAGGCACAGGCACCAGGCGAGAACGGATCAGCCCCAGCACCCGCTCAATCAGGCGCCGGTCCCGGGTAAATCCGATCTTCAGGGCGTCCTCCAGGATTTCCGGAAGCATCAGGGCGGAGGGTTCGGAGCAGAAGATCGGGCCGTCAAAACCGGCCGCCAGCAGGTAGGGAATGCGCCCCACGTGGTCGATGTGCACATGGGTGACCACCAGAGCGCGGATATGCTCAATGGGGAAATCGATGGCGAGATCGGCGGCGCTGGCGCCGTGGCCGGTGTCTTTGCCCTGGAACAGGCCGCAGTCGATGAGGATGCCTGCGCAGCTTGCTGCCAACAAGTTGGGGTCAGACCCCTTTGTCAGCCCCTTTGTCAGCGTCAACTCATGGCAGGAGCCGGTGACACCGGAGGTGGCACCGTGATGCTTGATGTCTATCACTGTAACGTCCTTGTTTAATCCACAGCCCAGCGGGCTGTTACCAGGTACCCCGGGTGTCCACAATCGTGCCCTGTTGCGGGCGCACCCGCTTGAACTCGGCGTGGTCAACCAGCAGTACATGAATATCCGCTTCCCTGAGCGCATGCTCCAGCGGCACCAGTTTCTCCTTCGCCAGCCATTCCGGCAGCCGGCGGATGTTCGGCTCCACCAACAGCACCGGCCCGCCGTGTTCATCCAGCAGGGTATGGGCGATGTTCAGGGCCGGGCTTTCCCGCAGGTCGTCAATATCCGCCTTGAATGCCAGGCCGTAGCAGGCCACGGTCACATCGCGGATGCTCTTGTCCGGGTTATCCCGCAGGCAGTCGGCCACGGCGGCCTTTACCTGGTCAATCACCCAGCGTGGCTTGTCGTCATTCACATGCCGCGCCATGGTGATCAGCCGGCTTTCCTCCGGCGCACTGCTGACAATAAACCAGGGGTCCACGGCAATGCAGTGGCCGCCCACGCCAGGGCCGGGCTGGAGAATATTCACCCGGGGATGGCGGTTGGCCAGCCGGATCATCTCCCACACGTTGATGTCCAGCGCGCCACAGATCACCGAAAGCTCGTTGGCGAAGGCAATATTCACATCCCGGAAGCTGTTCTCCGTGAGCTTACACATCTCCGCCGTGCGGGCCGTGGTGAGCACACACTCACCTTTCAGGAACACCTTATACAGGTCCGCGGCCGCAGCGGCGCAGCGGGTGGTCATGCCGCCGATCACCCGGTCGTTCTGCACCAGCTCGCGCAGGATGTGTCCCGGCAGCACCCGCTCCGGGCAATGGGCCACCCGAATATCGGAACTCTCGCCCACCTGCTGGGGGAAACTCAGGTCTGGCCGCGCTTCCGCCAGCCAGCCGGCCACCAGCTCGGTGGTGCCGACCGGTGAGGTGGACTCCAGAATCACCAGATCCCCTTTCTTCAGTACCGGGGCGATGAGTTTGCTGGCCGTCTCCACATACGCCAGATCCGGCTCGTGGCGCTCGCCTTTGAAGGGCGTGGGCACGGCAATCAGAAACGCATCCGCCGGCTCCGCTTCCCGGGTCGCCCGCAGGTATCCCTGCATGACCGCCGCGTTCACCACCATATCCAGGTCCGGTTCCACAATGTGAACCTCGCCCCGGTTGATGGAGTCCACCACCTCCTGGTTGACATCAACACCAACGACTTTGAACTTTCTCGACGCAAACACCGCTGCCGTGGGCAGGCCAATGTAACCGAGCCCGACAACACAAATCGTGCCAACAGACATAACGAACCTCTCTACCATTCCCTGTGTGACAGGATCTCAACAATACGATCACAGGCCTTGCCGTCCCCGTAGGGGTTGTGGGCGTAGGCCATGTCCTTGTACGCCGCCTCATTGTTCAGCAGGCGCTCAACCTCTTGCACAATCAATCCGGAATCCGTGCCCACCAGGCGCACCGTGCCGGCGTCCAACGCCTCCGGCCGCTCGGTGGTTTCACGCATCACCAGCACCGGTTTACCCAGCGACGGCGCCTCTTGCTGAATCCCGCCGGAATCCGTCAGGATAATATGAGCCCGATTCATCAAATACACAAAGGGCAAATAATCCAGCGGCTCAATCAGCCGGATATTGTCGATATTTCTCAATAACCGCTGCACCGGCTCCCGAACATTCGGGTTCAGATGCACCGGATACAGCACCTGGGAATCCGGAAAACGCCGGGCAATCTCCACCAGCGCCTGGCAAATGCGCTCAAACCCGCCGCCAAAACTCTCCCGGCGGTGGCCGGTCACCAGGATCAGCCGCCGGTTCGGGTCCAGATAATCAAACTGGCCCTCAAACCCGGCCCTCAGGCTGTGGTCGCCATCCAGCCGGGCCACCACCTCCAGCAAGGCATCAATAACCGTATTGCCGGTGACCTGAATGTGCGACGGCGGCACCCCCTCCCGCGCCAGGTTCTCCGCTGCCCTGGGCGTGGGTGCAAAATGCAGCCGGGTGAGCACCCCGGTCAGCTTGCGGTTGGCCTCCTCCGGCCAGGGCGAATACAGGTTGCCGGTGCGCAAACCCGCCTCCACATGAGCCACAGGAATCTGCTGGTAATAGGCCGCCAGAGACGCGGCAAAGGTGGTGGCGGTATCGCCGTGCACCAGCACAATATCGGGCTTGAACTGCGCCAGCACGTCCCGCATGCCAGTGAGAATGCCAGACAGCACATCGGTCAGATCCTGCCCCGGCTTCATGATATTCAGATCAAAATCCGGCTCAATCGCAAACAGGTGAAGCACCTGATCCAGCATTTCCCGGTGCTGGCCCGTAACACAAACGCCCGCATCAAAGCGGGCGTCAGCAGCAAGTTTCAGCGCCAGGGGGGCCATCTTGATGGCTTCGGGGCGGGTACCAAAAACGCAGAGGGTTCTGATCTTATCCATAATCAAAGGCGACCTTCCTAATGCAAACTTCCTTGAGCCACCAGCCGTGGCCAATCCTTTCAGAGCCCCTGGCTGCAGGCCTCAGGCGATACAGACAGATTGAATTATTTTACAGAGAAAATCGAGTAAATGCTGGTTTGGCGTCAAGTTGGGGAAGTTGGGGTCTAAGCTGGGGTCTGACCCCAAGGGGTCAGAC
>CBIHLH010000036.1:0-28280 GCA_966210405.1 uncultured Marinobacter sp.
CTTTGTTGGCTGGAAATTCGCCGGATAAACTCAAGTTAGCGATAATCGATCCTAAGCAAGTCGAATTCGCTCCGTATAGCGGAATTCCTCAGTTATATGATTCTAAAGTTGTATCTTTTATTGATGATGCGGACTCTTTATTATCCAATCTAGTTGAAGAGATGGAAGAACGGAACCGATTGCTAGCGGACGTTAACGAAAGCAATTTAGATGTCGCCTTGGCTAATGGATCACTGGACCTACCTCGCATTGTTTTGGTTGTTGAAGAACTCGCTGATTTATTAATGCAGTCTAAGGACTTGGAGGGTTACTTGGTGCGATTAGCCCAAAAGGCACGGTCTGTTGGTATCCATCTTGTATTGGCAACACAGCGCCCCGACTCCGTCATACTTACAGGGTTGCTTCGTAGTAATATTCCCAGCCGAATCTGTTTGCTTGTTCAGAAGAGTACTGAATCTAAAATTGTGATCGATGAGACCGGTTCTGAAAAGCTTCTAGGTAAGGGCGATATGTTAATAAAAATGTCTGGGGATCAAGAACTTCATAGGGTTCATGGGGCAATGATCACCGAGGCTGATAGAACTAGAATTGTCGGTCGAATCAGATAAAAAGGGAGTGTGCTAATGGATGGATTAGTGATTTATGAGATGAAGCCTATCTCCCTTACACTAGATAGAGTGGGGCCTTTTAGAGAAAATCCGTATTGCGTTGATTTTACGGATGAAAGTGGTGAGCCATGCAATGTCTTTATGTTGATCTCGAAAAATGGTTCCGGGAAGACTACTGTTCTTGATGTATTGGCGAGCCTATACGGGATGCTGGAGCTCGATCCCCACGAAGCGATTCGGTTTGGGCAAGAAGATTTAGACGAAGGAAACGGTCGGGCTCAGTTAGATCTGCGAGTTAGGTTATCTTGGAATGGTGAGGATTTAACAATTGTTCTTTCTTTACTTGCCGGAGAACTAGGTCCAGAAGTCTCACTTAAGGTATGGGCCGACGACGATTTGAAATCGATAAATGCTGACTCTTGGCATAGATTTGGTTATCGGAGAATTTCTTCAGGGCGTTTGAGTGCTATATCCAAATCGGATGAATTAGCTTTAGATATAGCGAGTGTAGTACGTAATAATTTTGGTAGTCGTCCCGATGGTCAGTTTGAGGGCAATACATTGACCTTGCCGACGGCATTATTCTTTTCAGCTTACCGAGATATCCCTCCGATTAAATCGAGTCCGGGCTCTGCTGGATCAAAGAGGGGGATCGCTGAACCTAATCATTGGGGATATAGTTCTTTGCAGCGTTTCAACCCTCATAGTGACGATTGGGAGGATTCGCTAGATAATTTGCTGGTATGGTTGAAATGGTTGGATGATGGTCGTTTCGAGAAAGCTAGGGAGATTATTAACGAACGCGCGTTTTCGGACTCAAGTAAAGTATTATTAGACGTAAGAAGAGACCCGCCGGAGGCTGTTGTACGATGCAACAGTGATGACGAGCAGGAGCACCGACTTGATAGGCTGAGCAGTGGGGAGAAAAGCTTGGCGTATTTGTTTTTGAGGATTGGTGCTCATACTACCCAGAATTCAATAATATTGATAGACGAGTTGGACATACATTTGCATATTAGGTGGCAGCATAAGCTCGTCAATGAATTGAAAGCTCTCGTAGCTAGGAATCCAGGTCTTGTTGTTATCATGACTACTCATTCCACCGAAATTCTTGATGTTTACTCTAATAGCCTTAAGGTTTCCGAAGATGGGCTAATAAAGGGTGGTCATATAATAACCAATATGAAGTAAGAGATATATTCATGCCAAGCTTCAAAGAAATTGAATCCGGTAATATTACCTCGTACTACACGGGAGGCATAAAGGTTTTTCTTGAGTCTCATGATGACCTTTATATATTTAAGAATATCTGGTTTAGTGATGTCTTAGATAAAGTTCGATTCGAAAGTGTTAGTGACGAAGAGGGTGCTTCAGGAGGGTGTCATAAGGTTGTCAAAGCTGTTGATGAATCTAATCGACAGGATATATCTGCATTTGGGGTAGTTGATAGAGACTCACTCTTTAGTGATCAGTCTCCGAGTAAAGAGATTTTCTGGGAGACTGATGATGACGAATTCCGGAGAACACAGCCGTTCGGGGATAGAGTGCATGTTCTCCGTCGATGGGAAATTGAAAACTATTTGTTGAAGCCGGAAGCGATTAGTAAAATTGCCTCAGATCTTCAGCTTCGTGAGATCTCCAGCGATGATGTGGTTGTCGAAATTGCATGTATTGAAGACGATCTTGTTTTTTTGTCTGCGATGGTGCTTCATTGCGTTGCTAATAAAAAGGTCACTCCTAGTGATAAATTCGGGAGTGGTAAGGAGGGAAGTGATTTAAAGGAAGTAATAGAGCGACATTTGTGTGTGCAAAGCGAAAGTTTGGATTGCGAAATCGAGAAAATTAGGTCTTTTGCTGAGAACAAGTTGGGACACGAGCGGTGGGACAGTTTGAACCGCGTTTTAGATGGTAAGCGGTGCCTTAATCGATTGAAAGATCTACTCAATATCAGTTTCAATAAGAACGAGGAACGAGGTTTTTTAGCCACAGCAGTAAAGAATTTGGGTCTCATTGATGGCGAATTGAAAGAATTCATCCAAAAATTACATTAATTTTTAAGTATCCGCGGCACCCGGTGGCCAGCCAAAGTAAGTGGTGGGTAAACCTTTGGTAAAACTGTGGCTGATTTAGATTCATTTTCTTTCTCCATGATGGTTTAGAGCTAATTTTAGTTGCTACTAATCTGCGCCACTCTTTGGCTGATATCGATTGCCAGCCACTGTGATAATCAAGACAGACTTATTTAATCTGCAGGCAGCCATTAGTCCGAGAGGCTGGCGGTCCGAGCCACGCGTTAGGATTCATTCTTCCCTTGCAAGCGGATAGGCAGCGATCCGTGCCCGAATGTCTGATCTGTGTTTCAGAAGTGGCGGGGGGCTTCCGGCTTCTTCAAGCCCTCTAATCGCCCTGTCGATGTGATCGGTACACCGTTTCAGTTGTAGTGTGCCGAATTCCTCAAGGGTGGTTTTGAGAATAGCGTCGAGGTCGGTTAGAGCAGCATCTGTGAGAATAACCCTCCATGGTTTCATCGTAATCAGGTCAGGTATCCCGTTTCTTCCTGATGGCTTGCTCCGCACGTTTCGAAAGGTAAGTCGCGAACTCGTCACCAGTGAAGGTTCTGGTTCTGCCAGCCTCCAGGTCTTTCTGGCCCGCATCGATGGCTTCTCTTAGGTCCTTCATTTTCGTGACGTAGCGGGACTCGGCTTCCTCGACCATTCTCAGGCCGGCTCGAAGTATCTCGCTCGCATTTTGATAACGGCCCGAGGCAACCAGGTGATCGACAATCTGGGATTGATGGTCAGTGAGTACGATGTTTCTCGTCGCCATGAGTGTGATCCTGTCGGAATTGCATTGGCATAATATGCCAATTCGTGAATTTCCTGTCTAGGGGATGAGGTGACTCCGATGGTTAAAAATGTTCTTCTTGCAGTCGAGCTCGCCGACAGGAGCACCACAGGTATTGAGTTGAATAGACCTGGCTTTCGGATCGGGTCTTTTCCTGTGCGCTACACTTCCAGACAACAGTTATCTTCTCAACTGTCAGAGTGGGAGCAGGTCACCGGGACTGCAGCCTGACGTCTGAAAACAACAGAAATGGACCTGGAGTCCTCTATGAAAACCGCCCAACGCCGCGGTAGTTCTCTTTCCAGCCCTGATTTTGCAAGCCTGCAGGGTGTGTGGCGTTCCCAGGGTTACGGCAATGTGTTGCTGATCGAGGACGACTGGTACACCCTTTTTGAAGAAACCAGCATCAGCTGCCTGAAGATTGATGCGGGCGGTATTGAAGAACTTGGCCACTATTACGAAGATTTGGCGGTATCCCCTGGTGGCCAGGCGTTCAGTGCCCATCGGGTAACTGGCGTAGCACGCATCAGATTCCGTCGCCTGAAAGGATTGCCCGCCAGTGTCACTGAAAGTCACAGGCACAGGGCAAAGGATCCGCAATACAACTTTGACGTTTTCTGGCGAACCTTTCACGAGCAATACGCCCTGTTTGAGCTCAAGGGTGTGGCCTGGGACCGGGCGCATCATGACTATCTTCCCCAGATTAACGCGAACACATCACAGGAAACGCTCTTCGCCATCATGGTTGCGATGCTACGGCCCCTGAAGGATGGCCATATTCGTTTGCATTCACCCTGGGGTCATTACAGGGCAGGTGCCCAGCCGGCGCTCTTCAGGCGGCTGACACGGGAGCTTGAAGACGCCAATGATGACCGGGAGCTCACCAGCTACCTGGGCGATCTCAAAGAGTCGGCGCGTGACGTGATCCATGAGGATTATCTCGCAAGCGCCGTTAGCCATGGCGGCAACCGGCTGGTGGAGTGGGGGCGCCTTAATGATCTCATCGGTTACCTGAACATCCGGGCCATGGCCGGGCAAAGCGGCAAGTCAGGCAAACCGGCTGCGGATCTCAGTGCGGTCGATAGTGTGATGAAGAGAGTGCTGGCAGATGTTGGCGAGCTCCCCAATCTGGTGGTCGATCTTCGCAATAATGGTGGGGGGTACGATGGTGTCGCACTGCGCTTTTCAGCGTACCTGATGGATCGCAAACGGCTGGCTTTCACCAAGTCAGCCCGTCATGGCAATGGATTCACCGGAAAGCAGCCTGTCCATATCACGCCTGCCAACGAGACTTACCAGGGCAACCTGTTTGTGCTGACCAGCGAGCTAACGGCCAGTGCCGCAGAAATCTTCGTGCTCTCATTGCTGCAGCATCCCCGTCTCACTCTTATTGGCGAGCCTACCCAGGGAATCCTCTCCGACACGCTCGAGCGCCATCTGCCAAATGGCTGGCACCTGACCTTGTCCAATGAAATCTACCGGGCCTACGACGGTGAGATATACGAAGATGTCGGCATCCCGCCACACATCCGTCTCAAGTACCTTGGCCGAAAAGGGCGCGAGGAAGGCAAAGACCCGATGCTGGAGCGGGTAATTAAGCTGGTCGGCGGTTGATGGTCGAAGTATTAATCACGGGGTTGGCGTTTTGAGGAAAAAGAGTCAGAGAGTTACTTTCGGAGGATAGACTCGAGGCGTAGCGATAGAAGATCGATCATTTGAGTTTAAACGAAGGTCTCCCATAGAAAGGCGGGACGGGTTTATTTTCGCGGTTCGAAAAGTAGATCTGCCCCGCTTTTCCTACCTAAGCCTAGCAGTGATTTCCGGCGCCGCCCGTTTGTTTGGTGATGAATTGTTAAACAAAGAAAAAGGTAAGGGACCTATCGTAATAACTGGCTGACTGACGTTGTACCTTCCCAGACTCCGGAAAAGCATGCTTGAACAGGTTCCAGTTGAGCCACGTGATCGGTCGGCGCTGCTGAATCGAGCCGAGTAGGCAAAGGCGAATGTTTATAGTCTGTGCTTTCTGGGGAAATTTCAGAGGGTGACACGGTTGTCACCTGATAAAGTGTGAGGGTAAACAAATGATAAAAATGAATTCACTTACTGTGGCGGCAGCTCTTGCAATTGCAGCGGTACCAGCGGTGGCCCAGGATCTGAATACGGGTCTTGGCAAAAGCAATTTTTCCTATAGCGCGCTGGGTATTCAACTCGGTAAGGTGACACCAGATGAGGAAATCGTATTCCTCAACGAGGTATACGAGGATTTCGGCGCAGCTGCTATTAATGGTTCCTTTCAGGTTGCTGACAACTTTGCGATTGGCGCTGGAGCCAGCGCATTCTCGAATGAAGGTAATCGCACTGAAATCACCAGCTCTTCAGTCAACCTGGACCTCTACGTCCCTGTCCCCTTGGGTGAGCGTGTTGATCTGATTCCTCGCATCGGTTATGTCAGCTCAGAGATCGAGCTCTGTGCTGATGGGTTTTGCGCTACTGAAGATGACAGCGCCATGTCGTATGGCCTGGCTGCCAGAATCTGGGCAGTACCGGGCTCCTTGGAGATCATCGGAGGCTTCGCGGATACGAATCAGGAAGATTCGGAGTCTGTTACCTCAATCGGTGCAGCGCTCTGGGCTGGTGAGCATCACAGGTTTGCTCTGAACTACGACGCCAGTGACAGTTTTGATGCTGTGTTATTGGGGTATAGCTACAACTGGTGATCCAGCTCTGATTTCGAATGATTGTGAGCCCCGGTTTTCCGGGGTTTTTATGTTGGTTTAACGAAAAACCGCGATAATCCCGGAATAGGGAATATCTGGACAGATCTATTATTTGGGCAAACTGGACCGCTTTTCTGGAGTCATTTCCCGCTCCCACCCAGCTTCGTCTCCCGGCGCTGGCAAAAACCGCCCAAACTCGATCATCTGGGTGGCCGGAATGTCCTGCAGATAGATCCAGACATCTTCAGCTGTGATGTCCACTATTCGGGCGATTTCTTCAAGCATCTGGCTCATCAGGGCCTGCTTGACCTCGATGCTTCGGCCTTGCCGAACCAGGCCGTTCACATATACGTGGGGCGCGGTGTTCACGCTGCCACCCACAAAGTGTTCACCCTCGTTGGCAGCAAAAAACAGAACCTGGGTAAAAAAGCGGGGCGCGCCGGTTTGCGTGTTATGGGCCGTTGTAATTGCCTCCGCTATCTGTGATTTCTGCTGCTGCGACAGGGAAAGATTCGCGACCGTGACGGTATAGGTGGGCATGGGGACATCCTACCGTGAGTGACATGGTTTTACCTGTTCTGGCCGACATTGAGAACCAGGTGGTCTTGTTTCACTATAGCAACGCTTACCGGCATGGCCATGCGCACTGGCCGGGTGGGCATGATTGAGGAATCTGGAGGGCGAAAGCATGCAAATCGGAGTGATCGCAGACACCCACAGCAAGATGCGTCCCGAAGCCCTGGAGGTTTTGAAAGGCTCGGATCTGATCCTTCATGCCGGTGATGTGGGGCGGGACGAGGTTCTGGATGCGCTGGAGACGATCGCGCCGGTGGTTGCGATTCGTGGCAATATCGACAAAGCAGGCCGCGCAAGGACGCTCCCTGATGTTCAGGATCTGGAATTTCTCGGTCACCCCTTCTACATGCTCCACGATGTCAAAACCCTCGACATCGATCCGCAGGGCCGCTATCGAGTGGTGATCGCCGGCCATTCCCACAAACCCCGCAATGAGTGGATTGGCGATGTGCTTTATTTCAATCCAGGTGGCGCCGGGCCCAGGCGATTTACTCTGCCGATCACGGTGGGGCGGCTGCTGGTGAGTGAAGACGGTGTGGTAGGTGAGATTATTGAACTGCCGGTTTGATCGGCCGGGAAAACCGGGGCAGGCCTATTTCGCCGGGCTCTTGATATAAAAAACGTTCTTATCCCGAACGCTCATCTTACACAACTCGCTGGCCCGGATGAGGTCACTCAGCTTCTTGTACCGCTCCCTCACAAGCGAGAATAGACCTGACATTCGGCCCCATAGCCAAGCCTGTATCGTGTCTTTGAGTGTCAATGGAAACCAGAGTCGTCCGCTATCGCAAGAAGTACCAGAGCCTGGTCCAACAAGTAGGTGGCCAGAATCAAAAATATTGTAAAGATGCGTAGACATTTGATACAGAGAGGTTTATTTCGTTCAACCATGCTGTAAAGTATTCTGCCATACAACAACATGTAAGGGATGACATCAGGTTCAGAGAGGAACCATCCCCGCGTCTTGGTACGCACTCCCTCCCGCCTGTCCATCGCTGTAATCCGTTGTTTGTTATTGTTCATGACAGACTGAGGAGTCCAATTGATGAAGAAAATCCTGCCCTGGCTGATGTTGGGGGTGCTTTCTGGCTGTGCGACACAGACGCCTCAAATGAAGGCAGTTGAACCAGCCGTCTCTGCGGAGCAGCAGCGGGCTGCGCAGCAGGCTTCGTTGGAAGAAGCGAATCCCGAACGGCTGAGCCTGAAAAGAAAAATCGCGGTTGGCCGAATTTCCAATGAAACGAATTATGGTCGGAGTTTGCTTCGGTCCAATGCTGAAGATCAATTGGGTTCAAAAGTAACGGACATGTTCTTGCAGGCTTTGGCCAACAGTGAGAGCTATCTGGTCTTTGAGCGCCCGGATATTGAACTGTTGAGCAAAGAGGCAGAGCTGTCCGGTCAGGAAGTTTCAATCGTGGGCGTCGACACCCTTGTTATTGGTTCACTGACCCAGTTTGGTCGCGTTACGACAGGCGAGCGCGGGTTTTTGTCCTCCTCTAAAAAGCAGGAAGCCTCTGCGACCGTGGATCTTCGGTTGGTGGACGTGAGCACCGGCAGAGTCTTCGCCTCCGTTACAGGGTCGGGTTCCTCATCTACCGAGCAGGCCCGCACGATGGGATTTGGTTCTGCGGCTGGATACGACGGCAGCCTGAATGATCAGGCTATTGCTGCGGCTGTCACAGCTGCCGTGGACAAGATGACAGGCCTGTTCCTTGAAAAGCCGTGGACAGCTGATGTCCTGGCTCAGGAAGGCGATCTCGTTTATATCAGTGGCGGCCAGAGCCAGGGCGTCGACAAAGGGATGGTGTTTGCTGTTGAGACGCGGGGCAAGAAAGTGAAATCTCAGACTACCGGTACGGTAATCACCCTGCCCGGTAAGAAAATTGCCGAGCTGACAGTCGTCGGGCTGTTTGGCGATGATCCTCTTGAACAGGGGGCAGTCGGCGAAATCTCTGAGGGCTCCCTGAAAGGCCACGATCTGAGCGAACTGCGCGTCAAGGAGAAGCAACAATGAGGATTCTGCTCGCGTTATTGATCTGTTTCACCCTGACCGCTTGCGTCCAATCCCCCACACGCAATACCCAGGTCGTCGATGACCGCCCGGGTATCGCTTTCGAACTGCCATCGGTGGCTTCGGAATACTATGAGCTCCGGATTGACGGGGTCTCCTATGGTTATGTTGGTCAATACCAGGCCGGTGAAAACCTGCTGAAAATTATTGATGGCACTCATCAAGTTGAACTTTTTTCCGACGGTAAGGTGGTTTATCACCAAGAGGTTTATCTGGGCGCCGGGGTTAACAGGATTCTGAAGGTAGGGGCACATGACTAAACGTATTCTTCTCTTATTGTCGATGTTTGTTTTGTTAGCGGGATGCGCTAGTAACCAGGGCCTATACGAGTGGGGGCAGTATCAGGAAACGCTGTTTGTTGTTTACCAGGAACCAGCGTTGAAAGAGGAAGCTCTGAAAAATTACGTGGAGTTTGTCGAAACCGGAGGCACGCCTCAGCACCCTATTGCACCCGGCCTTTTTGCAGAGGCAGGCACTTTTATGATGATTCAGGGTGACGTGGATTCCGCACTCAAGTTCTACAAGCTGGAATACGAGGCGTGGCCGGAGAGCCGGCCGATGCTCAGCATGCTTATTGAAAACCTGGAGGCTCGGCAATGAAAGCATTGAAGCTGTCCTTTGTGTTTTGCGTGGTCGCTTTGGTTGCCGGTTGTGCTACGACAAGCAACCCAGATCGTCTTGATGCGTTCCATGATGCGTCACCCAAGTCGATTCTGGTGGTGCCCCCTGTCAATATGTCCACTGATGTACAGAGCACAACCTCGCTACTGGCAACGTTACCTTTCTATCTGGCGGAGAAGGGCTATTACGTTTTCCCCGTCAATACAGTGAAAACTTTGCTGGAATACGAGGGCTACTACGAACCCGCCGAAGTCCATGCCGCACCGCCGGAACAGTTAGCCAATCTGTTCAAGGCAGATGCCATTCTGTATGTGACGATTCACGAGTGGACCTCCAAGTATATGCTGCTGACGACCACGACGGAGGTTGATTTCGAATATCGGATTGTGAATGCAGATGGAGCAGAGCTCTGGAGCGCACGGCAGAGAATGACGTACACCCCGGATAACAATAGCACGGGTAACCCACTGGCTGATCTGCTCGTAATGGCTGTTACAGCAGCGGCTGAGAGGGCGGCACCGAATTATCTTCCATTAACACGCCAGGCAAATGCAGCTGTATTTTATGGGGTAAACGGTCTGCCGCCGGGGCCTTATAGCCCGACGTATGACCAATATTATAAAGGGTTAAAGGCTGCGCAGAAGTAGTACGGTCAAGGCTGGATAGTTTGGAAAAGCAGCCTTACGCCGGGCTGCTTGAAGACGGTGTGGTGGGTGAGATTACCGAACTGCCGGTTTGATTGGTTGGGAAGATCGGAACAGGCCTATTTCGCCGGGGCTTTTCACTATTATGCCGTTGTGCCACCTGTCTTGGCGCTTTCTAATACACTCAAGACGTAAACCCCGCAGGTGAGCGCCATGTCACCTGATGTAACCAAACATCCTGATATCGAGAAAATCGGCGAGCTACAACAGAAGCTATTGCGATGGCTTTTAACCGCCCGGTTGATCTGGTGGACTTGCGCACAGTGGGCCAGCCTTTACTGGATCAGATTGTCAGCACGGCCGTACAAGTGATCGGAACGCGCCACCAATGGGGCGATCTGATCTATCACAGAAACTGGAGTCCCTAAAGCGCTGCATTTTTCGGGCCTTTGCCAAGGTGTTTTCGGATTTAATGGCGTAGCGTGCGCTCACCAACCTAAATATCCCCGAGCATCCTTCGAAAGCCCTCAGAATCGAGAAAGTCCGATTCCAACTTGATCAAGTTACCGTTGCTGGACTGAAAGAACACAAACGAGGAATCTGAATCAGACAGGAAGTAATAATAGGGTTTACCCTCGATTTTCCAAACGCCCGCGTCCGCGCCCTCAACGAACACGTTTTTGAAAGACGACACGCTGGCCTGGGCACAGCTGTGGTTGACTGTCTCTGATAGTGTTGCCTCGAAAAAATCCGACCATCCGCAGCCTCCGGTTTCGAGAGTGTTTTCGGTACCAAAACTGATGTACCGCTTGCCGACGGTGTCGGAATATTTGACCAGCAGAATGTCATTGTTCGCACCTAATGACCCAACGATAACCGGAGAGGCAGGCGCCTGGAACTTCATACCATCATAGGCGGCAGTAATGTATTGGTCAGTTTGAGCGCAGGCCGGGAGAGAGGCGAACGCCAAAGCGATTAGCAGGGCGGGGCTTTTCATATCACAATCCTTGTTTTGCCAATTCCATTTTGTTGCGAAAGTTTACTGCT
The DNA here is from genome assembly GCA_966210405.1 of uncultured Marinobacter sp. Classification (GTDB taxonomy): domain Bacteria; phylum Pseudomonadota; class Gammaproteobacteria; order Pseudomonadales; family Oleiphilaceae; genus Marinobacter. The sequence goes on from CBIHLH010000036.1 coordinate 11,129, forward strand.
GCGTATTCCGGCGACGTTGTCCCTTCGCCCCAGAAATAATTGATAACTGCAGAGACGTGTTCGCGTTGGTCAGGTTCCATGGTTTCTTTCCTTGTATACGGGGCCCTTCCTGGGCAACGAAACTAAAGATACAGCGGCGGCTGTTTGTCGGCAAACTATTGTAAGCGGGTAGAAGTGCCACATTGTCAACGGCTGTATTAGCCTTACACCTCATGTTTCCCCCAGACGGCGATCAGTGGCGGTGTACCGACGCAATCTGGAAAGTGAGAGTTTGTTGTATCCTGTGGCCCAGGCCTTGGTCAGGTTGCTCACGGAAGAAAACCTGTGGTTTGTGAAGGAATGTGAAGCCTGTGACTGTGTTCTGCTGTTCCACGATCAAACGAAATCACATCGCCGTCGGTGGCGCAGTATGGCTTCCTGCGGCAATCGTATGAAAGCGATTGCTTTTCGGGCGGGAAACAAACGCTAAATAGTTCTTGATGGGAATAAATAGTCATGCAGCGATCTGCCGTAGTTCTTTTTGCCCTGCTAATGCCACTGATGGCGTTTGCTGATAGTGGCAGCCCTATTATTGAAGCTGTAGAAAAGGCCGCTGATGAACTGGGGGCTCGCGTGGGCTTCTCCGCTCACGACCTGGAATCTGGGCAACGATGGGAATACAACGCCGACCAAAGGTTTCCTCTGTCCAGCACTTTTAAGACTCTTGCCTGTGCTGATCTGCTATACCGACATGATCAGGATGAGGTGGAGTTGAATGAAAAAGTGAGCATTTCGGAGGCAGATCTGGTGACCTATTCTCCGGTCACTGAAAAATATGCCAACACTCGGGCGGTGACGCTGGCAGAGTTATGTGAGGCAGCTCTAACGATGAGCGACAACACGGCAGCGAATATGATTTTGCGGACTCTGGGCGGGCCGGGATCAATCACAGCCTTCACTAAGTTCTTGGGGGATGATTCAACCCGTCTTGATCGTTGGGAAACCGAACTCAACGAGGCTCAGCCAGGCGATCCCAGGGACACGACAACGCCAAATGCGATGGTGCGTAACCTTACAAGGTTACTGTTTGGGGACGTTTTGTCCTTGAGTTCCCGGGATCAGCTACGTGAGTGGCTACAGGGGAACCAGGTTGCGGACGGACTGTTTCGCGCCAGCCTGCCTGACGATTGGGTTATCGCAGACAGAACTGGCGCAGGTGGCTATGGGTCAAGGTCAATAACGGCTGTGATGTGGCCCCCGGAACGCAAGCCTATTGTTGTCGCTTTCTATATCACAGAAACAGAGTCTTCTTTTGAAGAGCGAAATGATGCGATTGCAGACATTGGCTCAACCATTGTTAAGGTCATTGGACGCATACCCTGATGTCATCATCGATTTTATACGTTATGGGGCTCACTGCTATATGGATCGAGAAGAACTAAAAGCCGTCTTCGATAAACAGGCTTCGGGGGGGATTACCGGGGTAGAACCCGCGGATCTGTTTTTGTGACGAATTTTTTGCAGCTCAAATGGAGAACACCCGGGCAGGCCTATTTTGTCTGGTCTGCTATCGGCATGTTGGAGCGCTTACCTGTTCCGTGGCACATGGCTCCTGCGTTTTGGTTTGCCAAAAGTGCTTATCGAGCTTTGCAGTGCACCCAAGATCGTGAAGCAGAGCTTCATCACCACTTGCGTCACACATAGTCACTACCGCATGCCCGTTTGCCTGGGAGGCTCTTAATTCATAGTTCTCAAATTGATCCAGTACCGTTGGATCGTGCGAAGTTGCTTCCTTCAGGAGTTCTGCACCCGACAGTTTGGAGCTTTCGTCGGAATAGACAACGATGGCCTCGACCATTCCGGTGAGTTTTGTGAGCGCAGATGCTTTTTCGTACATTTCCTCCTCGGAGACGGAAACGGAAGCGCATGCAGCTACTGCAGCTTGGATGCTGATAATCAAGAACAGCTTCAGTGCGTTAATCATGCCACTCCCCAGTAAACCAATTGATCGTTTTCGTCGTCTCGGCCTGTGTCTAGATCCCAGTTTCCGAGCTGGGTGCTAATGGGTGTCCCGGTTTGCGCGGTTTGCGCAGTCATTCACCTTTCCTGTGGTGGTTCGCATGGTTGTGTTTTAACGATACTTTATTGAGATTTTAGTATTGTTAAAGCTACACTAAAATTAGTAAAGTTTCGCTTCCACTATACTTTGTTGTTGAAGTAGTATTGTTAAAAATATACCTTTACTATTATAAGGTATAGCTTAAACAAGTCTTTGGAGGGCGTATGCTGCAGCAAAAAGACAGCTTCAGAAGAACGGTAGTCAAACAGTATCGGAGATTGGTGGATGGTTCCATCAAGTCGGCGCTGGCCATTGATACGCCCCCGGAGGGCTGGGCAAGAACGGTCCGTAAGGCTTTAGGCATTCCGATTCCCATCATTAGTAAGCGTTCGGGCCTGTCGAAAGCGGAGATCTTCAGGATTGAGCGTGGGGAAGCGGAGGGAAAAGTCCAACTGGATACCTTGCGGCGGCTGGCGCAGGCCATGGACTGCGAGTTGCACTATGCCATTGTGCCCCGGAAGGAGGTGGATAAACTGATCTCCGAAAAGGCGCACGAGGCGGCAGTCAGGATTGTCAGTGAAATGAGCACCCATATGAAGCTTGAGATGCAGGGGTTGAGTAAGCGCCAGATTGACGATCAGGTGCTGATGGTTCAGAGCCAACTGTTGAGCATGTCGAGCCAGAGCTTCTGGAACAAGCTTGAGAGTATAGAGCGTGATTGATGATGACGATCCAGAGGGTGCCACGCCCCTAAGCCCGGACGAAAAGGAAGGCCTCAAGGCCAAGCACATCAGGACTCGTGGCGAACTCGATGAGCTGGAACAGACCAATATCACTCAGGGCGTGATCAAGCTGCGCAAGAAAAACAGCAGGATTGACCCGGGTGATGCGCTCAATGTGAGTTTTGTTTGTGACCTGCACAAGGACATGTTCGGTCGGGTCTGGACCTGGGCAGGGGAGTTTCGCAGGACCGAAAAGAACATTGGTATTGATCCGCTATTCATCTCGGTGGAACTGAGAAACTTGCTCGATGACGTCAAAGCTTGGGTGGAGTTCGAGACGTACCCGGGGATGGAGGCCACGCTGATGTTTCACCACCGTTTGGTCAAGATACACCCGTTTCCCAATGGCAACGGGCGCTATTCCCGGATCTACGCAGAATTTATCGGACAAAACTTCTTTGGTATCAAACAGGTGGACTGGGGCGGAGAAATACTGAACGTTGATGGAGATATCCGGCGTCGTTACATCGAAGCACTGAGGAGTGCCGATGGTGGTGATTATGCTCCGCTATTTGAACTCTATACCCCGCAGAAGTAACGTGGAGGCTCATTCCCGGGCTCTATTGCCGAATCGATAACCGGGACGAAAACCGGGACACTCGGTCAATAATCCCACACAACGCATCCAACCCATCCGTCAGCGCCGCCGGCCCAGGCTGAAGAATCAGCGGTGACTTGATCTCGTACAGGTGGTTGTTGGCCACAGCAGGTATATCGGCCCAACCGGGGCGCTCGGGCCTCTCCCCTTTGCCCTTGCTTCGCGCTGATCTTATTGCTTTCACCCGGTCGGACAGTGCTTGTGCGTAGGCGTCGGTTTGCTCGGCCAGGCCCAACATGCCGCCGAGGGTTCGGATCATGGACAGGATGCCGGCGACGGTACGCTGGTTAAAAATATGCACGGCCACGCCGCTGCGCACCAGCTCGGCCGCAATGTCCGCCTGCATGTCGGAGAACCCCACCACCAAGTCCGGCTTTAACTCCAGGATTCGCCCGATCCTGGCGGAGGTGAACGCGGAGACTTTGGGCTTTTCCTTCCTCGCTCTCTCGGGCCGCACGGTGAACCCGGAGATGCCGACGATGCGGTCCTCGGCGCCGATGGCGTAGAGGGTTTCTGTGGTTTCTTCGGTAAGGCAGACGATGCGTTGTGGATAATTCATGGGCCCTAGTCTTCGTAAATCATCTTGCGGGTCATGCCGCCGTCGATCACGAAGTTCTGGCCGGTCACAAAGCCGGCGTCCCGCGAGACCAGGTAGGCCACCATAGCCGCCACGTCCTCGGGTTTGCCGACACGGCCACTGGGGTGTTGCTCGTGATCAGAGGCAGACAGGGGCTGTGGTTCAGAGGGCCTATGAGCCTGCCAGGCTCGGACATCTATCCAGCCCGGGCTGATGCTGTTGGCCCGCACATCGGGCCCCAGGCTCATGGCCAGAGCGTGGGTCAGGGCGATCAGGCCACCCTTGCTTGCCGCATACGCCTCGCAATGGGGCTCGGACTGTAAGGCGCGGGTAGAGGCTATGTTGACGATGCTACCCCGGCTTTGGCGGAGGTGCGGTACTGTGTGCTTGACCATTAAAAAGGCGCCGGTCAGGTTAACGTCGATTCGCCGTTGCCACTGATCCAGTTCAAGCGTTTCTATGGGGCCAGTGTCTGGATCTGCGAGCCCCGCATTATTGACCAGAGCGTCCAGTCCCTCTCCCCATCGCGCGGCCTCTTCCACGGCCGAGGTTACTTCGGGCTCGCGGGATACATCCGTTGTGATCAGTAGCAGGTTGTCCGGATCGCCGAAATCCTGTCTGCATGCGCTGATGGCTTCTGCATTCTGGTCGACGATCACCACTCGCCAGCCCTTGTTCAGGAAATGGGCGGCAATACCCTTACCGATGCCTTGGGCACCGCCTGTTATGAGTATGGCTGGGGATTGCTGTGCCATGGGTACTGGCTCCTTTTAACTCCGTGGGGTCAGACCCCAGTGCATTTGGTGCTGCAAAACGACATGGGGTCTGACCCCAATGTATACGAATAGCTGGCCACCGGATTCGCGGATTCCGCCCTCGATCATCAGGTTGTCACTCATCTGGAAGTCCTCAATCGTGTGGCCCAGTTCATCCAGGTCGGTTGCGCCGGCTCGGTCCCGATAACGCTGGCTGTCCAGGGTGAATCCGAAGGCGGGCTTGCCCTGGCCGATCATGTAGCCCACTTCGAACACGGTGCCTGGGTCCGTGCCTTCAAATCCGACTTCTCGCAGCAGGCGCTTTTTTTCGGCTACGATGGCCTGGTGTTCCTCGGCCGGGAAGAAGACTTCGGGGCCGGCGAGGTAGATGCGTTTCGGTTTTGCCATAGGTGACTCATGTTAGTAACAGGTCAGGCTTGGGTTCTCTGGTGTTCTTCTTTGTACCAGAACTCTTTCACTCCGCACAGAAAGCCGTGACAGTCCCAGTTTTCCTCCCCTTGAGTCAACGCCGCCATTGATATCACCCGTAAAATAAATCTGTCTCGGTTTCTTGCCGTTTTATCTGGTCGCCATATCTGGGCTAATTCAGGGATGCGGGGAGCAACGGGGTGGGTGATGTCGATGCCATCGGAACAGCAAATACAGGCAGCCATTGAGGCAAGGGACAAGTCCTCTGATGGGCATCCACGGATTGCCCGGCTGGTGGAGGTCGCGCGCCATATTGAGGCGCACGCAGATGAGCCGCTGCCTCTGGCCAACTTGGCGGAGATAGCCGGGCTGTCTGCCTCCAGGCTGCAGAAGCAATTCAAGGAAGCTTTTGGCATCTCGCCCAAAGCCTATCAAGACGCGGTGCGGATGCGTCGCTTCAAGCAGTCCCTGAAGGAAGGTGACAAGGTGACCGATGCGATTTTTGCATCCGGATTTGGCTCGGTAAGCCGTGTTTACGGCGAAGCAACCCGCAATCTTGGAATGCAGCCCAGGGCCTATCGGGCCGGTGGAGGCCTTGGTGGATACCGCTGGGGGTTGGAGCGAAAGCGGGTATTGCTGGATGCGGAGAGTAAACGGCGCAATGACTAGCGCGGGCTCGTGGGCAAAAACCGCACACCTCGCCCTAATGGTCGATGATGCAGACATACAGGCCGCGGGCGTGGGGATCGATTCCACAATAATGGCGGTGGGTGCTATGGTAAAAGTTCGTGAGTCTTGTCCCTCTAGAGAGAAGGCTCGATCAGTATTGAAGCGCTGCTGTCGGACAAAATTTCCGCAGAGAGCGGTGCTATGCATGGGGAGTAAGTGCATGGTCTTCGAGCTATCTGCACCGAAACTGCAGGACTCTAAGTAATTGGTTGGTTGTATTGAGGCTCGGCGCAGCGCAAGGGAGTACACAGAGACACCGCTACCTATAGGTGTCTTGTCCCAATTGCTTTGGTCGGCCCAAGGAATAACGGGTCCAGACCAAAAAAGAGCAACTCCATCGGCTGGTGGATTATATCCGTTGCATCTACAACTTGTGGTGCAGCATGTATCCGAACTTGAGCCCGGCACATACGAGTATATGACTGACAGCCATTCGCTGAAGCTTGTCGGTGACCGTATTTCGGGAGAAACCATGTACGGGCTCGGTATTGGTGATCAGCCATGGTTGAAAGAGGCAGCCATTGTCATCGGAGTTACAGCGAGGCTAGGAGATGCGGTTCGGCACTTTGAACGTCAGCCGCCCCAGGGAGAGCGCGGTGCTCGCTATGTATATATGGAGACAGGTGCTTTAGCACAAAATGTCCATCTCCAGAGTACTGCTCTCGGGGTTGGTTGTGTTCTCGTGGCAGGGTTCGATGATGCAAGGGTGAAGGATGCATTGAGCTTGCCTTCAGACTTGGAACCTACTGCACTTCTGTGTATCGGGCACCGGCGGGATGTCTGACTTGCGTTACCGATCGTCATCTCACCCCTTTGGAAAGCCGGGACGGAAAGCCGGGACAGACCTATTTTTCGGGACTTCTGATATAAACAACGTTTTTGTCCCGGACGCTGATCTCGAATAACTCGCTGGCTCGGATGAGATCACTCAGTTTTTTATACCCATAGTTCACGGGGGAGAAAGAGCTGTTATTGGAAATATACTGGCCCACCTTGCCGAGATGCGCCCAGCCATCGTCATCGGCGGTTTGCTCCACGGCCGTTCGCAGAGTTCGCACCAGCACGGTGTCGCCCCGCAGTTGGTTGCGGTTCCATTTGATTTCCACGGTTGGTTTCGGGGTGCCGGCGTTGCCGATGCTATCCGGTTCCTCGGTGTCCGCGCGTAAGTTCTCGGTATAGATGAATTGGGAGCAGGCGTTGACGAAGGGCATGGGTGTTTTGCGCTCGCCGAAGCCAAAGACCGGTAGCCCGGCTTCAAGGATGCGCATGACCAGGGGGGTGAAGTCGGAGTCGCTGGTCATCAGGGCGAAGGCATCGACGTTTCCGCTATAGAGCAAATCCATGGCGTCGATGATCATGGAGGCGTCAGTGGCGTTTTTGCCGGTCGTGTAGGCAAATTGCTGAACGGGCCGAATGGCATTGCCGTGAAGCTTTTCGATCCAGCCACCCAGTTGCGGGCCATTCCAGTTGCCATGGGCATGGCGCACGTTCACAGCGCCGTACTTGGCAAGCTCCTGGAGCACCCCTTCGATGGATTGGTGGCTGACATTGTCACAGTCGATCAGAAGCGCAATTTTATAGTCGTTTTTCATCGTCCTTGGGCTCTCCTTATCTCGGATGGTGACCTTGGATGCTACCACGGTTTACCTGTGGTGATGGTCAGTGGGGGTGACGTGGACTTCGGAATCGCCAAGGCGATAATGGCCCTCCTACGGCTGTCCGAGTTGTAACTTGGCATCGGGGAGTCTTCGAGCAGGTATTACCTGGCGAGATGATTGTGCTGGGTGATCCGGTTTCACGCGAACTTGTCACCACTGAATGCCTTGGTTCTGCCGGTTTTCAGGTCTTCCTGACCCGCGTCGATGGCGGCTCTGAGTTCATTCATTTTCGTGACGTAACTGGACTCAGCTTCCTCCACCATTCTCAGGCCGGCTCGCAACGCCTCGCTCGCATTCTGATAACGGACTAGAATTGGCGAGTGGTATCGACTGGATGTTCATGTAGCACCCAGATAACGAGCTTAGCGACAGGCCCTATTATGAATGTGGATAAAGCAAAAAAGCGTATTGCGAAGCAGGTTAAGAAGGGCTTTCATGGCTATCCGTTGGTTTCGCTAGAGTACTTTGGTAAAGAGCACTTTGGTAAAGCGCCGGATTCGGCCACCGAGGTCGTTATTTCATTTACCATGGAAGAGGGCGCGGATCCCCAGAAGCAAACGTTTGTGAGTGGCGGTGACGCCCGAGAAGATGAAACGATTCAATCCACCCTCCTCAAAATCATTGAGCGGGCGGATGCCAAAACGGTGACTGAGATCGACGGCATTTCCACTCTCAATGAAAATTGATGCTCAGAAACCGGGACAGGTTTATTAATTGACCCGGCTTTGGGTCCATATGGATAGAACATAATGCACAGTCGTTTTGACCCGGAGCCCGAAGTGATTAAGCCAAGCTGTTACAGCTGTCGGAAAAAGTTTGAACCGTCTTCGCTGAGGGTTTCTTACTCGAAAAACTACTGTGAGGGCTGCGGCGTTGGGCTGTTTGGTGAGGATTTTTTCAGTTTCACCGGAAAGCCCGCCCCAACGATCCAGAAAAACCTGGCTATCCATTGTGCAGTGCTTCTTTTCGGGGGTGCTTGCTGGTTGTTATGGCTCTCGATTGGCAGATTTTGACGGCTCGTTAAAGGGACTCCGTGGGGTCAGACCCCAGTGCATTTGGTGCTGCAAAACGACATGGGGTCTGACCCCAATGTATAATGTGGGACCCAGATAGCAAGTACAGAGCGCCTCAGAGGTAACCCTGGTGAACAAGCATCTTTTAAAAGGATTTTCGGCGCCGTTATGCCTCGCTTTCCTGGTTGTATTCCTTGCTTTGCCTGGTGTCTCGGTGGCAAGCAGCAAGTTGACATTCGCGTTCAGCGATAAATCACCGCCTTACAGTTTCTCGCTTGACGAGAGGGCTGTCGGGCTGTTTCCGGATTTGGTGCAGCTGACCTTCAGTTTTATTCCCGGCTACACCACGGAACATGTGGTGGTGCCTTGGTCCAGGGCGCAGTACAACGTGAGACTGGGCCTCACCGATGGCCTTCTCACGTATCCGTCGGAGGAGCGAGACGAATACGCCCTCTTTTCGGCCAAGCCGCTCTTCACGCAGGACTTTGGCCATCTGGTTTACTCGGCTGATAACCCCAACATAGGCCTGATCGAATCGGCCACTAGCTTTGCTGACTTGTCCAGTCTGACGGTGATCGTTGAGAAGGGCTCCCAATGGGAAGAGGACAACATCCCCGGCTATCTGGAGCGTGTGCCGGGCCGGGATATGAAGTCGATGATGCATCTTCTTATGCTACGGGAGGCCGGGGATTTTTTCGTTCAGCCCGCTGAAGACGCCCGATTCATCGCTCGACAACTTGGCTATTCGAAGAAGCTGAAAGTTCGCAAGGTTGATTTTATTCCGAATTCCCAGATTCCTTTTCACATTGGCATTTCTCGGAAGCATCCGTCCGCTATGAACGTGATCAATCAGGTTGATGCGGTCATGCAGAGCCCCGAATTCCAGTCACAACTGAACACTTTGGTCGAACGTTATCGATAGCGCGGCGAAAACCGAGGCAAACCTATTCTCTGAGTACGCGCTTTCAGGTGCAATGATCGTGCAGCTGCCCTACATAGGCGGCGGTAAAGGCCGCTTCCTGAAAGGCCTTCAAACCCGTGTCGGCAAACGCAATGGGCAGCGGGTTGGACGCCAGGGTGGCTTTGATCCGTGCCGGGGGCAGCAGGATCACCGTCAAATCAATACCGGTGATCAATTGGATGGCCGCTTCCAGTTTAAAGCTGATGGCACCACCGGCAAATTTGCCTTTTGGCATCCGCTCTTTGATCGCGACACAGGTGACCCCGTACTCGGCCATTAACGCCGCAAAGGCCGCCTGAAACCGCTTCAGGTCTTCACGGCTATGGTTTTTCGGCAGTGACAGTTTGCGCACCTTGCACTCCGGCAGGTTGAACTGCCCCCTGTCCATATTCAGCAAACACACCACCGCATCACTGCCCGTCAGCTCAACTCCGCAAACAATCATAGCCATTGCCCTCTGTGCCCCGGCGGTCGTCAGCCGCAGCACTTCTTGAATTTGAGTCCACTGCCGCAGGTGCAGACGTCGTTGCGGGAGGGCGATTTTACCGTGGTGACTGTCCCTCCCTTATTCAGCAGAGCGGTGAGCTCGGTGATGGATTCAACGGCGCCCTCGCGGGTATCAATCGAAATAGTCGCGTGCAGCTTCGCCCTGGCCACCTGTACCTCAACCTCCTGCTTGCGCGCTTCACTGGTCACCACCAGCGTTAGCGGATACTTCCTGCTACCACTCTTCTGGCTGGCGTTGGTCTGAAAGCCGCCGTAAGCGGTATGGTGCTGGCGTGCGTCCTGCCGGCCCTTGAAGAAAAATTTATCTGACATGCTGATATCCTGATGGAGAGAATACCCAGGCTAGGGCTGGGAGGAGTCTTTTAGCATGCTTGTGGGAATGGCGATATAGGGAAAAACGGAGAACCTACCCCCCTTCAACCACTCTTGTAGTAATTCCCTCATGCCCACGCATGGCGGCGGTCTCCATTTTGCTGCATGGGCGCCTCATGGGAGTCTCAAATCCAGCTTATGGGCATCGCAGAAAGACTCGAACGTTGCTATCAGGTCTTCCGGTACCAACACCAGGGCACGAACGGAAGCTCCATACTCCACTGACTCTACCAAGGCACCGTGGACATCGCACCAGTGACGCAGGGGCTGCTCTTCCTTGAAGGGCAGGCTGACATGCGCGTCGATCATTGGCTGCTGGATCACACGCTCAACCGCAGATAGCACCTTCTCTGTGGCCCCGGCATAAGCCCTCACCAATCCACCGGCGCCGAGCTTGATACCGCCAAAGTAGCGGATAACCATCACCAGTACATCGCCCATGTCCTTGTGTTGGATTACGTTCAGAATAGGCTTGCCGGCGGTTCCGGAAGGCTCGCCATCGTCATTCATGGCGGCCTCAGTGGCGGACCCGGGGCGGCCAATCTGGAAGGCCCAGCAAATATGGCCGGCGTCTGGGTGGTCTCTGCGAGCCTGTTTTAGCCAGTCTTTTACTTCGTCCCGGGAGTTTACTGGTGCAACCCTGGCGATAAACCGGCTTTTCCGCACTTCTGTTTCGCGCTCAAGGTATCCGGCAGGAATGGGGTAATCTTTTTTCATGAAACTCGTTCGTTTTAACCGCTTTCAGTTTCACCCGAAAACCGCAGGCTGCGGCATATTTGCTGAGTGTTCCCCAGCTCGGATTGCTTCGGCCACACTCAAGCCTGGATATGTTGCTTTTGTTGGTTCCGAGTTTCTTCGCAACGTCTTCCTGGGTAAGGCCTGCTTTCGTCCTCATTGTGATCAACTGATCGATCAGGCTTGGGTTCTCTGGTGTTCTTTGTACCAGAAACTTTTAATGTCTCACAGGCAACAGCAACGGTATTTGCTAGTATGGCCGCCTCTTCATCCTGAGAACGATCAAGCCCTGCAAAATGAATGCCCCCTTCAAACTCCGGCCTTACCAGCAGGAAGCGGTCGATGCCACGCTAAGCCACTTCCGCAAATCCGATGAGTCTGCCGTCGTCGTTCTGCCAACCGGCGCTGGTAAAAGCCTGGTCATTGCCGAGCTGGCCCGTCTTGCCCGACGCAAGATCCTGGTGCTGACCCACGTAAAGGAGCTGGTGGAACAGAATCACGCAAAATACCAGAGCTATGGGTTAACGGGCGGCATTTTCTCCGCCGGGCTGAAGCGTAAGGAAAACCGGCATCAGGTGACCTTCGCCAGTGTCCAATCCGTATCGGCGAATCTCGATCAGTTCAGGGATGAATACTCGTTGGTCATCATCGATGAGTGCCATCGGGTCAGCGGTGAGGATACCAGCCAGTATCAACGGATCATCGAGCTGCTACGGCAACAGAATGACGCCCTCAAGGTGCTCGGGCTGACTGCCACACCCTATCGTTTGGCCATGGGCTGGATCTATCGCTATCACTACCGGGGCTTTGTTCGTAGTGAAGAGGACAAGCCGTTTCAGCACTGCATTTATGAACTGCCGTTGAGCTATATGATCAACCGGGGGTATCTCACAAGGCCCGAGTTGGTGAACGCGGCGGTGGCGCAATACGATTTCTCTACGCTCACTCAGGACCGCTTCGGCGAATACGCCGAGAAAGACGTCAACCAGTTGCTGAGCAAACACAAGCGGGTGACTCGGGCCATCATTGAGCAGGTGATGGAGCTGGCCGATGAGCGCCGGGGCGTGATGATCTTTGCGGCCACGGTGGATCATGCGCGGGAGATCACCGGCTATCTGCCGGAACAGGAAACCGCCCTGGTGACCGGCGCAACCGATCTGAAGGATCGGGACTTGCTGATTCAGCGTTTCAAGCAGCGGCAGTTGAAGTATCTGGTGAACGTGTCCGTGCTCACCACGGGCTTTGATGCGCCCCATGTGGACTTTATCGCCATTCTTCGTCCTACCCAGTCGGTGAGCCTGTATCAGCAGATCGTGGGCCGTGGGCTTCGTTTGGACGAAGGCAAACAGGATTGCCTGGTGATTGATTACGCGGGCAACCATGTGAACCTGCACCACCCGGAGGTTGGGGAGCCGAAACCGAACCCTGACAGTGAGCCGGTGCAGGTGTTCTGCCCGGGCTGTGGGTTTGCCAATATCTTCTGGGGCAAAACCGACAGTGACGGGCGTGTAATCGAGCACTACGGTCGCCGTTGTCAGGGGTTGCTGGAGCCTGCGGAAGGGGGTGAGCCTGCCGGGCAGAACGGGCGCACTCAACAGTGCGATTACCGTTTTCGTTTCAAGGAGTGCCCGCACTGCGGGGGCGAGAATGATATCGCGGCCCGATACTGCTGGCAGTGCCACAAAGCCATCATCGACCCGGATGATCAGCTAAGAGATGCCCTGAAACTCAAGGATGCCATGGTGATCCGCTGTGCCGGGATCACGTTAAGCGCTCATACCTCCAGAACCGGCAGCAAACTGAGGATCACCTATCACGGTGAAGATGGGGAAGAGCTGGGCGAGTCGTTTGATTTCAGCAAGCCGGCCCAGCGCACCGTCTTCAACAAGCTGTTCGGGCGTCGTTTCGCGAATGGTCAGGCCCCGAGAATGTTCAGCAAGACGGATGAGGTGCTTGAGAGCCAGGCCTTGCTGTCGGCACCGGATTTTGTGATTGCCCGCAAGCAGAAGCATTATTGGCAGGTGCAGGAGCGGATTTTTGATTATCGGGGGCAGTATCGGAAGGCGAATGAGGCGTAAGGCCTTTGTAGGGGTAAGCCTGGGCACCGCTTCGAACGGGCGTGTGGCTGGCGGGATACGCTCAGCCACACACACTCAGCTTGTCGAGTGAGCCATTATCCGAACGCAGGCTGGTGCGGCTTACTGCCAGCAACCCGCTTCATCCACGCCATATCCAGCGGAACCAGCACGTTCAGGGCGAACAGCACCCAGCCCAAGGGCTGCAGGCTTTCCGCAAACCACACCATCAGGCCAAGGGCCAGCAGGCCCCAGGTCGCATCGGCAACAACCATCAGGTTGAGGAACTTCTCCTGCCACTTTTCATTGATGGCCATCGCGGCCATATCCACGCACCAGAGCAGCATCACAATGCCGACGACCATGTAGAACGTTGCACCGGGGCCTCCCGCCCAGTGGGCAATTGGCTCAGCGGCCAGAATGAGAGCCAGCGCCAGAGGCGTGGAGAGGAAGACATCGCTCAGGAGGATTTGCTTTACGCTGAATCGACGGACAAAGTTTTTCATAGGATCACCTCAATCGGGTTTCGCAATGGGTTGGACTACGCTTAAAGCTTCTACCCGGGCGGTGATGGACTCAATTACCTGTGAGGTAATGGTGCCGCCTACCTTCGGCCAGGATAATGGCCGAACACACGGAATTTACAGGAAACCCAATGAGCGCCTTCGGTACGCTGTTCAGAGAAATGCGGCAGGGTAAGCGCCTGAGCCAGATGGATTTCGCCCTTGCGTGCGAGGTATCGTCAAAACACATCAGCTTTCTGGAAACCGGCCGCAGCCAGCCCAGCAAAGGCATGGTTCTGCATTTAGCGCAGATGCTGCAAATGGATCTGGCAGGAACCAACCGCCTGTTGTCGGCGGCGGGTTACAGCCAGGTCTACTCCAACCAGGATTTGAGCGCGCCCGGCATGGCCATGATCAAGGAGGCGCTTGAACACCTGTTGCAGGGGCACTTGCCGTACCCGGCGGTGGTGTTCGATCACGAGTATTATCTGGTGATGGCGAACCAGGCCATGCAGGAGATGATGGGGAGAATGGTGGCGTTGGGCGCTCAGTTTCCGGCCCGGCCGAATTTCTTGCTGTCGCTGCTGAATGACCACGGCATGAAACCCTTCGTGGGCGATTGGGAGAATATCGCCTGCCACATGCTGCAACGGGTCTACCATGAGCATCTTGCTGGCCCTTTTCGGGACCAGCCCAATCGATTGCTGGAACAGGCACTGACGGTGCCCGGCGTCCCGCAAAACTGGAAAAGCCACGTGGTGGAGCACCTGGACTACCCGGCGATTCCGTTTACCCTGAATCTGGGGGACCAGCAGCTCAGAATCTTTTCCACCATCGCAACCATCGGTACGCCCCTGGATGTGACCGCCCAGAATTTGCGGATCGAGCATTTCTTTCCGATGGATGAGCGCAGTAAGGCTTATTGGTGCGGTTGAGGTGTGTAATGAGAGTCAACGTCGAAGCTGGTTATAATGGCCTACCTTTGACCGTCAACCGTTGCAGAGAACCCTATGCCAATCGAAAAGAATCAGGTGGTCTTGTTTCACTACAGTGTGCGTGATGAGCAAGGCAACGTTGTTGAAGACTCCCGTGGCGGTGAGCCGAACGCCTACCTCCATGGCCACGGAGGCATTATCCGAGGCCTGGAAGAAGCTCTGGAAGGTCGCGACGCCGGCGATACGTTCAGCGCCACCGTCACTCCGGATAAAGCCTACGGACCGCGCAAGGCCGATGCCGTGCAGCGTGTGCCGATCAAGCATTTGATGGGTGCCAGACGCTGGAAGGCGGGCATGATCGCCCAGGTGCAAACCGAGCAGGGCCCGCGCCATGTGGTCGTCGCCAAGGTTGGTCACAAGTTTGCCGATGTCGACACCAACCATCCGATGGCCGGTAAAACCCTGACCTTCGATATCGAAATCATTGACGTGCGCGCCGCCGATCCGGAAGAGTTGGCGCACGGCCACGTGCATGGGCCGGGTGGGCATCACTGAAGGATTCGCTTCAGCATATCCCTGATAGCCCTACCCGAACTGGACGGCAGTCGGCGTGACATGGCTGGCGGGCTTTGATTTCGAAATCAAAGTCATTGCAAAACTACCCGAGTAATCAGGAGCGATCGGGGAAATGGCTGCGAAAGTCTGAGTTGCGACTGGTTTTTCAGTGTCGATTTCGGGAAGGCTCATCCGACTAATTGTACAGGAGCATGTATGTTCCGGAATTGCCCGGCGGGAGCCGGGTTCATTCGCAATTGTCTGCTGACTGACTAACGGGATATCGAGGAGATTAACATGTCCAATGAAACAGGCACGGTTCACTTACACCGGGTACTGAGAGCTCCGGCCGAGCGGGTTTATAAGGCGTTTACGGATCAAAGCGCTCTGGAGCGCTGGCTTCCTCCCTACGGGTTCACCGGGAAGATCCACGATACGGTGGATGCCCGCGTTGGCGGTGGCTACCGGATGTCATTCACGAACTTCGGTACCGGCAACCATCACTCCTTCACGGTGGAATACGTTGAGCTGGTGCCGAACCAGCGCATTCGGCACAAAGACCGTTTCGATGACGATAATCTGGCCGGCGAGATGATGGTTTCCATTGAGCTTGGATCGGTGTCCTGTGGAACGGATATTCGTATTGTTCAGGAAGGGATTCCTGCTCTCATTCCAGTGGAAATGTGCTACCTGGGGTGGCAGGAGTCACTTGAACAGCTTGCCAGGCTCGTTGAACCGGAGATTCCCGACAATGGCTGAGGAGCGACCACACTTCCCCGAGCGAAAAACCGGGACAGCTCTATTTCTCCGGGCTCTTGATATAGACGACGCTATTGATGTCACCCTTTGCTACGATGTTTATCAGGGAGTCGTTTTGGGAGAACGATAGTTGCACAACCACAAACGGGGGAACGATCATGACTCAGTATCAGGGGAGTTGTTTCTGCGGAACCGTTAAATTTCAAGTGTCTGGGGTGCCAGCGGCCATGGGGTATTGCCACTGCGACTCCTGCCGTCGTTGGTCTGCAGGGCCGGTGAACGCCTTTTCTCTCTGGCCTGACAAGAGTTTCCAGATCCTGTCGGGTGCCGACCAGGTTGGTGAATTTCACCTTACAGAACAGAGCCACCGCAAGTGGTGTAAGCAGTGCGGCGGGCATGTTTTCACCGATCACCCGACGTGGGGTCTGGTGGACGTATACGTTGCCAACCTTCCGGATCTGAAATTCGAGCCTGCGCTACACGTGCATTACCAGGAGTCGGTGCTGCCGATCCGGGACGGGCTGCCAAAAATGAAGGATGTGCCTGCCGAAATGGGCGGGTCTGGTGACACGCTACCGGAGTAAATGCCCCGAATGTGCGCACGAGTGGACCGAAGCTGAGGCGGCCGCCGCAGAAGCGGCGACCATGACATCGATTGCAGGATCGACGGCATCGGCGCCATGAAGCTGAAGTCGGAGTCTGTGAAGAAGGTGTGATGGACAACCGGGCCGGCTTTGTTTTTTTCGGCAGGCCCGATCCCCGGATCGTAAAAAATGTAGCAACCGCTAACCCTTCTGCCTTGAAGCCCAGATCGCCAGCTTGTGCTGAATCGACTTCTGGGAGACCTGGTCTTCCGGTAATGCCTCAATCACCTTGTCGTGGACCAGGAGCCGGTAGATGTATTCACACTTTGCGGTTGCCGAATCCGTGGGTTCAAATTCCACAACTCCACGTTTCTCGCCATAGGCGACGCCCAGTGCGATTGCCTTCTTGACCAGTTCTTTTTCATTTTTGAGTTTCTTCATGGCGGTTCCCCCCGTGCCCCTGGCTGACCGTGCTATACATCATAGTCTACAGTGCAGGGAGGCAGATCGGCTTTCCGTTCTGCCATCCCAACAAATTTTTCCTCTTTCGGATATCATGGACGTTTGAAGTTGGTGAATAAGCCAAC
>CBIHLH010000037.1:0-28164 GCA_966210405.1 uncultured Marinobacter sp.
GTCTACAAGCCACTCCTTCCGAAAGGAATGTATCCAGATCAGATGGCTATTTTTGTAATGGTAGGTACGAGACGAATTGTCTTCAACAACGAAACCTGCACTGCAGAGTGCCCGCTTCTCTGACGCTAACAATAGGTCAAGCTTCTCCTCGACGTTGCGAAATTCCGTCTCTACGGAGTCCATTACCAGTGTTCCCTTTTTTGCTCTAACGCCGCCAACACGCGCAGCTTTGTAGTGGAGGCGAAGCCGCAACGGAAAAGCTGTCGCTGTGCTTGGCCTTGTTAACTGTTTCGCTCGAATTCACCCACCGTACTCCTTACCAAGCTAGAGAACTGCTCGATAATTTCGCCGAGCAATTCAATGTCGCCGTTGTGATCTGGCCTTGGGTAAGGGGGCTTAATGCTGAAGCCAGGGTCGAACCTCTTTTTCAGTTCACTTGAAATGACAGCCAGGTTTGTACCGTACTCATCATCTGGAGCCTTGAATCCGAATGTAAACTCAAGGCCATGCCTCTGAAAAAACAGGCTTGCCACAAACTCAATTTCCCCAGCCTTGGGTAAAATCAGCTCATACATACGAAACTTCCCGTTGTATTTGACTGGCTGCCCACAGGCTTCGAACAACGGTAGCACTTCCTCCTTTTTTCCTTTGGTGGTTGCACTACCAGATGGCTTAATCGGGAAGTCTGTGCATAGCTTGTAGTACCTTTCGGAAAATTCAAGGTCGTTTAGCTTTTGTAAAAACTCTGCTCGATTCATAGTGACAGTTAACGCCGCCAGCATGCGCGGCTACGAAATGGAGGCGAAGCCGCAATGTAGTAGACGTCGCCGTGACTGGCATGGTTAGGCATTTCTCAGTCTCCCGCACCGCACGGTACAGCCGGCAATTTGTCCGCCAGAGTTCGCTGCCATGCCGTAGCAACTTCCTGGGAACTGAATGTTCCCTGGAAGTTTCCACCATGTGTTGACGCCCATATTGTCGCCCTCAAGAACTCGCGACCGCCGACAATAATGTGGCTCATTTTACCGCCGTTTGTTTCCGTAAACTTCTCAATGCTCGTGGCACCAAGTTCCGTCAACCTGATGAAAACCGGCCAGCCGCGTTTCGTCTGTTCCCCTACGGATGAATCCTGCACATAAGACGAACACAGGTGAAACTGTAGCTCAGTCTCTGCTAGTGCAATGACAGGAGTAACCAGTAAAAGAATAGCCATCCATTTCATTGTGACGATTGCCTAACATTTGTATATAAGTCCCCACGACCACTTTCCCAACGACTCATATCTCAATCCAACAGTCCCCCAAAACTAGGCAGAAAATCCCACAAGGTCAACAACTTCCCGTCACTTTCCTTTCTGGGTGCCCAAACAAAAATGATCATAAAGACTACTATCCCTATTTGCTTGAAAAGTGCCAGTCTCTTGATTTAAAACGGTAAATTACAACTTTTACAAACCCCGCCCAGTTCATGGTCGCAACGACCATTTTTCCGGTTACCGGCCCTCTCCAGCCTTCACGGACAACGAAAGAGCCGTGGATAAACAATAAAGAAGCTGATTTGATGATCGCGGGTGTGCCGCCAGGACTTACCGGTTTTCGCCAGCTCAGACTAAACTTGGCAAACCGGCGGTTATTCACGCCTTCCAGAACAACAACAAAGGAGCTCTTCATGGCGGTTGATTCCCGAAAACAGACATCCCTGCATTGCCTGTACCACTGGGCGCAGGAGACGCCAGACAACGTCTACCTGACCCAGCCCTACGCCAACGGCGACGTGGAGGACATTACCTGGCGCCAGGCCGCGGACCAGGTGTCGCGCATGGCTGCTCATCTGCGCAGTCTGGATCTTCCGGCGCGCAGTAACATCGGCATACTGGGTAAAAACAGTGCCCACTGGATTCTGGCCGACCTGGCCATCTGGGCCGCCGGCCATGTGTCTGTGCCGCTGTATCCCACGCTGAACGGGGAAACGGCGGCCTACGTTCTGGAGCACAGCGAGGCAAAGCTGTTGTTCCTTGGCAAGCTGGATGGCAAGGCCGATGGCTGGAACGACATCAAGAGCCATATTCCGGACGCCCTGCCCATCATTTCGCTGCCGATGTCGCCCCGGGATGACACACCGGCCTGGCGGGACCTGATCGCCGGCCAGGCGCCGGAGCAACCGGGCATGCCAGCCCCGGATGATCTTGCCACCATTGTGTATACGTCTGGCAGTACCGGCCGCCCGAAGGGGGTCATGCACAGTTTCAGAACCATGATTTCGGTGGCGGATGGTTTGCAGCAGCTGTTCCCGGTCTCGTCTGATGAGCGGATGCTGTCTTATCTGCCCCTGGCCCACGTGGCGGAGCGCGCCGCAGTGCAGACCCAGTCGCTTTACTACGGTTTCCATCTGTATTTCGCCAACGCCCTGGACACCTTCCAGGAGGATCTGCAGCGGGCTCGGCCGACTCTGTTTTTCTCGGTTCCCCGGCTGTGGATGAAGTTTTATCTGGGGGTGAATGCCAAGCTGCCGCCGAAAAAGCAGAAGCTGCTGTTCAATCTTCCGGTTATCAACCGGCTGGTCAAAAAGAAGGTGCTCAAACAGTTGGGGTTGGACCATTGCCGGGCAGCGTTGACCGGCGCCGCGCCGTTGTCGGCGGAGATCATCGGCTGGTACCGGAATCTGGGGCTGGAATTGCTGGAAGTCTATGGCATGTCGGAAAATTTTGGTTACTCCCACGCCAATCGCCCTGGCCAGGCCCGGGTGGGTTCCGTGGGCATGGCCAATCCGGGTGTCGAGCACCGGATCGGTGAGGGTGGGGAAGTGCAGGTGAAAAGCCCGGGCCAGATGCTGGGGTACTACAAGAATGAGGAGAAAACCAAGGAGGATCTGACCGACGACGGCTTCCTGAAAACCGGTGATATGGGCGAAATCGACAGCGACGGTACGTTGAGAATTACCGGCCGGGTGAAGGATCTGTTCAAGACCTCCAAGGGCAAGTATGTGGTGCCGGTGCCCATCGAGAATCGCTTTAACCACCCGACAGCGGAAGTGGTGTGTGTGGCGGGCGCCAATCAGCCCCAGCCCTGTCTGATGGTGTTGTTGTCGGAGGAGGCACGCCAGGGGTTAGGCAACGGCGCGGATCGGGCGGCACTGGAGCAGGAACTGGCCCGGGAGCTGGAGGCTGTGAACGCGGGGTGTGAAGCCCATGAAAAAGTGGCGTTTGTGGTGGTGGTCGGGGAGTCCTGGACCATGGAAAACGGCATGCTCACGCCCACCATGAAGATCAAACGGAATGTGATTGAGGCCTTCTACAACAGCAAAATGGACGGGTGGTTCAACCAGAAACGGTCGGTGATCTGGGAATTCTGATCCGGCCACAAAAAACGCCGGCGGCCCTGTTCGGGATCCGCCGGCGTTCTTCCGTCACCGGGGTACCAGGCTGGCGCAAGCTGCGCGCACCCTGATCCTGTTCAGTGACCGCCTTGCATCTGGGTAAAGTCCGGAGCAACGGTTGCCGTTTTCCGGTTAAACGAACGCATTTTCCGACTGATAAACTGCACCGCCTGCTTTGCTGCAGCACGGGTATGCTGGCGCCTGACCTCAACACTGTTGTGGAGGATACTGGACGGCAGCGGGTGTACGGTTGCGATATGGCTCTGGGTCATAGCGCCTTCCTCCTTTTAGCAAATGAATTGAATTGATTAGCGATCTAACTTTATTCTACGGCACAGTGTAAGGGTTCTTTTTTGCAGCTTAAATACGTTAAACTCCGTATCCACGTTGCAAATATGCAGTAGCTATGGATTGGGATTATCTTCGATATATACACGCACTGGCAATAGGCGGAACGCTCGCCAAGGCCGGAGAATTGCTGGGTGTGCACCAGACCACAGTCCTGCGCCGGCTGGACCAGATGGAAGAGTCACTGGGCGTCCGGTTCTTCGAACGCAACCGCGATGGTTTGCAGCTGACGCCGGTGGGTGAAACCGCTTTTCGCGAGGCGCAGAAGCTGAGCGTCGAGATGGAAAATCTGGAGCGCAAGCTGGTGGGCCAGGATTCCGCCCCGGTGGGCAAGGTCCGGATTGCCACCGAAGACGCGCTGATGAACCAGTTGCTGGCGCCCATTCTTGCCGATCTGGTCAAAGCGTATCCGGACATCGAGCTGGAAGTGCTTACGGACAATGACGCAGCCAACCTGAGCCACCGGGAAGCGGACCTGACCCTGCGGCCGGAAAACAAGCCCCAGGCCACGCTTGAAGGCGAGCGGATAGCAGCCATGGAATCAGCCGTTTATGGATCGGCCCGGTATTGCCGCCGGCACCGGAACATGGATATCGAGAACCACCCGGAAGGCTGCCTGTGGATTCTCCCGGATGAAACCTTCAGTCACCTTGCCACCGGCCGCTGGTATCGCAAGCACCTCAAGAACGTACCCTCGGTGATTCGCTGCAACAGCTTGCAGGCCATGCATGCGCTGGCCACCAGCGGTGCCGGCCTTGCCGTGCTGCCCTGTTTTCTGGGGGAGGCCACCAGAGAGCTTCGGCGCCTGTCAGATCCGCTGGAGGGCGAAAGTGTGGATCTCTGGCTACACGCCAATCAGGACACACTGCAGATGGCCCGGGTGCGGATTGTGATGGAGTTTTTGGTGGAACGCTTGCAGGCATTGCAGGCGTCGATCGAGCTCAGCACCCGGCCCTGAGGGGTGTTTCGGGGCTACTGCCGGCAAAAGGGCCAGAACTGGTACCAACGCCAACACTGGAACTCCTGCTCGCAGCTCTGTAACTGATTGTCGTAGCGGAAGGCCCGGTTGCGCACCCGCGAGGCCAGGGCCGTCACCGCGGGCTTTTGCTCGAAGGTTCGGCGGCGATAGCCGGCTCGCCCCTCATGGTAGGCCAGGTACAGGGCTCGCGGGTCGGTGGCGGCAATGCCGAGCTGCTCCTGTGTCAGGTGGTTGTACCAGCCGACGAAATCCAGGGCGTATTCCATGTCGGAGCGCACCGTTAGCCAACTGCCGCCGTTGGCCGCCAGGTATTCCTGCCAGGCAGGGTTCAGTGCCTGGGCATAGCCAAAGGCGGTGGTGGGCCGGGTCCAGGGAATAAACCCCCACAGCCGGGTTCGGGCCGGGCGGGCGTGGCTCCGGAACGACGATTCGTAATAGACAAACGCCATCTGGGTGGCGATGGGGGTGCCCCAGCGTTGTTCCGAGGCACGGGCGTAGTCGTACCACACCGTATGCTCCCGGAAGATATCGCACACGTTGTCGGGATTCACCGGTGGGTCCGGCGCCAGCAAGCTGAACCGCAGCGTCGCCCAGGTTCCCAGCACCACGCCAAGCACCGGAAGCCCGTACCACTTCACGGTCGAACGCTTTACCTTTCCTACCAAACTGTCATCTCCAAACCCCCCGGATTGCTTGCCGCCAGGGATACGCGCATGGCATAAACAGGGCATCAGTTTCCCGTGGATGATAGCCATATGATGTTCCGTACCCTAGTTAAACCTCGTTTACCGGGCCGTATGAAAACAACACCTGTTTATCGGCTGGCAGTTGTCTCTTTGCTCGGTGTCATGATGCTGGCTGCCCAGGCGCAGGCGGCACCAACGGCTCAGCAGGCGCTTGAGGCATCACCCATCGACGATATTGTGGCCCGGTACCCAGCCATGATCAGCCAGGGTATTCGCGATGGCCTGGCGCGGAGTGGCCGGGTGCCGCCCCTGGTTGCAGACACCATTGGCTACGTGGTCAGCAACAGCTATCAGGCCAGTGATATTGAACAGCAACTGGTGGCGGATTTGCAGGCCGGCCTGAGCGGCGAACAGCTGGCTGCGGTGGAAAACTGGTATCAGACCCCGGTGGCGCAGAAGATTGCCCGCGCTGAAATTGCGGCGTCCGACCCCTCGGCGTGGAAGGATATCCAGGCCCGGGCACCGGCGCTGAATGACAAGTACAAAGGCACACCCCGGGCGGAGATGTTCAGCCGCTTTGACCGGGCCTCCCGTGCCACCGAGAGTGCGGTGGACACCACCATTGCCGTTCAGCTTGGCCTGGCCTCGGCCATGGCCGCCTTCAGCAAGGACTCTGTAAACTACGATCAGCTCAAGGCCCGGGTTGAGGGCCAGCGCGGCATGCTTCAGGGTGTAGTGGGGCAACAGGTCTATGACAGCTACCTGGTGACCTACGAGAACATCAGCGTTCAGGAGATGGATCTGTATCTGGATTTCCTGGAAAGCGATGCCGGCTCCGCCTTCTCACGGGTGGTGACCAACAGCATCCAGCAGGCGGTGACGGCGCCGGTGGAGAACATCGGGCAGCAGATGGCAAAGATACTGAATCAGGGCGGCTGAGTGTTTATCCCCGGAAGTTGAACAAACCCGATTTCGGGTCCACGCTGTAGTCAAAGCCCTTGTTCGGAAGCGTGACCCATGGACTTTATCGAGTATCAACAAGCGTTTACCCACGACCTCCGGGGCAGCGAGTGCCCCTTCCCGGCGGAAGAGTTTGAGCAGCGGCTCGGCGAGGTACGGCGCAGGATGTTCGCGCAGGATCTCGATGCCCTGCTGTTGACGGACCCGTCGGATATTTTCTACCTGACCGGGTACAGCACGTTTGAAGTGTCGGTACACGTTGCTCTGGTGGTGACGCCCGGTGCCCTGTTTTTGCAGGTCCCCTCCATTGAAATGGGACCGGCGATGGTGACAACCCGGGTTGACCGAATTACCGGCTATCGCTGGGAAGGCATCGGTGAGGTTCTGGAGCCGCTGGTGGAGGCGCTGAACGATTCGGCGGACACCGTGGGTGTTGATGCCTGGCATGGTTCACTACGCCAGGGGGTGGTGGATGGCCTGAAAGCCCGGATGTCCGGCGTTCGCTTCGTGGATAGCGGCAGCCTGGTCAAACAGGTGCGGATTGTGAAATCCGACGCCGAGATTGAGCTGTTGCGGCAGAGCGCCCGGGCCACAGCCACTGGCCTGGAAGCGGCCGTGGCCGCTGTCAAACCCGGCATCACCGACAACGACGTTGCCGCCATCGGTGCCCACGCGCTGCTGGCCGCCGGCAGTGAGTTCATGAGTATGCAGCCGATTGTCACCGTCGGCCGGCGCAGCAGTGTGATCCACACCAACCACCAACGGCAGGTGATCCAGCAGGGCGATCCGGTGTTTCTGGAATTCGGGTCGTCCTGGCAGCGCTACACGGCCCCCATGATGCAAACGGTGATCGCGGGTACGCCGACGGAACACATGCGGCGTGTGTTCGACGGCTGTCGCCGGGTTGTGGATGCCCTGCTGGCGACTATTCGCCCGGGGGTCACGTTTGATGCCGCTGCCCAGGCTGCTGAACAGGCCCTGAAACCACTGGCGGACCAGGTGTTCTTCTCGGGGGTGTTTGGTTATACCGTTGGTGCCCAGTTTCCGCCATCCTGGGTTGAAGGTTCCGGATTCATCGCCCGTGGCGGTACCACGGAGTTCCGGCCGGGCATGGTGTTTCACCTGCCGATCTGCCTTCGGGTGCCGGGGCAGTGGGGCATTGGTTGCAGTGAGACGATTCTGGTCACGAAGAAGGGAGCCGAGCCGATCACGTCCAATCCCTGGACGCTCGGCTCGTGATACTGAACGTGAAGGGTGATCAGCTGCGGCTGGTCACCTCCAGCAGGTGGTAGCCAAACTGGGTTTTAATGGGGCCAATCACGGTGTTCAGCTCGCTGTTGAACACTGCCTTGTCGAACTCCGGCACCATCTGGCCCGGGCCGAAAGAGCCCAGGTCGCCGCCGTTGCGGCCAGAAGGGCAGGAGGAGTGCTGCTTCGCCACTTCCGCGAAGTCCTGGCCGCCTTCGATGGCCTTCTTCAGTTCTTCACATTGTGCTTCGCTGTCTACCAGAATGTGCCGTGCGCTTGCCTGTGCCATGGTCAATACCCTTGTTCGATGAGTTGATGTCGTTGTTCAGGAGCGAATGCTGCCCGCTACACCGGTGCGAGGCAAGCGCTTTTTATCCGTGTTTTTGCGGCCTCACAGTCCTGCCTGCAAACCTGTACAATGCCGGCTTTCTTATCGCCGGCGCCCACCGGCCCCACATCGACAGGTTTGTTTCTTGATCTCCACCGCCAACATCACCATGCAATTCGGGGCCAGGCCCCTGTTTGAAAACGTATCCGCCAAATTCGGCAACGGCAACCGCTACGGCCTGATCGGGGCCAACGGCTGCGGCAAATCCACCCTGATGAAAATCCTGGGTGGCGACCTCGAGCCCTCGGCGGGCCAGGTCATGCTGGAGCCCAATGTCCGGCTGGGTAAACTGCGCCAGGACCAGTTTGCCTACGAGGACTGCTCGGTCATCGATACCGTGATCATGGGCCATGAGGAGCTCTGGAACGTCAAGAAAGAGCGCGACCGCATCTATTCCCTGCCGGAAATGAGCGAGGAAGAAGGCATGGCCGTGGCGGACCTGGAAGTCCAGTTTGCGGAAATGGACGGCTACACCGCCGATGCCCGCGCCGGCGAGCTATTGCTGGGCCTCGACATACCGCTGGAACAGCACAACGGCCCCATGAGCGCCCTGGCGCCGGGCTGGAAACTTCGGGTGCTGCTAGCCCAGGCGCTGTTCTCCGATCCGGATGTGCTGTTGCTGGACGAGCCCACCAACCACCTGGACATCAACACTATCCGCTGGCTGGAAAGCATCCTGGTGGCCCGCAACAGCACCATGATCATCATCTCCCACGACCGCCACTTCCTGAACAGCGTGTGCACCCACATGGCGGATCTGGATTATGGCGAACTGCGCCTGTTCCCCGGCAACTATGACGAGTACATGACCGCCGCCACCCAGGCCCGTGAGCGCATGCTCTCGGACAACGCCAAGAAGAAGGCCCAGATTGCCGAACTCCAGCAGTTCGTCAGCCGCTTCTCGGCGAACGCGTCCAAAGCCAAACAGGCCACCTCCCGGGCCCGCCAGATCGACAAGATCCAGTTGGAGGAGGTCAAGCCTTCCAGCCGGGTGAGTCCGTTTATCCGTTTCGAGCAGGGCAAGAAGCTGCACCGCCAGGCGGTGACTCTGAAAGATCTCTATAAGGGCTTCGGTGAAGAATGCGTATTGTCGAAACTGAACCTGCAGATCGAAGC
Source organism: uncultured Marinobacter sp. (assembly GCA_966210405.1). Lineage (GTDB taxonomy): Bacteria > Pseudomonadota > Gammaproteobacteria > Pseudomonadales > Oleiphilaceae > Marinobacter. Next base: position 9,101 of record CBIHLH010000037.1, read on the forward strand.
CGGTGAACGGGTCGCCATCATTGGACCCAACGGCATCGGCAAGACCACGCTGCTGCAGTGTCTGGCCGGCAAATTGGCGCCGGATTCCGGTGACGTGAAGTGGACCGACAGCGCGGAAGTGGGCTACTTCGCCCAGGATCATACTGCGGACTTCGCCTCCGACGACACACTCTCCGACTGGATGGCCCAGTGGACCAAGGGCGGCGAGCAGCTGGTGCGCGGAACCCTTGGGCGTATGCTGTTTTCGGGCGACGATATCGGCAAGTCGGTGCGGGTGATTTCGGGTGGCGAGCAGGGCCGGATGCTGTTCGGCAAGCTGATTCTGCAGAAGCCCAATGTGATGCTGATGGATGAGCCTACGAACCACCTGGATATGGAGTCCATCGAGGCGTTGAACCTGGCGCTGGAGAATTATCCGGGGACGCTGATTTTTGTCAGCCATGACCGGGAGTTTGTTTCTTCTTTGGCGACGCGGATTATTGAGTTGAAGCCCGAGGGCATTACTGACTTCAGCGGGTCTTATGATGATTATCTTCGGAGTCAGGGGTACGTTTGATTTTTTGGTCTTCGGACTCTGGGTGGTTGCGGACGGGTGGGTAGGCCTCTCCAAAAACCGCACCTTCGGCACGCCCATGTGGCGCTTCGGCACCGCCATCCATGGCTCCGAAAATTTTTGGAGAGGCATACCCACCCGTCCGCACAGACCTGTGAGTGGCCTTTGAATGAATCACGGAAGCTGCAAGCGCATGGGTGAGAGCGAAGTTACTAACGCGACCCGAAAGTGGGTCGAAGACGTGGTCGTCGGATATAACTTGTGTCCGTTCGCCAAACGGGAGTTGGTCCGGAACCGGGTGCGGTTTGTGGTGTCGGAAGCCGAAACGGAAGACGAGCTGTTACAGGCCCTGCACTCGGAGCTTCAGCGGTTGGAAGATGAGCCGGAGATTGAAACCACACTCTTGATCCACCCGGGTGTATTACAGGGCTTCGCGCCCTACAATGAATTTCTCGATGCCGCCGATGGGTTGTTGACGTACCTGGACATGGAAGGCGTATACCAGATCGCCAGTTTCCATCCGGACTATCAGTTTGCAGGCACTGAGCCGGATGCTGCTGAGAATTACACCAACCGTTCACCGTTTCCCATGCTGCATCTGTTGCGGGAAGCCAGTCTGGAAGCGGCGATTGACGGTTACCCGGATGTGGACGGAATTCCGCAGAGAAATATTGAGCTTATGAACGATCTGGGCTCGGAGAAGATGCGGAGCATTCTGAACTTGTGTCTTGGTGAACCAATCAGGAAGGTCTGAACAGATGGGACTGCTTTTTGAGCAAATCGACAGCCAACCTTCTGTGATCGGCGAGATCACGCTGCGCCGGCGGCGTATTCCGGCCATTGGCGACCGGGACATCTTCGAGGTGAAACTGGGCGAGGAATTCCTCATGTCCAGCATGTTTGTGGACGCCGAAGTCGCGCTCTCGGATATCGGGCTGGGCGAAACAGAAGGCGAAAACCTCAGTGTGGTTGTCGGCGGCCTCGGCCTCGGTTACACCGCCGTAGCGGCTCTCAAACACCAGCGCGTGGCCGAACTGCTCGTCGTGGAATACCTCCAGCCCGTGATCGGCTGGCACCAGCAGGAGCTCGTGCCTCTCGGCAAAGACCTCAACGTCGATCCACGGAATCGTTACGTCCACGGCAGCTTCTTTGACCTCGCCATCGCCGATCCCGAAACCGGCGGCTTTGATCCGGACAACCCCGGAAAACCATTCGATGCCATCCTCCTCGATATCGACCACTCGCCCCGGGCCCTGCTGCACGACGCCAGTGCCAGCTTCTACACCGCCAACAACCTCCAGCTGATGGCCCGGCAACTGAAACCCCGGGGCGTATTTGCCATGTGGTCGAACGAAGCTGAGGATGACGAGTTCATGGCCGTATTGCGCGACGTATTCATCGATGTCGCCTGCCATGTCGTATCCTTCTTCAATCCATTCCAGAACAGGGAATCGTTCAACACCGTGTATGTGGCCCGCAAGCCGGGCTGAGAAACCGGAGCCTGTATGCCTGTGATGACCCACCGAAGCCGACCTTTCAGTTCCAGCCAGCGCCTGCCCGAGCCGGAGCAGCCGCCGGTGCTGCATGAGCCGGACGAGGCGGGCGCCTTGCTGGCGGAGTTTATCCAGCGTCACCCGCGGTTGCTGATTCTCACCGGCGCCGGGGTCAGTACCGATTCCGGCATTCCGGATTACCGGGATGGCGATGGCGCCTGGAAACGCAAGCAGCCGGTTCAGCACCGGGCCTTCATGGAAGACGTCCATACCCGCCGGCGTTATTGGGGTCGCAGTCTGATTGGCTGGCCGGTGATGCGTAATGCCACGCCCAACCCTTCCCACCATTACATTTCGGATCTGGAACTGCTCAACCACAGCAGCCTGGTCGTGACCCAGAACGTGGACCGGTTGCACCAGAAAGCCGGCACCCGGGCGGTAACGGACCTCCATGGCCGGGCGGATGAAGTGGTGTGCATGAGCTGTGGCTACCGCTGCCCACGGGATGAGGTGCACGACCGGTGTGCGGATCTGAACCCCGGATTCCGGACGTATACGGCGGATACGGCGCCGGATGGCGATGCCGATCTGGAGGTGGATTTCTCGGAATTCCGGCTGGCGGACTGCCCGGCCTGCGAGGGCATACTGAAGCCGGATGTGGTGTTTTTCGGGGATTATGTGCCCAAAGAGCGCGTTTATTCCGCCCTGGATGTGCTCAAGGCCAGTGAGGGCCTGCTGGTGATTGGTTCGTCGCTGATGGTGTATTCCGGGTTTCGCTTCTGCCGTTACGCCAAGGAGTGGGGCAAGCCGATTGCGACGCTGAACCTCGGTCGCACCCGGGCCGACAGTCTGGTGGATCTGAAGCTGAATGCCCGAATCGGGGAGGCCCTGAAGGCCTCCCTGACTCAGCTCTGACTCCCCGGGTTCAGACCAGGTTGTAAACAAACACCGCGGTGACGGCGACCGGCGTGATGAAGCGCAGGGTTACGTACCACAACCGGAACATCGGCGCGGACAGGGCCAGTTCACTTTCCAGCACCTTCCGGGACATTGCCCAGCCAGCGAACACAGCCACCAGAAGACCGCCCAGCGGCAGCAGGATGTTGGCGGTGAAGAAGTCCAGCAGGTCGAAGATGGTCTTGCCTTCCAGCATGGGAACGAAGCTCAGCGGGGCGAAGTCGGCCCACAGGTTCAGGGACAGGATCGAGGCAATGCCCAGCGCCCAGCAGACCAGGCCCGCGCCCAGGGTGCTCACCATACGGTTCATGCCTTTCTGCTCTTCCAGCCATTCCACGATGGGCTCCAGCAGAGAAATCCCGGAGGTCCAGGCGGCAAAAATCAGCAGTACAAAAAACAGGGTGCCGAACAGTGAACCCATGGGCATCTGGCCAAAGGCCAGCGGCAAGGTCTGGAAGATCAGGCCGGGGCCGGCGGCGGGCTCCAGGCCGTTGGCGAACACGATCGGGAAAATGGCCATGCCCGCGAGCAGTGCCACACCGGTGTCAATAATGGACACGGTAATGGAGGTTTTGGCGATGGAGATGTTCTTCGGCAGATAGGAGCCGTAAGCCATCATCACGGCCATGCCCAGGCTCAGGGTAAAGAAAGCGTGGCCAAGGGCAACGAGGACACCGGCGGTGGTCAGTTTCGAGAAATCCGGCTGGAACAGGAAGGCCGCCGCACGACCAAAACCACCGCTGGTCATGGCGTAGCCGACCACGATCAGGAGCAGCACAAACAGTGCCGGCATCAGGATGCTGACCGCCCGCTCGAGCCCGGAACGGACGCCACGGGCAACCACCACCATCACCAGCGCCATGAACACGCTGTGCCACAGGAGCAGAGTCATCGGATCGCTGAGCAGTCCGGAGAAGATCGCGCCAATGGCCTCTGCCGACTGGCCCGCAAGCTGGCCGCTGGCGGCGGTGCCAACGTAGGATACGGCCCAGCCGCCGATCACGGAATAGAACGAGAGAATCAGGAACCCGGTCAGCACGCCAACGACGCCAATCATCTGCCAGACCGGCTTCAGCCCGTCGTGTTCGGCAATCAGCCGCAGGCTCTTCACCGGGCTGCGGCCGCCCCGTCGGCCAATCATGACTTCCGCCATCATGATCGGAATGCCGATCACGGCAATACAGATCAGGTACATCAGGACAAAGGCGCCGCCGCCGTTTTCGCCGGTGATGTAGGGGAATTTCCAGATATTGCCCAGGCCAACGGCGGACCCGGTGGCGGCAAGAATGAAGGTAAGGCGCGATGACCAGAGGCCACGCTTGGCGCTTGCCCCTTCCATGGCGTCGGAAGAGGCGGCAGAGCCAGAGGGTGTTACAGACATGAAGAACTCCTGTGATACTTGTTGTTGTCAGGGAAAAACAGGGCCGTGCCGGGGCTCGGCCCCAGGGGGGATAACCGGTGGCCCGGGTTATCCGACGTGAGCGAACCGCTGAGGCCCCGGGCCGGTGGCCGGTGCGTGCTTGCGGAATCGCTCTTCCGCCAGTTCGTTGGCGATGGCGCCGGTCGGGCGGCCACTGCGCTCAGAACGGGTGAAGATCTCGGTCAGGGTGTCGCCAATGGTGTCGACATGGGCGCGCACTTTCTCCGGCGTGGCGCCGGTACGCTCGTAGAACACATCGATGATGCCCCCGGCGTTGATGGCGAAGTCCGGCGCATAGAGGATGCCCCGGTCCCGCAGCATGGCGTCGTGCTCCGGGTGTTCCAGCAGATTGTTGGCGGCCCCGGCGACGATGGGGGCCTGCAATTGCGGGATGCTGGTGTCGTTCAGCACCGCACCCATGGCGCAGGGGGCGACCACATCCACGGGCAGGTACAGGATATTCTCGGCGGCCGCCGGTTTGGCGCCCAGTTGATCCACCGCCCGCCGCAGGTTGTCTTCGTGGATGTCGTACACCCAGAGTTCGGCACCGGCGTCCCGGAGGTGTTTGGCCAGCCGGAAACCGACATTGCCAATGCCCTGAATGGCGACTTTCAGCCCGTTCAGGTTATCCCGCCCCAGCTTCTGTTTTACGGCGGCTTTCAGGCCGATAAAGGTGCCGTAGGCTGTCGCGGGTGACGGGTCACCATTGCTGGGGTTGCCGTCAAATCCGGTGCGGGTGGCGATGCCCGCCACATGCCGGGTGTGCCGGCCCATTACCTTGAGGTCAGGCACGCTGGTGCCAGAGTCCTCCGCCGCAATGTAACGGCCGCCGAGGCTTTCCAGATGACGCCCCATGGCTTCCATCAGAGCGTCCGTTTTATCTTTCCGGGGGTCACCGATGATCACCGATTTGCCGCCACCCAGGTCCAGATTGGCCAGGGCGGACTTGTAGGTCATGCCCCGGGACAGCCGCAGCACATCGCGCAGGGCTTGCTCGTCGGTGGCATAGGGAAACATCCGGCAACCGCCCAGGGCCGGGCCTCGGGAGGTGTTGTGGATGGCAACGATGGCTTTCAGTCCGGTTTCGGGGTCGCAGAAAAAGGACAGGTGTTCGTGATTGTCGAACTCAGGGTGGCTGAATACGTTCATGGAGGGGGTGCTATCGAACATAGTGAAATCCTCTCCCACCTGGCCGGATCTCGGCGTGAGCGGGTGTCTTGTTCTTGTCGCCCGGCTTGTGGCCGGCGTTCTGATTTCAAGTGTCCGGTGTTCCCGTGGGGAACGGCCCTTTTGGGGCTGGACGAAAACAAGCTAAGTTCTTTTGACGTAAACGTCAACTACTGTCCGCCAAACTTTGACAGTTTTGATGGTGCCGGGGCGATAAGGTTCTGTTGAGGCGACTGTTTTTCTTAGAAAATCTTGCGCTATCAGGGATCTGGTTATTATGAAACGGTTTTAGCACGCCAGAACAGGATGGCCTGGTTGTCTTATAATCAAGGTGTGTGTTCTGTTCACCATAACCGGTGAAGGAGACGACGATGAAACGGCTATTTTACCTGGTCGATTCGATTGACAGCGTTCAGGGCATTTCCGACGACCTGCACGAACGGGGTCTCTCGAACTGGCGCTTTCACATTGTCAGCAAGGATGAAGCGGGCCTTTACACCCACCGGCTGCACTCCGCCAGTGTTCTGGACCGGACCGATCTGCCCCGGTTTGTTGAGCGGGGAGTGATGATCGGCGCTCTGGTTGCGGTGTTTTTTGTCACCCCTCTCGCGCTTTGGGGCGGCCTGGACTGGCCCGTCTCCGCCTACATGGCCATGGCTGCTTTTGCGGTTCTGGCCGGTGGCTGGCTGGGCGGTTTCGGTGGCATCGGTACCGAAAACTACCGCATCCGGAGGTTTCACAGCGATATCGAAGCCGGTCGTTATCTGGTGATGGTGGACGTGCCCAAGGCTCACACGGAGCAAATGAAGGAACTGATGGCACTGAACCATCCGGAAGCCGAGTTGCAGGCCGAAGGCAGCAGTTTCAACAACCCTCTGGCCGCCGCCGACGGGAAGATTCACGTTGTCCACTAAGCCGCATTGAGGGCCCGTTTTGGGCAACCCTTCGGCATCTACCTATACGCAGGCGACAGATTCTGGCCTAGTTTCCATCAATGTCTGTCGCTTCCTACACGTATAAAATCCAGCCGCACAAAGTGCGGCTGGAATTCTTTCGGCTGTTGCCCATCTCGTTATTTGTGGTGGCGTTTGGTGCTGCCTTTGGTTTGGCGGCAACCCAGGGAGGCCTGCAGCCCCTGGAAGCGATACTGATGAGTGCCACGGTCTTTGCCGGGGCCTCGCAATTTGCCGCTATCGACATGTGGGGCGGCGAGGTGTCGATTGTGCCGCTGATTGTGGTGGTCTTTGCCATCAACTCCCGCCATCTGCTCATGGGCGCCTCGCTGTATCCGATGCTGAGAGACGTCTCTCCCGGTAAGCGCTACGGCCTGTTGCTGCTGCTCACCGATGCCAACTGGGCGGTGTCTGCGCAGGAATATCAGAGTGGCAAACGGAATCTCGAAGTCATCCTGGGCGGCGGGCTGGTGCTCTGGATCGCCTGGATAATCGGCACCTGGCTGGGCGTTTATTTTGGCGGCCTGCTGCAGAATCCAAAGTCCCTGGGGCTGGATATGGTGCTCGGCTGTTTCCTGCTGGCCATGGCCCTGGGCGGGAAGAAATCACCCCGGATACTGGTGGCCTGGACCGTTGCGGCCCTGGCATCCCTGGTGGCGTGGGCCTGGCTGCCCGCCAACACCCATGTGGTGGCAGGCGCGCTGGCCGGTGGCCTTGTCGGCTTTTTCTGGCTGGAGAAAAAGACACCTGCGGCGGCGAGGAGCCAGCCCCATGACGATTGAGACCACAACCGCCGGTGTTCTGGCGCTGGTTGCCATCATGACCCTGGTCACCCTTCTGACCCGCTTCGGCGGCGTGTTCATCATGTCGTTCGTCAGGATCAACCCCCGGATTGAGAGTTTTATCAATACCATGGCCAGTTCGGTACTGATTGCCATCATTGTACCCATGGCTTTCAGTGGCGATGCCGGTGCGGTGGCTGCGCTGGGGGTAACCGCCGTTATCATGCTGGCATTGCGCAAACCCCTGCCGGCCATTGCCGCCGGAATTTTTGCCGCTGCCATGGTGCGTTATCTGGGGTTGTCCTGAGGGGCGCCTCCAGGCATCGGATTGGTATTACGTAACGCCAGCTCACCAAGCCCCGGCAGCTTGATACCCAGCCCCAGCGGATTCACCCCGAGCGTCAAACCCAGAATGTTCAGTTCCAGCCCTTCGCGTATTCCGGCCAGAATACCAAAATAACCACCGAGGGAAAGCTGGTAGCCCGTACCGCCCGGAACCTCAGCCAGCACTTGATCCCCCAGATAATCCTTACCGATGGCGTGGCTCGGCAGTGCCACCTCGAAGCCGGGTACCTGGCGTATGACCCAGGCCACAAAGGTGTTGCTGTTGGGCCCGGGCCAGGCCTCGTATTCGGTCGGGTATGGGTATGCCTCCACCGCCTCCTGGATGGCCGGAATCAGCTCGGCCGCCCGCTGACCCCGAATGTCTGCATAGAGCTCCGGCTCTGCACCGTACCAGTGCCGGTCCGGCTCGCCGGGCCTGGAACTGACCACGTAATGGCGCCAACCGGTCACTTCATGCACGTAATACGAATCCGCGCCCGTTTCCTTGGTGGCAATCCAGGTGTGTACCGCAAAATAGCCACGCCAGCTCCAGGCCCGGGCACCGTATACCTGGACGATGGCTTCCTCGGTCTGCTCCGGCCGGGGCGCAATCCCGGCACTCTCCCGGGTTGCCGTGTGCCAGCTTTCCGCGCCTTGCAGACTGCCGCTGGTGGCCAGGAACAGGGGGCCGCTGAGCAGCAACAGGATGCCCCCCAGAAACCAGGTGAGGTAGTTCAGGAACGGTTTTCTCATAAGTAACAGATACGCTCGCTGCTAACGCCCGGATTACGAGTGCCCGTGTTCATTGGCTTCCCGTTTGATGGCCTGCCGGTTGTCTTCTAGGCTCAAGGTATAACAGGTTTTCAAAGGAGACGCGTTATGTCTGATCATCATGTTTACAAGAAAGTTGAAATCGTCGGTTCGTCAAAAAAGAGCATCGAAGACGCCATCGAGAACGCGCTGCAGGAATGTGGTCGGAGTATCCGGAACATGGAGTGGTTCGAGGTGATTGAAACCCGGGGCCATATCGACAATGGCAAGGTTGGCCACTACCAGGTGGTTCTTAAAATCGGGTTTCGCATCGCTGACAGCTGACAGGAGGGAAGCCTCAGGTAATCATCCGGCTACGAACCGCCTCGGTCAGTTGCTGTAGCAACTCCCGGGCTTCGCCCTCGTGGAGGTGCTGGCACTTTTCCTGGAGCGCCCTGCGATCATGGGTGGAGGGTGTGGTGGAGGCCTCTTTGACCAAATCCACGTATTGGCACGCGGCCAGGTGGGTCCGGATTTCAGTGTCTATCAGCCGGGTGGCCAGCTCATCCACCTGCTGGCAACAGTAAGGCCGGTTCCGGTTCAGCAGGTTGCGGGCCTCAATGGCGGTATTCCGGGTTTCCAGGCGTAAATCGCCAACAGGTTCCCCGGATTCCACGGCACGCAGGAACAGCCCCAGGCGATCGTGAAGCTGCCAGACCTGTGGCCAGATCCGGTCATAGGCCTCTTTCTCGGTCAGGTATCTGGAGGTTTCAGTGGCCGCTTTTCCGTCTCGGAGGGCCGGGCTGGTGAAGGGGGTTGTCTGGTCAACCCGAAGGTCATCCAGCTCCCGCCACAGGGTATCCGCCCGCTGGCGCAGGCTCTCGTAGCGTTGCTGGTGATCACGCTTCAGGCGAAGCAGGCTCAGGATGGCGACCAGGGCCAGAACGCAGGCGAGCAGTGACAGCATAACCGGCAAGGTGTTGGTCGGGATCAGGTCAAACAGGGCTTCCGACGCCATGGCATTCATCCCGTCAGTATCCGTGAATGGTTTATCGGTGCACTATCAGGACAACGGGTTACGGGATAGCCTCTTCAGTATAGAACCTAATCCGCCGGTTTTTCACGGTAGGGCAACAGAGTCCTGGCTTCCCGGAAATAGGCCTGGACCTGGGCTGATTCGTCTTCGGTGAACGCCCGGATGGCGTCACGAAAGCCCGGATGGGCTACCTGGTGCCAGGAATGGGTGATGACGGGCTCGAAACCGCGCACCAGCTTGTGCTCCCCCTGGGCGCCGGCGTCGAAATGTTGCAGGCCCAGTTCGATGGCCAGGTCAATGCCCTGGTAATAGCAGGTTTCAAAGTGCAGGTGGTTGTACTCGTCCAGGCAGCCCCAGTAACGACCGTAAAGTGTGTCGCCCCCGGTCAGGAACAGCGCGCCCGCGATCATCGTGTCATCGCGAACCGCCATGACGATATGCAGGTGCTCCGGCAGCCAGTCCCGAACCAGCCTGAAGAACGGCTTGTTCAGATAGGGGCGCTGGCCCCGCTTCAGGTAGGTCGCCTGATAGAAGACATGGAAAGCAGCCAGCACCTCGTCAGGAATAGCCGGCCCCTGAAACCGCCGGAAACTGATGCCCTGCTCCGACACCTGGCGTCGTTCCTTGCGAATAGACTTGCGCTTCCGTGACGTCAGCTCGGCCAGGAAATCCTCGAAATTCCGGTAGCCCCGGTTATGCCAGTGAAACTGACAGCCGATGCGATGCAGGCCGGAGCCGGTATCGAGCCGTTGCTGGCTGTCCCGGTCCGGAAACAGAAGGTGCCAGGAGTGGGCTCCCAGGCGGTGGATCAGCGTATCCAGCATGTCGTGGAGCTGTTCAGGCCGAACATGCCCGCTCAGGCCAGGGTCCAGCATAAGGCGTGGCCCCTGTGACGGAGTGAAAGGGATGGCGATCAACAGTTTTGGATAGTAGTCCAGCCCATGCCTCTGGTAAGCCTCGGCCCAGGCCCAGTCGAACACATACTCCCCCATGGAGTGAGACTTGAGATAGGCCGGTGCCACACCCGCGATTTCGCCATGGAGCCGGAATACCAGGTGGCAGGGCTGCCAGCCGGTTTCCGGACAGGTGCACCCGGAGGCTTCGAGTGCCTGGAAAAACTCATATCGCAGAAACGGATTATCCCGGCCAGCCAGGCGCTCCCAGTCGGCCCGGGGTATGTCGTTTATGGAATGGCTGGTGTCCAGGGTCAGCGGTGGCATATCGGGTACGGGCATGGCTGGGAAAGGCTCCTGATTATCTTACCGTACCATACGCCAGAACCCGCCTGGTGATCACGTTTCTCTCGGGTGAATGTGCCTTGCTGGCGCGGCCGGCATGTTAGACTGCGCCAAGTCGTGATGGAGGCGTGTATGCAGAACCGTGTCTTGCTGGTCGAGGACGATGACGAGTTGCGGGCATTGCTGGCCCGTTACCTGACCAATCAGGGATTTACCGTGCGCGAAGCCGCCAATGGCCGGGACGGGCTGGCACTGGCGTTGGGCCAGAACAGCGATATTGTGGTGCTTGATATCATGCTCCCGGACGTCAGCGGGCTGGAGGTGCTTCGGGAGCTGAGGGCACAAACCCACCTGCCGGTGGTGCTGCTCACCGCCCGGGGGGACGAGACCGACCGCATCGTCGGTTTTGAGGTGGGCGCCGACGATTACATTCCCAAACCCTGCAATCCCCGGGAACTGGTGGCCCGGTTACAGGCCCTGCTGCGCCGGATTGCCTGGGATCAGAAGACCGACGTCCATGCCACTCGCCAATGCGGTGATCTGCGGGTTGAGCCCGGGCACCGTCGGATCTATCAGGATGACGCGCCGCTGGAACTCACTGCGACCGAATACGAGGTGCTCCAGGTCCTGCTGGCGCATGCCGGCAGCGTGGTGCGTAAAACCGACCTGATGCAGTGGGCGCTGGGTCGTCGCCTTGAAGCCTACGACCGGACTCTGGATATGCACATCAGCAATCTGCGAAAAAAACTGGGTAATGACGACCCGCCCCGCATCGAGACGGTGCGGGGGCTTGGTTACAGCTATCGGGTGCCAGTGTGAAAACGCGGCTGATGTTCCCGTTGTTCTGGCGAATTTTTCTGTCCATCTGGCTGGCCATGGCCATCACCGTCGTCGTCAGCAACCTGGCAACCCGGACCTTGCTGGACCGGGAGCGCCAGGCCATCGAACGCCAGGTGGGGCTCAGGGATCTGGCACAGGAAGCGATTGAGGTCCGTGAGAGCAAAGGCCGGGGGGATGCCTGGCGGTTCCTCAAGTCCGAGGGTGAGCGCCTGGCACTGCATCTGATTCTGGTTGACAAGGATGATAACGACGGCCAGTTGCCCGCACCCATCAGAGACCGGATGAATTCCAGCTGGTACCCGCAAAAGCCGGCCGTGCTGGAGGTGGGTGAGGGCTACCAACTGATTGCCTGGCCCCAGATGCATGCCGAAGGCTGGGTGGACCCCAAGTTCTTCCGGGCCATTGAACTGGGGCTGGCCTTCGTGCTGATTACCCTGGCCTGCGGGTGGATTGCCCGTCTGGTGTCCCGGCCCATGAAACATATGGAGAGCACCGCCCGGGCCATTGCCGCAGGCAACGCCCGTTTGCGTGTCAGCGACCGGATTGTCCGCCGCCGGGACGAAGTCGGGCAACTCGCCACCGCCTTCAATGCCATGACAGAGCAGCTATACAGTTTGCTGGAGCGGCAGAAGCACCTGCTGCGTGACATCTCCCATGACCTCCGGACACCGCTGACGCGCCAACGCATTGCCATTGAGCTGGCCAGCGAGGACGGCGCGGATAAGGACCTGATGAACAGCATCTTGAGGCAGAATGAGCGGCTTGAAGCGATGACCGGTCAGATCCTCACGCTTTACCGTGTAACCGAGCAGGGAGGTGATATTGAACGGGAGCCCCTGAAGCCGGTCAATCTGGTCAATCAGGTGTTGTTGGAGGCTTCGGATTATGCTGAACACCAGGGGGTGGAATGCAAGCTGGTGGCGACACCGGAAAGCATGAAAGCGTTGGTGCTGGGTGATGCCGGGCTGTTGAAGCGGGCATTCGACAACGTGCTTCAGAATGCGCTGGACCACACGCCACCGGGCCGGGCCATCCACCTGCACCTGGCCGCCTCGGCGGGCTCGATAGTGCTGGACATGGATGATGAGGGCCCCGGTGTTCCGGACAACGTGCTGGCGCACCTGTTTGAGCCCTTTTTCCGGGCGGATAAATCCCGGGGCGGCAAAGGCTGGGGGCTCGGGCTGGCGATTGCGAAGGACATTGTGGCTGCCCACGATGGCGAGATAGTCGCTGCCCGGGGTAACGCCAGGGGGCTGAAAGTGAGCATCCGGCTGCCGGTGTTTGCCCGGGACTGAGGGCAGCCGGAGAACGTCGGTAACGTCCACGCGTTACGGAAACTGGATTACCGTTTTGAAAGATAAGGGATCGAAGCGGCATCGAAGCGCGTGTCGTGTGCGTATACTGGTGGCAAACATCCACAACGGAGGAGGCATCCCTGATGCGTATTCTGATGACAGGTCTGTTCGCTCTGACCCTGGCGGGCTGTGCGAGTAACGTCGTGACCGATTACAATTCGTCGGTCGTGTTTGGTAACTATTCATCCTGGGCGTTTGCCCCGAACGCCAGCGCTTCCTCATATGTATCCCTTGATGGCAGCCGGGTTCAGAGCGCCGTGACCCGAGAGCTACAACAGGAAGGGCTGCGTGAGGTGCCGGAAGCGGAAGCCGACCTGCTGGTGAACTGGCAGATCGTGGAGGAAGAGCGCCTGGAACAGGTTGGCGTTGGTCTGGGTTTCGGCTTTGGCAGCGGTAACTTTGGGTGGGGGCTCTCGGCGCCGCCACCCGTGCGGGAAATTGAAGAGGGCAAGCTGGTCGTTGAACTGGTGGATACCGAGACCGATCAGGTCGTCTGGCGGGCCGCCAGTCGTCGCTATCTGCGCGAAGGCCAGTCTCCGGAAACCCGTCGTGAACTGATCGACGAGGTGGTCGACGAGATGTTTTCCAAGTACCCTCCCGGGCTTGACTGATACCCCCGGAGCCGGGGTCCTGAGCAATGGAGAAGGTATGAAGAAACGCTCGGACGGTGGCCTGGTCTTTTCCACCGAGGAGGGCAGGATGTGTCCGGACTGCCGCAACCCGGTATCGGCCTGCACCTGCAGACAGGCGACCCGGCTGGCGGGTGACGGTGTGGTACGTGTGAGCCGGGAAACCAAGGGCCGCAAAGGTAAAGGTGTGACCCTGGTGACCGGCATCCCGCTGGACGAGCCCGCGCTCAAGGCCCTGGCCAAGGTGCTGAAGGCAAAGTGCGGTACCGGCGGCACGGTCAAGGACGGCGTTGTTGAGATTCAGGGGGATCAGCGCGAGATACTGGTGCCACTATTGCAGGCAGAAGGCTGGACGGTAAAACGGGCCGGCGGCTGACTGAATTTAACCGGAGGTAAGCATGCATGTACTGGTTCTGGGCGCGGGTGTGGTTGGCGTGACCACCGCCTGGTTCCTGCAGAAACAGGGGCACCGGGTGACGGTCGTTGACCGACAGAACCAGGCCGGATCGGAAACCAGTTATGCGAACGGCGGCCAGATTTCAGTGTCCCATGCGCAACCCTGGGCCAATCCATCGGCACCGTTGAAAATCCTGAAATGGTTGACCCAACCGGAAGCGCCTCTGTTGTTTCGGCCCCGGCTGGATCCGGCCCAGTGGCGCTGGGCGATGGCGTTCCTGGCCCAGTGCACGTCTGGCCGTGCGGCTCACAATATTCGTCAGATCGTCAATCTGGGCACCTACAGCCGCAGCCAGTTGCGGGCTCTCCGCAAGGAGGCCGGCGTTGAGTATGACCAGTTGGAGAAGGGCATTCTGCACTTCTATACCAGCCCGTCCGAGTTCCGGGCGGCCATGGGGCCCACCCGGATCATGCAGGACCTGGGGTGCGACCGGCAGGTGATTGACGCTGACCGGGCCATCGAGCTGGAGCCGGCACTCAAGCCGGTCCGGCATCGGATCGCGGGGGCAACCTACACCTCGGAGGATGAGTCCGGCGATGCCCGCAAGTTTACCCGGAATCTGGCGCAACGTTGCGCCGAGGCCGGTGTCGAGTTTCGTTATGGCACCGAGATCCTGGCGTTTGAGCAGGCCAGTGAGCGTATTCTCGGGGTCCAGACCGTCACCGATGGCCACCACGAAACCCTGCGGGCCGACGCTTACGTGCTGAGCCTGGGCAGCTACAGTGCCATCCTGGCCCGCAGGATCGGGCTGTCCCTGAACATCTATCCCGCCAAAGGTTATTCGATTACTGTACCGGTTAAAAACGAGGCTGCGGCGTTCAAGGTCAGTCTGACCGATGACGAGTACAAACTGGTGTTTTCCCGCCTGGGTGACCGCCTGCGGGTGGCCGGCACGGCGGAGCTGAGTGGTTATAGCCGTCAACTGAACTTTACCCGCTGCCGGGCCATTGTGCGCCGTGCGGCTGAGATCATGCCGGAAGCCGGCCACTGGGACCAGGCCGAGTTCTGGACCGGACTGCGCCCGGCGACGCCGTCCAATGTGCCTTATATTGGTAAAAGCCATTTTGCCAACCTGTACCTGAATACCGGTCACGGTACGCTGGGCTGGACGCACTCCTGCGGCTCGGCGGCGGCGCTGGCGGATATCATTGACGGGCGTAAACCGGAGGTGGACTTTACGTTTTCCGGTGTATAAAAAAGGATCAGATGAACGCGTTCATCTGATCCCGGGGCCTGCTCCGCCCCTTGCTACTTCAACTGATCCCGGATCAGCTTCTTGTTGATCTTGCCTACGCTGGTTTTCGGGATATCCTCTACGAAATCAATTTGTTCGGGGATCGCCCACTTGTTGATTTCGCCACTGTCCACGAACTGCTTCAGGTGGTTCTGAATGTCCTCAATACCCGCCTGCTCGCCGGGCCTGAGGGTAACCAACGCATGGGGGCGCTCACCCCACTTTTCATCCGGTACGCCGACCACCGCCGCGGCCGCCACCGCCGGGTGCTGGCTGATCAGGTTCTCCAGATCCAGGGAAGAGAGCCATTCGCCGCCGGTCTTGATCACGTCCTTGATCCGGTCCTTGATGACCAGGGTGTTGTCGGGCTCCATGGAGGCGACATCACCGGTGTGCAGCCAGCCACCCTGCCAGAGCTCCTCGCCTTTTTCCGGTTCCTTGAAGTAACTCTGGGTCAGCCAGGGCGCCCGGGTAACGACTTCACCCTTGGCTTCACCATCGTGGGCGACCGGCTGCCCGGAGGGATCCACCACCTCCAGTTGCACCATGGGGACCGCGACACCGGTCTTGATCCGCTTGCTGGTCTGCTCCGCCAGTGGCAGCTCCAGATCCTCGGGTGTCAGGTGAGAGGTGCTCAATAGCGGGCAGGTCTCCGACATGCCGTAACCGGTGTACATGCGGATGCCCAGCCGGGCTCCGGCGTCACACAGGCCCCGGGTCAGGGCGCTGCCACCGATCAGCACATGCCAGTTGCTCAGGTCGGCGGTTTTGATGGACTCGGTGGCCATCATCATCTGCATGATGGTGGGCACGCAGTGAGAGAAAGTGACCTTGTGCGCCTTGAGCAGGTCCACCAGCATTTCGGGCTCATAGCGGCCGGGGTAAACCTGTTTTATGCCCAGCATGGTGGCTGCGTAGGGCACACCCCAGGCATGCACGTGGAACATGGGGGTGACCGGCATGTACACCGACGACGAACGCAGCAGGGGCATTTCATCATAGGCTGATAGTGAGCCGGTTATCGCCAGCGTGTGCAGTACCAGCTGGCGGTGGGAAAAAAACACGCCTTTCGGGTTGCCGGTGGTGCCGGTGGTGTAAAAGGTGGTGGCAACGCTGTTTTCGTCGAAGTCCGGGAAATCGAAGTGATAGGCGGATTTGGCCAGAAGCGCTTCATACTCGCCCACGGTCTCCAGGCCCGTGGATTGAGCCGGGGCCTCATCGGTGAGCTGGATGTAGGCCTTGACGGTTTTGATCTGGGATTTCACCGCGTCCAGGATCGGCAGGAAATCATCGTGTACCAGGACCAGGTCATCCTCGGCATGATTCATGGTGTAGACGATCTGATCCGGTGACAGGCGAACGTTAATGGTGTGCAGTACCGCGCCAATCATCGGCACCGCAAAGAAGCACTCCAGATAACGCGGGGTGTCCCAGTCCATTACCGCCACGGTATCGCCCGGCTTGACGCCGGCGTCGGTCAGGGCGTTGGCCAGGCGGTGAATGCGTTCCACCAGATCGGTATAGGTGTATTTGCTGTGATTGCTGTAAACGATCTCCTGGTCCGGGTTGTAACGCGGGCCAGAGAGTAACAACTGCTTGATCAACAGGGGGTACTGGTGGGCATTGTCTGCCGGGGGGAGAATTCGGGTCTGTGTCATGACGCCTTACCTCTTACTCATTATTGGTGTTATCGCGAGAAGCAGGGGTAAATCTGACACAGATCGGATGAAACCGAAACCGTGAAAAGTGAAAAAATCGCCGGGCGATCCGCCGCTTAGGTGGAGCGGCTGGAGCGCTCTGCGATTTCAGATGTTATTCGTAGGTGCACTGTTATTCGTAGGTGCAGAGGTAGGCTGTGTCGATATCGGTTTTCGCCTTGAAGCTGGCCTGGCCGGCCACGTCAAAACTTTCGCCCGCGCCGTAGGTCATCCACTCCTCCATGCCCGGCAGCATCACGGTCAGGGCACCGCTGATGACGGTCATGGTTTCCTTCTTGCTGGTACCGAATTCATACTCGCCCGGGCTGATCACACCCACGGTGGCCGGCAGTGTCGAGGTCTGAAAGGCAATGGACTTGGCCTTGCCGTCAAAATATTCATTCACGTGCAGCATACGTGCTGTCTCCTCAAAGTGTATTGGCGGCCTACTATACGGCAAATTTACGTAAGTCCAATGACAAATTTCAGGGCTGTTCAGCCCCGGCCAGGTTGCCCGGGCTGGTCACTGTTCCCAGGGCTTGCCCCGGGTCTCGCTTGTGGGTTTTACACCCATGTGCATGGCGGCCTTGGCGAGAATGTTGGCGCTGACCGGGGCAGTGATGAACAGAAACACGGTAATCAGTATTTCCGAGATGCCGAGCTCTCCGCCGCGGCTGATGAAATAGATCACCGAGCTGAGCATGATGGCGCCGACACCCAGAGTGGTGGCCTTGGTGGGACCGTGCAGCCGGGTGTAAAAATCTGGCAGCCGAACCAGGCCCAGCGCGCCAATGAGTGTGAATGCGCCACCCAGCAGAAGCAGGGCGGAAACCAGGTATTCGGCGATCTGGCTCATGTGCTGTGTCCTCCCGGAAGGCTGGATAAAGGGGGTCGGTTATTCAATGACACTGCCCCGCTTCAGGTATTTTCCCATCGCCACGGTACCGACAAAGCCCATCACTGCAATCAGCAGCGCTGACTCCAGGTACAGGCGGGTCCCCAGGGTGATGCCGAGCAGGATGATCAGGGCGATGGCATTGACGTAAAGGGTATCGAGCGCCAGTACCCGGTCCGGCGCATCTGGCCCCTTGATCAGGCGCCAGACATTCAGCACGGCGGCCAGTGTGACCATGGCAATGGTGATGTAGAGAGCAGCTGTCATCATTGGAACATCTCCATCAGTGGCTTTTCATAACGCTCGTGGATGGCGTCGATGACTTCCTGTTCGCTGCCGGCATCCAGGGTGTGAACAAGCAGGGTTTTTCGATCCTCACTGACATCGGCACTGACGGTTCCAGGGGTCAGTGAAATGGTGCTGGCCAGAATGGTGATGGCCAGGGGATGTTCCAGTTGCAGAGGGTAGCAGACGAACACCGGTCGTGGCTGGCGCGGGCTGAGAATCAGCCGGGCGACCGAGAAGCTTGCCACGATAATATCCTTGACCAGCCGGGCCAGATAGGCCGGTACCCGCCAGGGTCTGGCGAACACGGGGCGTTCCGGCCAGAACCCCGCCGTGATCTGGGGGATCAGCCAGGCCAGAAACAGGCCCATGACGACGCTGGCACCAGACAATTCATTGTTCAGGAATTGCCAGGTGGTGAACAGGATGGCACTCAGCCAGGGTTGCGGAAAACTCAGTCGATCCAGCATCAGTGACCCTCCGCGACCATGGGAATCTGCAGGATGGCGGTATACGCATCGGTGTTGTGCAGTTGCGCCGCCGTGGCGTCTGTGTAACGGGTGACGGGGCCTGCCAGTACAACAATGGCGACCGTCAGGGCGATCAGCGCGCCGGCCGCCGCCGACACCCGCCCGTTCAGGGGTTCAGGGCGTTCGAGGTGGCCATCCACCGTGCGCCAGAAGACAATGCTGCCGGCCCGGCTGTAGGCGATCACGGTCAGGAAGCTGCCGGTCAGCAGTACCGACCAGAGCCAGGCCATTTCCGATCCGGACTGCACCGATTGCAGAATCAGTATCTTGCCGAAAAAGCCGCTCAGCGGCGGTATCCCGGCGGCAGCCACGGCACCCACCAGAAACAGCACGCTCAGGAAGGTGCGATTGTGCATTTTCGGAGCAGTGACAATCCCGTCGCCGGCGCTTCCGCGCTGGTTTGCCACCAGTTCGGAGACCAGGAACAGGCCGCCGACCGTGAAGGTGGTGCTCAGCAGGTAGAACAGGG
>CBIHLH010000038.1:0-28156 GCA_966210405.1 uncultured Marinobacter sp.
GCAGGTAATCAAACACCTCGGTTTTCTCGCCATCACGGCCATTGGCAAACGTAATGGCCACGCCATCGGCAACCCGTTCAACCTGTCTGACGTCTGCTTCCGGGTCCAGGGGGAACTCCTCATTGAAAGTTTTCAGGGCATAGTCGCGGATGGTGTCATCCTGGATCGGCCCCACGGCACCGCCAACCCCGAACATCCGCACCCGCACGCCGAGCCGGCTCAGGGCCTGCCCCAGTTCCAGACCAATCACACCCGGGCCAAAAACCGCCACCGAGCCCGGTAGATCCTGCCACTCGAAGATGTCGTCGTTGACCACCAGGCGATCCTTGGCCTCTTTCAGAAATCCGGGGATGTTTGGCCGGGAACCGGTGGCAATGATAATCCGCCGGGCATGAACCTCTGTCTCTTTGCCCACCACCAGCCGGTTCGGGCCGACGAACCGGGCATGGCCCATGAGCCGATGCGCTTCGGGGAATGTCTCCACCGAGCGGATCACGGAATCCACGAAGCGGTCCCGCTCGGACCGCACGCGCGCCATGACCCGCTTGCCATTGATTGTCACGCCGTTGGCAGACACACCGAAGAGCTCGCCGAGCCGCATCTGACTGGCATTGTCGGCCGCCGCAATCAGCAGTTTGCTGGGCATGCACCCGACCCTGGCACAGGTGGTTCCATACTGGCCTGCTTCAATCAGTACCACCTTGTCCGTGGCTTTGCGCACGCGCTGATAGGCCACCATACCGGCGGTTCCGGTACCGATAATGGCTACGTCTGCTTCTTGCTTATCCATACCACAGTCTCCTCACAGGCAGTCCCGGCCCTGGGAACAGGGGGAAGGATCGGCCGGGCCTGATCCCAGTATAGAAGCGGGGGCAAGTTTCACCTGCTCCGTGAAAAAAACACCGTTTGCGCCTACGCTGTGAGCGTTCTTCAGATAAAGGTGAACGTACCGGAGATGACAACATGCAGAATTACTGGCCGGAGTTTCTGACCGTCGCCCTGGTCCACTTGCTGGCAGTGGCAAGCCCGGGGCCCGATTTCGCCGTAATGCTCAGGCAGGCCCTCTTCCAGAGCCGGAGCAATGCCCTGCTGACCGCCCTCGGCGTTGGTGCCGGGATCCTGGTGCATGTCAGCTACTCGTTGCTGGGCATCGGCCTGCTGATCCAGCAATCCATCCTGCTGTTCAGTGTGCTCAAGGTGATGGGAGCGCTGTACCTCACCTGGATTGCCATCCAGTGCTTGCGGGCCAGGGCCGGCGGTATTCATGTGGAGACGACGCCACAGACCCGTCAGTCCGGACTCGCGGCGCTTCGCCTGGGTTTTCTGACCAACGCCCTCAACCCCAAGGCAACCCTGTTCTTCGTATCGCTGTTCTCCGTGGTGATCAGCCCAGGCACACCCATTGCCCTGCAAGCCGGCTACGGCCTGTACATGGCCGTGGCGACCGGGCTCTGGTTTGCCATGGTGGCGGTTTTCTTCACCCTACCCCGAGTGCGCAGAGGCTTTAACCGCTTCGGTCACTGGCTGGACCGATTCATGGGCGGCATTCTGCTGCTACTGGCCGGCCAGTTGCTGTTGTCTACAGTGAGCGGATCAGAGCCTCCGTCTGGGCCCACCCCAGGCACGGATCGGTAATCGAGCAGCCGTAACGCAAATCTTCGCCATCATCCTGACGGCCCGGTTGCAGGAAGCTCTCCAGCATGAGTCCGCGAATATGGTGGTTGCCGGCTCGGCGCTGGGCCATGACTTCCCGGGCAATCCCCAACTGACGCTCCGCCTGCTTGCAGGCATTATCGTGGCTGCAGTCCACCATCACGGCGGTTGACAGGCCGGCGTTGGCCAGCGCACTGATCGCCTGGTCAATGCTGCCGGCATCGTAGTTGGTGAGGCCCCGGCCACCCCGCAGAACCAGGTGCGTGTCCGGATTGCCTCCCGTGGTAATCATCACCGGCGCGCCGGTGGCCGACACCCCCAGATGGTGGTGAGGATGGGCGGCTGACTTCATGGCATTGGTGGCTACGGCAATGCCGCCATCAGTGCCGTTCTTGAAACCGGTGGGCATCGGCAGGCCACTCACCATCTCCCGGTGAATCTGAGACTCGGTGGTGCGGGCCCCAATGGCCGTCCAGCTCACCAGGTCGCCAAGGTAATCCATGGCCAATGGGCTCAGCGCTTCCGTCGCCAGGGGCAACCCCATAGCCGCCAGATTGAGAAGCAGACGGCGGGAACGGCGCAGCCCCTGATTCAGATCACCAGCCCCGCTACGTTCGGGATCGTACAGCAGCCCCTTCCAGCCAACCGTGGTCCGGGGTTTTTCCAGGTAGGCCCGCATGACGATCAGGAAGCGGTCACTGACGTGATCGGCCAGCGCCTTGAGCTTCTCCCCGTACTCCAGGGCCGCCACCTCATCGTGGATAGAGCAGGGCCCCACCACCATCAGGGTCCTGTCATCGGTGCCCCGCAGGATCTGCCGGATCGCGTGCCTCTGTTCACTTACCCGACGTACGATAACGTCACTCGCCGGCAGTTGCTGTTTCAGCTCCGCCGGGGTCGGCAGAGCCACTTCCTGCCGATTCAGAGTCAAAGACTCCGCTGTCTGGCCTGTCAGTTCGGTGCTCAAGGGCATGTTCATGTCAGTGTTCCCGTTTCCCTGCGTCAGAATCAAAAAGCCCCGGCTGGGCTACCAGTCGGGGCTTTTTGAGTCCGGTGGCAGCCTGGGTTTTCTGCCGGGCTGCCTTCCTCGTTATTCGGTCGATGAAGATCCTATGGGCGGCCCCGGCTCTGGCTAAAATAAAAGCCATAACCAAACCACCAAAAAAACACAGCCGAACCCGCCGCGTTCAGTTTCTCACCGAAAGCTTGCAGAACATTCAATTGACAGGTCGAGTGTGTGGTCTTCATGCTTTCCAATATATACCCCCGGTTTTTCACTTGGCAACCCGCAGACCGGATTTTTTTGATATTTCCCAGTGAGGATGGACCCCGGACATGACTCAATCGCTTCGGCAGTATTCCGTGTTTCTGATACTCAGCCTGGCCGCAATCCTGCTTGCAACCCCCGCCCAGGCCCAGACAGAAGTCAGGACCTACAGCCTGGAAAACCGCCCGGCCGACGATGTTGCCGGCCAGATCCGGGAACTGTACCAGGGCGCCCCAATGACGGTCACCGCTCAAGGGCAGCAGTTGGTCGTGCGGGGCGAGCCCCGCTTACTGGATGAAATCGGCACCCTGGTGGATACTCTGGACGTAGCCCCGGTGCAGATGCGGATTACCGTGCGCACCCGGGAAGACTTCGGCGGAAAACAGTCCGGCGGCGGAGTCACCACATCCGGCAACGGCGTGGGTGTCACCGTGGAGCGGCGTGAAATCAGCACGGGCAGCAGCCGGGAGCGCACGCTGATGATGCAGGATGGCCAGACCGCACAGATCAGCTCCGGCCAGATCCGCACACTGCCCTTCGCCATTCAAGGGGGCCGCAACCCGGCCGCCCTACTGGAGCAGGTGGAAACCCGGAGCGGATTCCTGGTCAGCCCCCGGAAGATCTCGGATCAATCCATTGATCTGAGCATTGTGTCTTTTGAAGAGGATCCCGCGCAGTTGGAAGGCTACCAGACCGAGGCCCTGATCACCCAGAGGCGGGTCAAACCGGGGCAATGGGTATCGCTGGGGAGCACCTCCACCCAAACCGCTGACAGCCATGCCGGGTTGGTCTACCGGGCCAACAGCAGTCAGTCACAGAGCCACAGTTTCGAAGTTCGGGTGGAACTTCTTCCCTGAGCCACGGCACTGGCCGGGATAAGGGGGCTACCCCCGTCGCCGGGCCAGCAGCACCTGTTTCGCCTCGTTGATCCGGGCCGCCAGGTAATCGTTACCGCCCCGGTCAGGATGGAGTTTCTGAATCAGCCGCCGATGAGCCATGATAATGTCTTCGTCCGGGCAGTCGTCGGCAACCCCGAGGATGTCGCAGGCTTCCTTTACCGACATGCTGTCGCTGGCCTGGCGCCCGGAAGGGGGCTGACGCTCGGCCCGGGCCTGGCCAGCGCCGAACAGGCGGCTGAGCACCGGCGCGAATTTCAGTAACACGGGCAGTTTCCGCAACAGGGGGATCAACGCCGCCACCGCTGCCGTGAGTACATGCACCCGACCGGTCAACACCATGAATAGCAACAGGGCACCGGCGATCACCAGGACAACCTTCCAGGTTGCTGCCTTCTTGCGCTCGGGAGACAGTGCACCCCATTGCTTCAGTATCACAAACACCGCGGCAGCCAGTGCGATTCCCAGAATCCACTGCATAATTGATCCCCAGACCCTTAATGATCGTAATTCTGTCATTGGCATAGCTTACTATGCCAGTATTGCATCACGATTCGCGGCCCGTCCGAATGCATGCGGGGCCCGAGGCGAGGCGCCTCCCAAAAATGTTGGAGGCCCGGGATGGCCGGAAACAAGCAAACAGGGAATCTGCGCAGTAGAAACCCCTACAACCCGGTGACAACCCACACCCGTATTTTGTAGGATGCTATTCTTTGGGAAACGTGAATATTTCCCGTATTTCAACAGTCTGTTGTAAAGCAAGAGATCGGCAAGGGATCGCAGATCACCAGCCTCCCTATAGAATCTTGCCCCATAAAAACCGGACCCAGAATTCCAGGACCTGAACTATGCGTACCGCTTCCCGCTTCCTGATTGTCATCATTTTCCTCGGCGTCGCACTCGGTGGCATCTTTGGCTACAAGTTCTACCAGTTCGGCCAGATGCAGGAGCAGATGTCCCAACCCCAACCGCCCACCCTCATTTCGGCAACCAAAGCCCGGACGGAACGCTGGACTCCGGCCATCAAGGCGGTGGGCAGCATTAAAGCCGTAAATGGCATCGAAGTCGCCAACGAGGTCCCGGGCGTCATTGAGAGTATCAATTTCGAATCCGGTGACACGGTCAAACAGGGCGATGTGCTAATTCGACTGAATGCCGCCATCGATGAGGCCGCCCTGCGCACTCGCCGGGCCGAAGCCCAACTGGCGAAGCAGGAATTCGAACGGGTCTCTGATCTGCTACCGAAACGGGCAGTATCCCAGTCGCAGTACGACGAAGCCAAGGCAAACCTCGATGCAGCCATTTCCAGGGTGAGCGAGGCCGAAGCGCGGCTTGGCAAAAAAATCATCCGGGCACCGTTCGATGGGACACTGGGTATCCGGATGGTCGATCAGGGCGAGTACATTCCCACCGGCACTCCGATTGTTGAAATCAATATGCTGAATCCGATCTACGTCGATTACACCCTGTCTGAAAAAAATCTACCGAACGTGGCTACGGGCTACCCGGTGGTGGCCACGGTAGCGGCGGTTCCGGAACAGACGTTTGAAGGCGAGGTCAGCGCCATCAATACGTCGGTCAACCCGGAAACTCGTACCGTGCGGATTCGCGCCACTCTGGACAACCCTGAAAGCCAGCTTCGTCCAGGCATGTTCGCAACCATCCAGACCCGGCAACCGAAAGATAACGAGGTGGTGACAGTGCCGCGCACGGCCATTTCCTACAACACCTATGGCGACTTCGTGTTTGTGGTTGAACAGAACGACAACGGTGATCTGGTGGTAAACCGACGCACGATTACCACCGGGGAAACCCGAGACGCCCGAGTCGCGGTGCTGTCTGGCCTGAAGGCCGGCGAAACCGTGGTTGCAAAGGGTCTGCTTCGTCTGCGGGCCGGCCAGAAGGTCGAGATCCAGAAAGACGAGCAACCGCAGGAGGCGTCTGAGTAATGCGATTCACCGACATTTTTATCCACCGTCCCGTCCTGGCGACGGTGATCAGCCTGCTGATACTGCTGCTGGGCGCCCGGGCGGCCATGGAAATGGAAATCCGGCAGTACCCTGAGCTGGAAAGCACCACGGTTACCGTTACCACGGCTTACCCCGGCGCCAGTTCGGACCTGATCAAGGGATTTATTACCACACCCCTGCAACAGGCCATCGCCGAAGCCAGTGGTATTGATTACCTGACCTCCACCAGCTCCCAGGGTACCTCTACCATCGAAGCCAAGATGGAGCTCAACTACGACGCCAATGCGGCACTCGCGGAAATCCAGGCGAAGGTGGCCAGCCAGCGAAACGTGCTACCCGCCGAGGCCCAGGACCCGGTTATCACCTCCACTACCGGGGATTCCACGGCGCTGATGTACATCGCCTTTTACAGTGAAGAACTGGCAGTTCCCCAGATCACCGACTATCTCACCCGAGTGATTCAACCCAAGCTGCAGGCCCTTTCCGGCGTGGGTAAGGCCCGCCTGTTTGGCCGCGAGTTCGCCCTGAGGGTATGGCTGGATCCGGAGCGGCTGGCGGCGGTGGACATGACACCTCAGGAAGTGATTGCCAAACTCCGCGCCAACAACTATCAGGCGGCGGTCGGCAACACCAAGGGTACCTACACTGAAATCAGCATGACCAGCGACACCGACGTGGCCGATCCGGACAAGTTCCGCAACCTCGTGGTCAAGCAGTTTGAAGGCTCCCAGATCCGCCTCCAGGACATCGCACGGGTCGAGCTCGGTTCCCAGACCTACGATCAACTGGCCCTGTACAAGGGACAGCCGGCCACTTATGTCGCCATTGAACTGGCGCCGGGTGCCAACCCGCTGACCGTGGCCGGGTTGGTCAAAGCAGAGCTGCCGGGAATCCGTGAGCAATTGCCGTCAGGCCTGAAGGCGCGTCTCGCTTACGACGCGTCAGACTTCATCGAAAACTCCATCAGCGAGGTGATCAAGACTCTGCTGGAAGCCTTGGTCATCGTACTGGTGGTGGTATTCCTGTGCCTGGGTTCCATGCGGGCCGCCATTGTACCGTCAGTGGCGGTGCCCCTGTCCCTGATCGGGGGCGCCTTCATCATGCTGGCCTTCGGCTTTTCGCTGAACCTGCTGACGCTACTGTCCATGGTGCTGGCCATCGGCCTGGTGGTGGATGACGCCATCATCGTCGTGGAAAACGTGCACCGGCACATCGAGGAGGGCGAATCCCGCTTCCAGGCCGCCATCAACGGCGCCCGGGAGATGGCCGTTCCCATCATCGCCATGACCACCACGCTGGTGGCGGTGTACGCCCCGATCGGTTTCATGGGTGGCCTGGTCGGTTCCCTGTTCACCGAATTCGCCTTCACCCTGGCCGGTGCCGTGGTGATTTCCGGCATCGTGGCTCTGACTCTGTCGCCCATGCTGTCAGGCAAGGTGCTCAAACCCCATGGCAATCCGGGCCGGTTCGAGCAACTGGTGGAACGCACCTTTAACGGGCTCGCCAACGGCTACAAATCGGCCTTGACGTCGCTGATGCAGACCAAATCCGTGGTGGTGTTCTTTGCCGTGGTCGTTCTTGGCTCTATCTACTTCATGGTGATGATGAGCCAGAGTGAGCTGGCGCCCACGGAAGACCAGGGGATCCTGTTCTACCAGGGACTCGGACCGCAGACCTCGACCCTGAAGTACCTGCAGGAACACGGTGACGAGATCCAGAACCGCATGTCGACGGTGCCGGGCTACGAAGAAGACTTCATGATCATTGGCATCACCAGCCCGAACGCGGTGTTTGGTGGCTTCAAGATGGCGCCCTGGAGCGAACGGGAGATGTCCCAGTTTGAGGTCCAGCCCAAGCTGGCCGCCGAGCTGAGCAAGGTAACCGGCCTGCAAACCGCGGTATTCCCCCGTCCGTCGCTGCCCGGCTCCGGTGGCGGCCTGCCCTTCCAGTTCGTTATCACCACCGGTAACAGCTACGAGCAACTGAACCAGGTGGCCGACGACCTGCTGGGCAAGGCCATGGCCAGCGGTAACTTCATGTTCCTGCAGAAGTCCATCAACTTCGACCGGCCCATTACCCGCATCAACGTGGACCGGGATCGCGTCGCGGACCTGGGCCTGTCCATGCAGGACATCGGCCAGACCCTGTCGAGCATGCTCGGTGGCGGTTATATCAACCGCTTCAATATGGAAGGCCGGTCGTATCAGGTAATCCCCCAGGTCGACCAGCAATTCCGTCTGGACGAGCAGAAGCTGAACGACTACCAGATCCGCGCTGACAACGGTGAGTTGGTGCCGCTGGGCAGCGTGGTGAGCTTCACCCACGACGTTGAACCGTCGAACCGGACCCAGTT
This sequence comes from uncultured Marinobacter sp., assembly GCA_966210405.1. Taxonomy (GTDB): domain Bacteria; phylum Pseudomonadota; class Gammaproteobacteria; order Pseudomonadales; family Oleiphilaceae; genus Marinobacter. The sequence continues at coordinate 8,140 of CBIHLH010000038.1, forward strand.
CAACCAGCAGAACTCCCTGACCCTTCAGGGGGTTGTCATGCCAGGCGTGGCCGCGGGCACTGCCATGGATTACATGGAAAAGACCGCCGCCGAGGTCTTCCCGCAAGGCTTCAGCTACGACTACACCGGCCAGAGCCGGCAGTTGGCAACCCAGGGTAGTGCCCTGGTCGTGACCTTCTTCCTGTCGCTGCTGGTAATCTACCTGGTACTGGCGGCTCAGTTTGAAAGCTGGCGCGATCCGTTCATCATCCTGGTCTCGGTCCCCATGTCTGTGGCCGGTGCCATGACGTTCATCGTGCTCGGCTTCGCCACCATGAACATCTACACTCAGGTGGGGCTGATCACGCTGATCGGGGTGGTGTCCAAAAACGGCATCCTGATTGTCGAGTTTGCCAACCAGTTGCAGAAAGATCGCGGGCTGAACAAGTTCGAGGCGGTGATTGAAGCGGCTGCGATCCGGTTACGGCCAATCATCATGACCTCCCTGGCACTGATCTTCGCCATGGTGCCGCTGCTGATTGCCATTGGCCCGGGCGCGGAAAGCCGCTTTGCCATCGGTCTGACCATCAGCGCCGGCCTGGGTATCGGCACCCTGTTCACGGTATTCGTACTGCCCGCGTTCTACATTCTGCTGGCGCGGGACCACAACGCCCCGGCGGATGATGACGACACCGGCGAAGAGCGCGCTCCGGTCTCTGCCCACTGATCCCGGTATCATCCGGGGCCCGGCCACCCCATGGGTGAGCCGGGCAGCCTTTCCTTTCCCCCGACCTGTCCATTAGGGTAATCTGGCGCTGCATCCCGACACTCATAGCCACAGCAGATCAGCGACCCTACCGTGACTCTCGGAACTCTCTTCTGGTTATTTACCGCCGGCTTTGCCATCTGGTACTGGTGGCGTGCCAAGGCCATCAAGGACTCCGTCCTTCAGGCCGCCCGACGCTATTGCAACACCATGGACGTGATGCTGCTGGACGATGCCGTCTACCTGCGCGGCCTCTGGTTCAGGCGCGATGACCGGGGTCAGCTCCGGGTGTGGCGCCGCTTCCTGTTTGACTTTACCTCCACCGGAGAGGAGCGGTACACCGGCCGGGTGATCATGCTGGGCCACCGGATCCTGCACATGGAACTGGAACCCCACCGGTTTTCCTGAGGCGTCGGCCACGCTCTCCAGCTGCCGTGCAGCCTCCCCCAAATGGGCGATTCCAGACACCACCATTCCCACGAATAATCGAACACGCATCGACGACCGACGGCCGCAACCTGCTGCCGCGTACAAAAACAACAGGAGTCAACCATGCGTATCCGATTCACCACAGCAGTCATGCTGGGGCTGGCCATGCTGTCCGCCTCGTTTCTCAGCCACGCCGGTTACACCCAGACCCGGCACCCCATCGTCCTGGTCCACGGCGTCACCGGCTTCAACACCATCGGCGGCCTGATCAACTACTTCCATACCATCCCCTGGAACCTGGAGCGCAGTGGCGCCCGGGTGTATTCCGCCAGCGTGTCTTTCGTCAACAGCAGTGAGGCCCGGGGCCAGCAGCTTGCCAATTACATCAATGGCCTGGGTCACGCCAAAGTCAACCTGATGGCGCACAGCCAGGGGGCCCCCACCTCCCGCGTCGCGGCATCCCTGATTCCCCACAAGATTGCCTCGATCACCTCCATTGACGGCGTCAACAAGGGCTCCAGAGTTGCCGACGTGGTGCGCGGCATTCTGCCTCCGGGCAGCTCGGTGGAGGGCGGAGCCGACGCCATTGCCAACGCTCTCGGCAGCCTGGTGAACGCGTTGTCCGGGTCCGATAACCCTCAGGATGGCCTGGCGGCGCTGGAGACACTGACCACTCCCGGTACCACCCGGTTGAACAATGCCCTGGGCTGGAAGGGCGTCAATCGCTGGTCCTGTTCCGGCACCAATGAAAATGTGTGGATCGGCGGCCACCGGATCAAGTTTTTCTCCTGGACCGGACGTGGCGTCTGGACCAACGTGTTCGATGCCACCGATCCGTTCCTGGGCATCACCTCCCTGGCCTTCGGCAGCGAGCCCAACGACGGGCTGGTTGGGGTCTGTTCCACCAAAATGGGGAACGTGATCGGTACCCACTACGACATGAACCACGTCGACGCCATCAATCACCTGTTCGGCGCCCGCTCGGTCTGGACCAACCCGGTCTCGCTCTACCGCTCCCAGGCCAACCGGCTCATGAACCGGGGACTGTGAGGCAGCCATGAGACATCGTCCGTCCGTTCACCGTCGGTGGCTCATGCCGCTGGCACTGTCGGCCCTCGTGGCCGGCGGTGTCACCTGGGTAACCTGGCCAGCCGTCCCGCTGGAAACGGCCAGTACCCTTCCAGACAGGGCATTCGACAACCGGCAGCCTCCGCCACCGGACCAACCGTCACCCACCGGGGCGGCGGCACCAACCCCCGATTCCGCTCCGGGCGCCCAGGCGATGGCCACCTACCGGACGCCCGACAGCCTGGGCGAACAGCCCTTCGCCAGCTCGCTGGCAGGCACCTCAATCGACGGGGCCCTGCGAGCCAACGCCAACGGCGATCTGATCATTGATCTCGGCACCCGGGACTTCTTCGACTACTTTCTGAACACCGTCGGGGAAGTACCACCGGAAGTCGCCCTCGACAGAATCCGGCAACTGGCTGAAAACCACCTGCCCCCCGCGGCTGCCAAACAGGCCATGGCCATACTGGCGCAGTACCTGGAGTACAAACAGCGGGCCGTAATGCTCCAGAGCACACCGCTGGATCCCGCCCGCCAACAGGACCCGGCCTATCAACAGGCAATGCTGCGACAAGCCTTTACCGACCTGCAGCAACTCCGGCAAACGCTGTTCAGTGCCGACGCCCATCAGGCCTTCTTCGGCCTGGAGGAAGCCTATGGCGAATACACGCTGGCGCAGATAGCCATTCAACAGCGGGACGACCTCACGCCCCGGGCGAAGGAAGCACTGATTAACTGGCACCGCAGCCAGCTACCCACGCCTTTGCGACAAACCGAGGTGCACCTGCAAGAGCGCCAGGAACAATCCCGCCAGCGCGCGGAAATCCTGCGTACCGCCACAACGCCCGAGGGTGCCGGGCAGAAGCTGGTCGAGTCAGGCATGGCGCCGGATGAGGCACAGGATGTCACCCGCTACCTGAAGGACAGGCAAGCCTTTCAGGCCCGCTTCGACCAGTACCAGGCTTCACTGTCCCACCTCAACGACGCAGGCCTGAGCGAACCGGACCGGGCCGAACAGCAAACACAGCTGCTTGAGCAGTACTTCCCGGAGCCACAACAACAGACCTGGGCTCGCCTGAAAATGCTTGATAGCAACGCACAATAATGTGCGTTGCCGCCCGTCTTCCCGGGGCAATGCCCTCTAAACTGTCAATCGCCAGACCGACACAGGCCGGTTTACATGACAGAAAAGACCATCCGGACTCAACAGGCCGAGGGTTTTCGCAGGTTGAAGTTCCGACCTGAACTGGAACAGCCATTCCGCCAGAGCCGGGCGGCACTGATCCGCGAACGGGCACGACCGGTATCCCTGGCGGCGCTGATGCTGTTTGCCGCCTACACGGTGATGGATCTCACCATGCTTCCGACCCGGTTGGCCAGCGTAACCGTAGCCATCCGGCTGGGAGTGACGGCACCGGTGATCGCAATCATCGGCTGGCTGTCCTTCCGGCACCGCCCGGGCGACCTGGCCTTCGAGCAACTGTACGGTCTCGCCTACCTGATCGGTGGCCTGAGCGTGGTGGCCATTATCGGCGCTGCCCGGGTGCAGGGCGTTCCGCTGCCCTACGAGGGCCTGCTGCTGATGCTGATGTTCGGGTACTTTGCCATGGGGCTTCCGTTTGTCAGCGCGTCCCTGGCTTCCGCCCTGATTATCCTGGGCTATGGGATGACCGAATGGATCACCGGGCAGGAAAGCCGGCAACTGATGATCAACCTGTTCTTCATACTCACCGCCAACACCGTCGGCATGGTGGGTGCCTGGCTCAGTGAGTACCGGCACCGGGCCCACTTCCTGGACCAACAACTGATCCGCCTGCTGCGCGACCACGCCGAAGCGGAAAGCGCCCGCAAGACCCACCTGATCACCGTCGCCAGCCACGACCTTCGCCAGCCGCTCAATGTCATCGGACTGACTCTGGAAAACCTGGCGGGCGGACAACTGGGCGCTGAGGAGCGCAGCCTGGTCGGTCGGCTGACGCGAACGGTGGCCCGCTTCCGGCACCTGCTTGGCACGGTACTGGACATCTCCCGGATCAACGAAGGCATGGTGCATGCCGAAAACGAGTGCTTCGAGCTGACCGAATTACTCCGCCAGGTGGTGGACCTGACCGTGGATCAGGCGGAAGCCCAAGGTGTGCGCCTGGTACTGGATGAACCGGAGACTACCCTGCAGGTCCGGGCTGACCCTCAACTGCTGCTTCGGGTGCTGCAGAATCTGGTCATCAACGCACTGGATCACAGCGGCGGCGACCTCGTGACCCTGGCGGCCGATACCCGTGGCCGGACCATCCGCATTGACGTTGCCGACAACGGCGTGGGGCTGGACGCCAGTCTCCGTGACGCCGCCTTCTCGCCGTTCGTGCGGGGCACCCACACGCCAGACCAGGCCGCCGGGCTCGGATTGGGGCTGGCCATTGTCTACGAGCTGACCGGGCTGATGGGGGGCCAGTGTGGCGTCGAGGACCGGCCAGGTGCCGGTAGTTGCTTCTGGGTGACCTTGCAGGCCGCCGCTCGCCCCGGCTTTATAGCCAGCCCTGCAGGCGAGCCTGGCTGACGCACTCGGTGCGGTTGTGGACCCCCAGATGCAAGAATATGGCCTTGAGATGGGTCTTCACGGTGTGCTCGGTCAGGTTCAGGCTCTGGCAGATGCGCTTGTTCGGAAACCCCTGCGCCAGCAACGCCAGCACCTCCGACTGCCGGGGTGTCAGCGGTATTGCCGTGGCCTTCGCTGGCTGCCAGCCGCCGGGGAAATAGAGGTGGCCCCGGCTGATGGCCCGGCACATGGCCACCAGAGCGGAGCGGCCGGCGGACTTTGGCAGGAACCCCCGGGCACCCGTCGCCCGGACAGCACGAACAGTGGTTTCGTCTTCGGCACTGGAGATCACCACCACGGCCCGTGGTGCCTCCGGGCCCGCCATTCTCGGCAATAACGCCAATCCGGTTTCGCCCTGCAGCGTAATGTCGAGCAGCACCATATCGACCCTGTCCAGCACCGCCAGCCGATGCAGGGCCTCGTCAACCGTGGTCGCCACCACCACATCGGACGCCAGCGCAGCTTGCCGCATCAGCCCGGCAAGGCCCTGGGAAAACAGAGGGTGATCGTCAACGATTAAGACCCGCTCCATGGGCAGTTGGCATTCCCTGGCACGGTCCGGCAACTGATCCGGTGCCACAACGGATTGATTCATGGGTATACCCCGCATTCTGTGTATTTTTGTCACTGCGGAGCCGCCACTATAAGCGAGCAGGAGGTCCCGCTCTACGGCCTGCTTCCCACTTTCAGATCAAACCCGGTACGGCCACTGAAATACTGTTGTCACATTTCTGTCGCATTCTTCTGGTCATGCTAATTCCCTGTTATTTTGAGGTTTTCAGATGAGAAGCATCGGATATTTTCCAGCCAGGCTGTGCCGCGCCCTGGTGGCAGGCGGGACCCTGATGGCCGGCAGCGCCGGCGCCACGGACCTTGAGATTCATGGCTCCAACACCATCGGCGCCACCCTGGCCCCGATGCTGGTCGAGGGGTTTCTTGAGCACCGGACCGGGAAGGCGGTGCAGGTCACCGGCAACGGCAGGGACAACGAATCGGTGTTACGCACGCCCGGTAGCGACGACCCGATTCAGGTGCTCGTCGCCGCCCATGGCTCCAGCACCGGCTTCAAGGCCCTGGCATCGGGCGCCGCCGATATCTGGGCGTCGTCCCGGCCGGTCCGGACCTCGGAAGTGACCCACTTGTCAGACCGTGCCGACCTGACCGCCCTGGATAATGAGCACGTTATTGCCATCGACGGCCTGGCCATTCTGGTGCATCCCTCGAATCCGGTCAGCCAGCTCAGCATCGAGACCCTGGCGAATGTCTTTGCCGGCAATATCCGGAACTGGTCGGAACTGGGCGGTGCGGATCGCACCATCCGCCTCTATGCCCGGGATAACCGCTCCGGAACCTGGGACACCTTTGAAAGCCTCGTGCTCGGTGATGACCACACCCTGGCCGCCACGGCTCGCCGCTATGAATCCAACGACCGGTTGTCCGATGACGTCAGCAACGACCCCGCTGGCATTGGCTTTGCCGGCCTGGCCTCGGTCCGAAACAGCAAAGTGCTGGCAATCTCCGACGGTAACGCGCCCGCCCTCAAGCCGAACCAGTTAACCGTCGCCAGCGAAGACTATCCGCTGTCCCGCCGCTTGTTCATGTATACCCCCGGAGACGAGACCCCGGACCTGGCCCGCGCCCTGATCCAGTTCGCCCTGAGCAGTGACGGCCAGGCCCTGGTCGCAGACTCCGGCTTCATCTCCCAGAACCCGATCGCGGTGAAGCCGGAACTGGGCGCCAATGTTCCCGACACCTTCCGGCGACTGACGGAAAATTATCGGCGCCTGACCGTCAACTTCCGGTTCGCGGAGGGTCGCACCCGGCTGGACAACAAGGCCCGCCGGGATCTGCAGCGAATGTCGGATTTCCTTGAGCAGGAGCAGCGCAGTGCCGATGAGCTCATGCTGATTGGCTACGCCGACCAGCAGAGCAACGAATTGCGGGCCCAGATGATTTCCGAGCTCCGTGCCCTCTCCGTGCGTAAGGCGCTGCAGGACAGGGGACTTGGAGCGATCGCCTATACCGGTTACGGGCACTACCTGCCGGTGGGCTCCGCCGGCGGCGACCAGGGCGCACAACGCAACGGCCGGGTGGAAGTCTGGATCCGGGACCGGTAATGCCTCGGCAATCACCTATCAGAAACCATGACACAGCCCGGTTTGGCTTTCCTATACTGGCAGGGACACTTGCAACCAACAGACCGGGACCATGGACATTCAAAACGACCACCGTTACGCCATCAACCTCAACGTTCGGGGCATCCAGCCCTCGGCCACCCTGCGCATCAACGAGCTGAGCAATCAGCTCAAATCCGAAGGCAAGGACATCATCAAGCTGGGCCTCGGGCAATCGCCGTTTCCGGTGCCGGAGCGGGTGGTGGAGGCGCTCCGGGAGCACGCCCACGAAAAGGACTATCTGCCAGTCAAGGGCCTGAAGGGCCTGCGGGAAGCCATCGCCGGGTACATTAACCGTAGCGAGCGCATGCGCTGCACCTGGGAAGACGTACTGATCGGCCCGGGGTCGAAGGAGCTGCTGTTCATGCTGCAGTTGGCCTACTACGGTGACCTGCTGATTCCGCGCCCGAGCTGGGTCTCCTACGCCCCGCAGGCACGGATCATCGGCCGGTCCGTACACTGGTTACCGACCCATGCCGAGAACAACTGGCAGCTCACCGCCGAGGAACTGGACATCATCTGCCGCGATGACCCGTCACGGCCCAGGATCCTGATCCTCAACTACCCGTCCAACCCGACCGGCTGCACCTACACCGACGACCAGTTGCTGGCTATTGCCAATGTGGCCCGCAAATACAAACTGATCCTGCTGTCCGACGAGATTTACGGTGAAGTTCACTTCGAGGGCCGGCATAAGTCCATCGCCCGCTACTACCCGGAAGGTACCATCATCAGCACCGGCCTGAGCAAATGGGCCGGCGCCGGCGGCTGGCGCCTGGGTACATTTATCTTTCCCCGGGAGCTGCGGCCACTGCAGGACGCCATGGCAATCATCGCCAGCGAAACCTACACCGCCACCAGCGCCCCCATCCAGCACGCGGCCATTGCCGCTTTCAACGGCGGTGACGACATTGAGGAATACCTCAAACAGTCCCGCCGGGTTCTGAAGGTGGTGGGCGAATACATGCATCGCCGCCTGAGCGATATGGGCGCGTTTGTCCAGAAGCCGGAGGGCGCGTTCTATCTGTTCCCGGACTTCTCCGGGTTCCGGGAACAGCTCGCGAAGAGGGATATCAAGACCAGCCAGGCCTTCTGCCAGACCCTGCTGGAAAATACCGGCGTCGCCATCCTGCCGGCCAGCGACTTCGGATTCGTGCCGGATCACCTGGCGGCCCGCCTGGCCTTTGTGGATTTCGACGGCGCCGAATCCCTGAACCTGGCCGGCGGCGATTACGGCAATCAGGAACTGGGTGATGACTTCGTCAAGCAGGCGTGCCCGCGGTTGGTGAAAGCCATGGACAAGATGGAGCAGTGGTTACACAGCCTCTGATTCTGCCGTGTTAGACTGGCGCCCTCACTCTCTGACGGGATATCAACGGGGGCGCCATGTCTGATTCTGTGACTCTGCTCGAGATTACCGACTTTGCCGAAGACCTGGCTCACGAAGCCGGCGAGCTGATCCGCCGCGAGCGGGACGGCAAGGCCCTGCGTACCGATTACAAACACCAGACCGAACTGGTGACTCACGCCGATGTCATGGCCGATGAGTTCATTACCGGCGCCATCCGCAAGCGTTTCCCGGGCCATCGAATCCTCTCCGAAGAAACCATGCCGGACCTCAGCCAGGCCGAGGAACTGGACACGCCACTGTGGATTGTGGATCCCATCGACGGCACGGTGAACTATGCCTACGGCCACCCGCAGGTGGCGGTCTCCATTGCCTATGCCGAAAAAGGCCGGGTACAGGTAGGCGTGGTGCACGCACCGTTTCCCGGCGAAACCTTCCGGGCAACCCGGGGCGAAGGCGCCACTCTCAACAGCCGCCCAATCCGTCACAGCGGCGCCACGGTTCCGAGGGATTCGCTGTTTGCCACCGGTTTTCCGTACACCAAGGACAGCCTGGAACCCTTGATTAAACGCCTGGATGCGATGATTCACCAGTGCCGGGACCTTCGCCGCATTGGCTCGGCGGCCCTGGACATCTGCTGGGTGGCCTGCGGCCGGCTGGATATCTACTACGAGAACGTCAGCCCCTGGGACTTCGCCGCCGCCCGCCTGATCGCCCTGGAAGCCGGCGCCACGGCCGGCCACTTCAGCGAGGTGCCGGACGGTTACCCGGCCGACCTCTGGGGCCGCGACATCCTGATTTCGGCACCGGCGGTGTGGGCGCCGGTTCGTTCCATTCTCCGTTCGGCTTCCGGGTATGAGGGATCTATCGGATGAGCCAGAAGGGAGCGGTGGGATTGCTCTGCACAGAATGTTGGAGGCCATGGATGGCCGGAAACAAGCGCACATGGACGTGCTCGTAGCGGTTCTGTGCAGAGCAATCCCACCGCTCCCTTACGCCAAAACCCTCAGGCTACAAAGCAGAAGCCAACTCCCAAAGTCAGCCCCAAACACCCTCGGAAACCAACCCCCAGTTCTCCTCAAAATCATTCGAAGGCAACCGCGAAAACGACGACCGCACAAACCGCTGGATTCGGCCCTCAACAAACACCAGGACAAAATCCGCGCCCCGGGCGGCACTGGTTCGTGGCCGCAGGCCCTGGCGGATGTCGCCTTCTTTGAGGGTCTGGCGTACCTGGGTTTCCAGGCGCTCGAAGAACTGCGACGCACGTTTGCGCAGCGTGTCGTTTTCGCCCATCAGGGCATCGCCGGTCAGCACGCAACACAGCCCCGGGTTGCGCTCAGCGAACACCAACACCAGGTGCACCAGTTGCTGAAGGCGAACCCGAACATCCTCCTGCTCCTGCAGGATCACCTGGCAGCGGGAGAACACCGCTTCTTCGGCGAACTCGATCAGAGCCTCGAACATTTTCCGCTTGCTTGGAAAGTGGCGATACAAGGCGGCCTCGGTGACACCCACGGATTTGGCCAGGCCGGCCGTGGTGATGCGGGCGCCCGGGTCGGTTTCTAGGAGTTCCACAAGGGCATGGAGAATCGCCTCGCGGCGACTGGGTTTCTGATCAGTCATGGCAGGACAGCAGCGCTCTGATTTATCGTTGTCGGGGCCGGTCGTTTAGTGCCGGCCCTCGGTTATCGTTAGTCCGGATTGTGCCCGAGATCAGAAGAAGGTGCCATCGATGGGCGACGAGGCGCTGGCGTATCGTTTCTTGGGCATACGGCCAGCCAGGTAGGCTTCCCGGCCTGCCTCGATGGCCAGACGCATGGCGTGGGCCATTTTAATGGGGTCTCTGGCCTGGGCAATGGCGGTGTTCATCAGTACGCCATCGCAGCCCAGCTCCATGGCGATGGTGGCGTCCGAGGCGGTGCCCACGCCGGCATCCACCAGCACCGGGACCTTGGCATTTTCGACAATCAGCCGGATGTTGTACCGGTTCTGAATGCCCAGGCCCGAGCCGATGGGGGCACCCAGCGGCATGATCGCGATACAGCCCATCTCTTCCAGGCGTTTGGCGAGCAGCGGGTCGTCGGAGCAGTAGACCATCACCTTGAAACCGTCCCGGATCAGCTCTTCGGCCGCGATCAGGGTTTCAGTCATGTTCGGGTACAGTGTCTTTTCCTCGCCCAGCACTTCCAGTTTCACCAGATCGTGGCCATTGAGCAGTTCCCGGGCCAGTTTGCAGGTGCGCACGGCATCCTTTGCGGTGTAGCAGCCAGCGGTGTTGGGCAGGATGGTGTAACGCTCCGGGGAGATTACATCCAGCAGGTTCGGTTCGTCCGGATTCTGGCCCAGGTTGGTCCGGCGCACGGCCACCGTCACGATGTCCGCACCGCTGGTTTCAATGGCATGGCCGGTCTCTGCCAGGTCGCGATATTTGCCGGTGCCAACAAGCAACCGCGACTGGTAGATACGGCCGGCGATTTCAAGGGGTTTGTCTTCGGGGAGCTGAGTTTCGGGTGTGTCTGTCATAGTTTCCTGGGACTCTTGAATTCTGGAGGGTGAAAATCGTCGTTACCAGTGAGGGCAGTCGGCAGCGCGCTCTTTTTGTCAGCCGCCGCCGATGGCGTGAACGACTTCGACTCGGTCGCCATCGCTCAGGGTGAATTCCGGGTGCCGGCTTCTGGGGACGATGTCCTCATTCACCTCAACAGCCAGCCGTTTGCCCGCAAGGGCCATTCTGTCAATCAGAGCCGCGATGGTTGCGCCTGCCGGAAGTTCCATCGCATCGCCATTTACCTGAACCTGCATATCCTGTTCAACCTCAGTGTGTCATTGATTCCTGCGCAGCGCCGCAGCCAGCAGGAGCGCCCAGCCCACCATGAAGCAAGCGCCACCGATGGGCGTTACCGGCCCTGGCCAGCTCAGGTCGGTCAGTACCAGCAGGTAAAGGCTGCCACTGAACAGCAGTATACCCGCCAGATAGAAACCCGCGGCCCAGGCCAGCAATGACCGGGACAGGCCGGAGGTAGCCAACAGGGCTACCAGCACCAACGCAATCGAGTGGTATATCTGATAGGTGACGGCAGTCTGGAAAACTTCAAGGCCCCGGGCGCTGACCAGGCTGCGCAAGCCGTGAGCACCGAAGGCACCGGCCATGACGGCAAACAGGGCCAGGGTCGCCCCTGTCGCCAGGGGCCAGCGCATCACTGTGGATTTTACGGCATCAGCAGTCACAATGGATCTTTTCCCCGGAGTCCAGGTTCATCATTGTCAGGGCACCGCCCCAGACACAGCCCGTGTCGAGCCCGATGAACCGGTCCGTGCCGGTGCGCCCTTCCAGGGACGCCCAGTGTCCGAACACAACCCGGACATCGTCCTCCCGTGGGAACCGGAACCAGGGGATAAAGCCTTCCGGCGCGCTGTCGGCCGACTCCTTGGTGGCCAGCTCCAGGGTGCCGTCGCTGGCGATGAAGCGCATGCGGGTAAAATAATTGGTAATCACCCGCCAGCGGTCCATACCGGTCAGGCCGTCGTCCCAACGCTCCGGTTGATTGCCATACATGTGGGCGAAGTATTCCTGCGCGGTGCTGGCACGAATCACCCCTTCCACCTCACGGGCAAAGCCTACGGCCCGATCCACAGACCAGATATGGGGCAGGCCGGCGTGCACCATGACCAGATTGCGGGTGGGGTCGTGAATACAGAGATGTTGTTGCCGGAGCCAGTCCAGCAGCCGGTCATGATCCGGGGCGTCGAGGATATCGGCCAGGGTGTCTTTACGTCGGACTTCATGGCCACCCAGGGCGACCGCCAGCAAATGCAGATCATGATTACCCAGGACCACCATCGCCGAGGTGCCCAGGCTTTCAATGTATCTCAGGGTTGCCAGGGAGGACGGCCCCCGGTTGATCAGATCTCCCGCCACCCAGAGCCGGTCCCGTGAAGGTGAAAAATCCACCTTGGCCAGCACATCCCTCAGGCGGTCGTAACAGCCCTGAATATCGCCAATGGCGTAGTCAGTCATCACTTACCTCATTTACCGGATTGGCTGTGCCTTTTTCCTCCACCAGCAAGTCGGCAATGGCCACATAGTCGGTCAGACCCAGATTTTCCGGGCGCAGACCATCGTTGATCCCCAGGCTCTGCAACTGAGCTACCGAAACCAGACCGCCAAGGGCCTTGCGCAGTGTTTTTCGGCGGGCGTTGAAGGCAGTCCGCACCACAGCCTGCAGGGTGGTCAGGTCCCGGGCAGGGTGCGGCAAGGTCCCGTGAGGAACCAGGCGGACAATGGCGGAATCCACTTTCGGCGCCGGCCGGAAAGCGCCGGAGCCGACTTCAAATAACGGCTGCACCTTGCAGAAATACTGGGTCATGATGCCCAGGCGCCCGTAATTGTTGTCCCCCGGCACCGCCGCCATTCGCTGCACCACTTCTTTCTGCAGCATGAAGTGCATGTCCTGCACCACGCCCGCCTGCCCCAGCAGGTGAAAAATCAATGGTGTGGATATGTTGTACGGCAGATTACCGATAATTCGAAGGGGCCGGTCCACCATCAACTGGCTGAAATCGAATTTGAGCGCGTCCGCTTCGTGGATGCGAAATTCCGGGTAGTTAAAGAACTTCGTGCGCAGCACCGGAATCAGGTCCCGGTCAAGCTCCACCACCTGCAGCCCCGGGTTCACCGCCAGGATTTCCTCGGTGAGCGCACCCAGGCCGGGGCCGATCTCGACCATGGCATCCTTCGGTCTGGGGTTAATCGCGCGAATGATTTGCTCAATCACCCCCGGATCGTGCAGGAAATTCTGACCAAACCGCTTTCTGGCCTGGTGGCCGGCTTTGTTACTCACGAAGGTGTCTCTTGCTTGGCGGATTTAAGGCCGCGGGCCATGTGCTCTGCCACCCGGATAGCCGTGTGCAGACTGCCGGAATCAGCCCGACCGGTACCGGCCAGGTCGAGTGCCGTGCCATGGTCCACGGATGTGCGGACGACCGGCAGACCAAGGGTGATGTTCACGGCGCGCCCGAAGCCCTGGAATTTCAACACTGGCAGCCCCTGGTCGTGGTACATGGCCAGCACGGCATCGGCCTGTTCGAGCCAATGGGGTGTGAACAGGGTATCGGCCGGCAGCGGCCCGGTCAGCGAAAGCCCTTCGGCCCGGAGGTTGTCCAGAGTCGGCACAATGGTATCGATTTCCTCGCGCCCGAGATGCCCGCCTTCACCGGCATGGGGGTTCAGCCCGGCCACCAGGATTCTGGGCTGCCCGATACCGAAAAACCGTTTCAGATCGGCATCAAGAATCCGGGTCACCTGGCTCAACCGCTCCGCCGTGATCGCTGCCGAAACGTCCTTGAGCGGTAAGTGGGTGGTGACCAGCGCCACCCGCAGCTGCTCGGTGGCCAGCATCATCACCACCCGCTCAACCCCGCACAGTTCCTGCAGGAATTCGGTGTGGCCGCTGAACGCAATACCGGCCTCGTTGATCACCCCCTTGTGCACCGGCGCCGTGACCATGCCGTCGAAATCCCCGCTCAGGCAGCCGTTACCGGCCAGTTCCAGGGTTCTGAGCACGTAGGCACTGCTGGCAGGGTTCAGCCGGCCCGGCTCATGGCTGGCACAGCCTTCCACGTGCAGCACGGACAAGTGCCCCCTGTCCAGCCGGGGCACCGCGCCCGGGCGCCAGGGGTGCAGCGTAACAGCCAAACCCATCTGCTTTGCGCGGGCCTCCAGCAGCGGCTGGCTTGCCACCACCACGATACCGGCGGCCCTGGTCTCCAGGGCCAGCTGCAGACACAGCTCGGGGCCGATACCCGCCGGCTCACCAGCGGTCAGCGCCAGAACCAGGGGCGTTGTCATCAGGACACCGGCTCTTCTTCTGTGGGGGTATCCTTTGCATACCCACCCTTGAACTCGACAAAGGCCTCGTCACGGATTTCCCGCAGCCAGTTCTGCAATTCGGTCTCGAACTTGCGGCGATAGATGGCCTGGCGGGCTTCCGATCGTTTTACGTCCTCACTGATGTCTTTCTGGCGCCGCTCCTGGACCTGCAGGATGTGCCAGCCGAACTGGGAGCGGAACGGCCCTTTCAGCTCACCGATATCCGCCTCGATCATGGCCTGCTCAAACGCCTGTACCATCTGGCCCGGGCTGACCCAGCCAAGGTTGCCGCCGTCGGAACCGGACACCGGATCATCGGACTCTTCCCGGGCCAGTTCCGCAAAATCCGCACCGTCACGCAGTTGCTGGTAGATGTCCCGGATCTTGCTCTCCGCCTGGGCATCGGTCCTCGCCTCGGAGGGGCGCACCAGGATATGCCGGACCTTGTGCTGCCGGATCACCTGCTTCTGTTCGCCACCGCGCTTGTCCATCACCATCACAAGGTGAAAGCCGCTGTTGTTCTCCAGTACCCGGGAGGGCTCACCCACGGGCAGGTCCGGCACCACCGGAGCCACCAGCGATGGCAGCTGGCTCTCCGTCCGCCAGCCCATGTCGCCCCCTTCCAGGGCGTTGCTGGCATCGGATTCGGCGACGGCCACTTCCCGGAAGTCCCGGCCATTGGCAATGGCCGCCCTCAGGCGTTCCGCCTCGGCGCGGGCCTCTTCCACGGCCTGGTCGTTGGTGGGGTCGTCCACCTCAATGAATATGTAGGCCAGCCGGTACTCGGCAAGATTACCTCCCCGATCTTCCAACGCTTCCAGGTAATTCTCCACCTCCCGATCAGTGACCCGGACCCGGTTTCCCACCTGCCGCTGCTGTACCCGGCTGGTGAGCATTTCGTTGCGGATCTGCTCCCGGGCCTGGCGATAGGTTACCCCTTCGGCCGCCAGTTGTTCTTCAAACTGGGCCAGGGTCATGCCATTGCGATCGGCAATGTTGGCCATGGTCTCGTTGAGCTCGTTATCGCTGATGCGCATGCCCATCTTCTCGGCCATCTGGAGCTGGACGGATTCCGTCACCAGCTGCTCCAGCACCCGGTCCTCCAGCACACTACGGGGCGGCAGCCCGGTCCCCTGAGCCTCAAGCCGGCCCACAATGGTATTGATCCGGGCTTCCAGTTCGGTCTGGAGGATGACGCCGTCATCCACAATCGCCACCACCTGATCCAGCAGCTTGCGCTCCGCCTGTACCGACAGAGAGAACGTGACCGCCAGCAACATCAGCAGTGCGTGTACACCATGGCGAAACGTCGCCTTCATAATCACCTCTTCATGGACATGTGAACCTGCGCGAAACACAGGGTTTGTTCCAGGTTTCGTCAGGGAGTTCCAAACCGGCGGCGCTCCCGTTCATCAAAACCGACAATGGCTTCGGAAATCCGGGCCGATGAGCCACCGCTGCCGCCAAGCCCCTTGAGCTGAATCTGGAACAGTACCCGCGTATCCAGTTCCCGTTCATCCGTCAGGTAGTTCTGGTGCACCACCTGGACGCTCCAGCAGCAGTTGCTGTATTCCAGCCCCGCCAGGGACCCCACCGTGCGATCAAGGCCGGAATCATACACCCAGCGGCCGATGACACTAACACGGTCGGTCACCGGGAAAACCGCCGCAATATCCGACTGGTCCAGATCGTCCTGACGACTGTAGGTGTGGCCGATGCTCGCCAGATACCGGTAGTCTTCGGAATGGAACAGCACCTGGCTGCGGCCTTCCTCGGTACGACCGGTGTCCGGATCCCACAAGCCGGACGAGCGTATTTCCAGGGTATCGAGCGGATGCAGCACCACCTCGCCGGCCAGTGGCGAGCGGCTCTCGTTGCTGGCACCCTCGCCAAACAGGCTGACCTCCCGGTCGTCAAAATACTGCACCTGGCCCAGGCTGACGCGGGCGCGCTCGGCCCCGGTGAGCAGATCATTGAAACGGCTGGTCAGGGCCACCGTCAACTGGTGGGTGTCACCGACCCGGTCACCACCGGTAAACCGGTCCGGCTGGAACAGCTGGTCAAAACGGAATGTCTGCAGCGCGGTGTCAAAATCGGGGATATCATTCTGGTTCGCCTCGGCACCGGCCCAGGCGTAATACAGCCTCGGCTCGAGGGTCTGATTGTACGGCACATCAAACAGGGTCGACTGGCGGTCAAAATACAGGCCATTGTCCCATTCGACAACCGGAACCGTCCGGTCGAAGGCACCGTCACCCAGGGTATAGTCTTCAAGCTGGTAACGGGTGTAGTCCACGCTGACCGACGGCCGGCTGAAACCCCACAGGGCGCGCATGGGCAGCGCCAGCTCCGGGCGGGCGCGCAGGCGCTGGCCGTTGGCCCGGTCCAGTCCGGTCAGGGCCTCGTTGTCGCGGTAAAAATAGGTGTACTGGCTCTCCACGCCGGCCTCAAGCCAGCCAAGACTCGTTTCTCCGCCATAGAGCACTTCGGGCAGTTGGGCATAAGGCCGCTGGGCATCGGCGATGCGCTCGGTGATGGTCTGATAGTCGTTCAGATACGCCTCAAAATACTGGTGCTCCGCCCGGTATCGCACCCCGCCCCGGCGCCGCAGGTGCGTGGCCTGGTTGATCTCCAGGCTCCGGTTCAGGTCGCTGAGATAGTCGTTGTCGCTGACCACCGAGAAATCGCCGTAGCCAGTCCAGTTATCGTTAAACCTCGCCTCGGTAGTGGCGTCCAGGGCCCAGCGCTCACCATCCTCGCCCGGATTTTCCTGTTCATACTCCGAATCGTTGTTGATGTAGCCAAGCTGGAGGACCGTCTCCCCCAGCGGGCTCAGGTAACGACCTTCCACCTCGTTGAACAGACCGCGGCCGTGGATGTACTGGGGGGTGACGGTGGCATCGTAATGCGGCGCGAGATTCAGGTAATAGGGCGCCGACAGAAACGCGCCACTGCCCGCGCTGGACGACCCGAACTGGGGGTACAGGAAGCCGGTTTTTCGACGGTCGTCAATCGGGAAGCTGGCGTAGGGCCAGTAGAACACGGGCACATCCAGTACTTCGAGCCGGACATGGCGGGCGGTGCCGAAGCCCTCGGCCTGATCCAGCCGGATGTCCGAAGCAACAATGGCCCAGTCGTTCTGCCGGGGGCCGCAGGTCGTCAGCATCCCTTCCGTGATCAGTACTTCATTGTTATGTACCCGCGCCAGGTGCCCGGCACTTCCGCGCATTTCCGGCCCGTGTAACAGGAATGTCGCCGTGTTGATGTCGAAGCGCCCGGTCTGAACATCGTAGTCGGCACTGTCGCCGGTCAGCAGGAACCCGTCACCCCGGCTCACCAGCGGACCCTGGATGGACACGGCACCCCCGGCCTGGTTGTAACGGGCTTCCGAACCCGTCACTTCGAAACGGCCCTGGCGAATGCGCACATCCCCCGACAGGTAGAGCTCACGGTCAATCCGGTAACGGGCCTCAAGGCCAGTGGCGTGCAAGGCCTGGCCAGCGCCCGGTGGGCCGCCAAACAGGGCACCCTCGCCCGCTCCTTCACCGGGAGGCAGATAGCCACCGGCACAGAACGCAGGCAATCTGTCCCGCATCGGGTCGGGTAACTGGTGTTTCGGGCGCCAGTCGATTTCCGCAGCCGACGGCGGCGACTGGGCCAGAG
Organism: uncultured Marinobacter sp.; assembly: GCA_966210405.1. GTDB lineage: Bacteria > Pseudomonadota > Gammaproteobacteria > Pseudomonadales > Oleiphilaceae > Marinobacter. Next base: position 26,032 of record CBIHLH010000038.1, read on the forward strand.
CCGGGGCCGCTGTCACCGACAGCAACCAGGTGGCCACCCCGGCAATCAATCCATACCTCATCCGGCACCGCAGCCAACCGTGCGGCAGGGGCAGATGGCTGTCGGGACGTGGCACGGTGGCAGTATTCCTGTTCCGGGTGAATGATCGGATGGTCATCGGCAATAGCGGCCTAGTTTACACGTGCCCCTCAGGCTTGTTAACGGAAACTCCCGTTTAAGGGCTGCGCCCGTTTGCACGACGCCACTGCAAAACCGATTTACCCTCTTTATACTCCTCTGCTAACTTTCGCAGTCAGCGCACCGACAATTCCAGGAACACGCCCGACATTATGGATAACCGCCTTCAACGCCTGACCCACTGGGTCAGACAGTTTCCCGGCTTCGAGCAGGCCCGGGCCGAGCCAGTCTCCGGCGATGCCAGCTTCCGGCGCTACTTCCGTGTGCACAAGCGGGGCGCCGGCAGCGACCCCTTCATTGTGATGGACGCTCCGCCCGAGCACGAAGACTGCGTACCATTCGTCAACATTGCCCGGCACTGGCACCAGCAGGGCATCGCCGTGCCGGATCTGGTGCAGGTGGACCTGGAGCAGGGTTTTCTGCTGCTGGAGGATTTTGGTGACCGATTGATGCTGGCGGAACTCGATGAGCAGTCCGCGGACCGGCTCTACGGCGCAGCCCTGCGGGAACTCACCCTGATTCAGCAGGCGGACACGGGTAACAACCCCCTGCCGCCCTACGATGCCGCCCTGCTGGACCGGGAAATGGCGCTGTTTCCGGACTGGCTGCTGGAGCAATACCTGGGAATGACCCTGAGTAATGGCGAGCGGGCGATGCTGGATACGGCATTTGCCCTGCTCCGCGAGAGCGCCCTCGCGCAACCGGAAGTCACCGTGCACCGGGATTACCATTCCCGCAACCTGCTGATTCGGCCAGGCACCGACCGGCCCGGCGTCATTGATTTCCAGGACGCCGTCATCGGCCCGGTGACCTACGATGCGGTATCCCTGCTCAAGGACTGCTACATCCAGTGGCCGGAAGCGCGACTGACACGCTGGCTGGAATTCTTCCGCCAGGCCACCGGCGAGCTCGGACTGCATCGCGCCGACAGGGACACGTTCCGCCAGTGGTTTGAGCTCATGGGCATGCAGCGCCACCTCAAGGCGGCCGGCATTTTCGCCCGCCTGGCCATTCGCGACGGCAAAACCGGCTATCTCGGCGATGTCCCCCGTACCGTCGGCTACCTGATCAGCGCCAGCCAGCGACAGCCGGCCCTGCGCCACTTTCACGACTGGCTGACCGGGACCGTGATGCCCCTGATCGAGCGCCGAATCGCTCCGTCCCCCGGCGAGGAGGCTGCCCGCCGGTGAAAGCCATGATCCTCGCTGCCGGCAAGGGTGAGCGCATGCGCCCGCTGACCCTGACCACACCCAAACCCCTGCTCCAGGCCGGTGGCAAACCCCTTATTGTGCATCACCTGGAACGTCTGCGCGGCGCGGGTTTTCGGCAGGTCGTGATTAACCATGCCTGGCTGGGCGAACAGATCGAACACGCCCTGGGGACTGGCGAGCGCTTCGGGCTGTCTCTCGAGTATTCTGCGGAGGGTTCGCCCCTGGAGACCGCCGGCGGTATTGTGCGGGCCCTGCCGATGCTGACCGGCGGCGGAAATGACTGGTTCGTGGTCATCAACGGCGACATCTGGTGCGATTTTGCACTGGAACGGTTGCAACCGCCCGAGCACGGCGATGCCCTGCTGGTGCTCACCGACAATCCCGCGCACCATCCAGCCGGCGACTTTTGTCTGTCGGACGAAGGTTACGTGCTGGAGGAAGGCACCGACAAACTGACGTTCACCGGCATCAGTCTGCTTCACCGCCGCCTGTTCGACGGGCTCGACGATCAGGCAGGCAAGCTCGCGCCCGTGTTGCGTGACGCCATCGCCCGGCAACGGGTGGCGGGCCTTCACCACGGGGGCACCTGGGTCGACGTCGGCACCCCGGCCCGGCTACGGGAGCTGGACCATCGGCTTTCTGGCATGGGAGTCTGACGTGGCAGGCACCGGTAAACCCTCTCTGCCTCCCCGGGTCGACACCGAGTTTGCCCGTCTGCTGAAGGAACTGGCCGCGAG